>JANLQP010000152.1:0-25890 GCA_031367895.1 Hyphomicrobiales bacterium
ATGCCATTATCGAGCGCTGGGGCGAAATCAGTGACGACCCGGTACAGAAGCTCTTGTCCCTTCTGCAAAATTCCGAGCGCCACATCCCTGAGTACGCCTATCGGGCTTTGTGCCGCATTAACGCCGCCAAGGATCCCGCCGTTGCCGAGGTTCTGCTCGTGCGCGTGACGCAACGACACTATGCCTATCCGAACGCCGCCGTCGTCGCTCTCATTCGGTCCGGTCATCGCCAGAGGCTGGCGGTCATTGCGCAGCAACGCAAAGACACGACAATGGAGCATTTGCTCAAGTGGACGCGTGACGATGTGGACGAGAAGGCCTGCCGCTGAGCCGCGAAAGCGCAATCATGTCCTTGGGTAGCACAGACCATTGTCTGCCATCCCAGTGTCTCGTCGGCTCTCGGAGGTGCTTCGACCTTGAGTACGGAGAGGGCCCCAATCCTTCTCCTTCGGGTCACAAGCGACGACTTGCGCCCGTACAGAGCGGCTCGCTTCTTTACAGCTTGACCTCCGAAACCGGACAGCGCGAGCCAACACCGCACGGCGCGCATCACGTGTGAAGCGATACTTCATACATCGACTCTTGACGCCAACCACCAAGCGACCCCTCGCCCTACCCGAGTACACCCAGGCCACGCAGGCGCCCGATGTCGTCGGCGGAGTAGCCGGCTTCGCGCAGGAGCGCGTCCGAATGCTGGCCGACGGCTGGCGCACGTTGCGGCGCAACCTTGGTCTCGCCGTCGATATGGAACGGGCTCGACACGGTCAGGCCCTTGCCGTCCGCGAACGGGACGAGCGCACCGATCTGCTGGAACTGGGCATCGCCGGACGCCTCGTTCACCGTATGCACGCCGCCGAACGTGACGCCTGCGGCATCCAGAACCGCGCGCCATTCCGCAAAGTCGCGTTGTGCGAAAACTTCGTCGAGGATCGCGGTCAGGGCAACGGCGTTCTGCTTGCGCGCATCGCTGGTCTTGAAACGCGGGTCGTCTGCCAGTTGCGTTGCGCCGATGACGGCGAGGAACTCACGCAGCTGGCGCTGCTCGTTGTGCAGTGCCATCAGGAACCACCGGCCATCGCGACAACGATAGTGGTTGGCCAGCGCATTCGGCGCTTTGGCACGTGGTGGGCGCGGCGCGATGTGTTCGCCGAACAACCGGCTCTGCACGAAGCACGCGTTGGCCCACAGCCCGTTCTGGATCAGCGAGGTTTGCACGACGCCGCCCTTGCCGGTCTTTTCGCGGCGGTAGAGCGCCGTGACGATCGCGGCATACAACGCGGTGCCGCTGGGGTGGTCGCCCATCCCAGGTGCCGAGCGCGCCGGTTCGGTGTCGCCGGTGGCACGCACCATGTCCATCAATCCGGAGCGGGCCCAGTAAGCGGTCGCGTCAAAGCCGGTTTTCGCGGCTTCCTCGCCCTCCTCGCCGTAGGCCGTGAACGAGGCGTAGATCAGGCGTGGATTGATCGCGAGCAGATGCGCCGCGGCGATCTTGAGGCGATCGCGCACCGGCAGCGGAAAGTTCGTCACGAACACGTCCGCCGAGGCGATCAGCCGATTGAGCACGGCGAGGCCGTCGGCGTGCTTCAGGTCGACGGCGAGGCTGCGCTTGTTGCGCGATGTCAGCTGCCAGTAGTAATCGGTGGTCTTGCCGGGAATGGGCGTCGATGCGCGCCAGGGGTCGCCGGCGCCCGGCGGTTCGAGCTTGATGACGTCGGCGCCGAAGTCGGAGAGGATGGTCGCCGCCGCCGGTCCCGCGATCCAGCTGGCGCAGTCGATGACCTTCAGGCCGGAAAAGATGTTCTCGGTCATTCCTTGATATCCCGTTTGCCAAGAGGCAGCGCCTCAGTGATCCGCAACGCTCAGTAGGGGTCGCCGACGAAGATGAACGTCGTGCCCGTGACGATCGGCGCGCTGGCACCGACGAACGAAACGTTGGCGCCTTTCACCTGGCGCGAACCGGCGCGGCCCGAGGCCTGCAACGCGCCTTCGATGATGTGCCAGAGGCCGTGGATTCGGCCTGTTCCCAAGCTGCCTCCAAACGTATTCATCGGCAGCTCGCCGTCGAGCTCGATCCGGCCGTCCTGGATGAAATCGAGCGCCTCGCCCTCCTTGCAGAAGCCGTAGGACTCCAGGCCGTAGATCACCGAGGCCGAGAAACCGTCGTAGATCTGCGCGACGTCGACGTCCTTTGGGGTGAAGCCCGAGCGCTCCCAGGTGAGTTTCGACGAACTCGACCCGCCTTCCATGTAGTCAGCGAGGCTGCCGATGCGACCGGCGACCTCGAAATGCAGGCGCTGGCCGTAGCCGGCGAGGTAGGCGGGCTGCGGTTTCAGATCGCGCGCACGATCGGCCGTTGTCAGCACGATCGCGACTGCGCCTTGCACCGGAATATCGCAATCGTAGAGGCAGAAGGGATGCGCGATCATGCGCGAGTTGAAATAGTCCTCGCGCGTCAGCTCCGTTCCGTAGAAGAACGCATGCGGGTTGTGCTGGGTGTGTTTGCGCTGCGTCAGCGCCAGCGTCACCATCTTGTCGCGGGACTGGTTGTTGCGCTCCAGATAGCGCGTGTAGGCAACCGCCATGTGCTGGCCCGGTCCGCCGAAGCCGTACGGTCCGGTGAATTGCGTCGGCCCGGCGGCTTGCCCGCTGGGTAAGTTCTGGTAGGTGCCCTTCGGGTTGTGCATTGCGCGCCAGACGACTGCGTACTTGCACATGCCTGCCAGCAGCGCGTTTGTCGCCGTCTGCACGGCGCCGCCGATGTTGTTGCTGCCGGCCTGCATATGCCAGGTGAGGTTCGGCAGCTTGAGCATCGCCATCATGCAGTTGACGGAAACGACGGAGATGCCGTCGACTTCGGCATGTCCCGTCGCCGGCAACTCCGGATAGGTCGAGAGGCCGTCGATGTCCGACATCTCGAGGCCGCTATCGGCCACCGCCCCTTTCACGGCCTCGAGCGCGTGCGCGGCGAGCGGAATGTCCGCCGAGCGCGTGGCTTTGGAGTATCCGACGCCGCTGACGGCGATCTTGCAGCGATTTTCCCACATGGCGCTTGATCCCTTTAGGCAGCGGCGGGCGCGCGCGCCAATCGAAATTGCGGCAGCGTGATCTCGTCGTTGAGCGGTTCGAAAATCACCTCGACGCGGCGGCCGACCTTGGCTTCGGTGTAGGGCGAACCCATCAGATTGGCGGCAAGCAGAGCGCCCGGCGCGTCGTCGAGCTCGACGATGATCGACGCGTAGGGCACGACCGACGCGAAACGCTTGTCGCCGGTGTGATACATGATGGTGTAGGCGTAGATGGTGCCGGCGCCGCGCACGGCCTCGAACTTCAGATCGATCGACATGCACTTGAGGCAGGTCGCGTAGGGCGGATGCTGGAAGTGCTTGCACGTCTGGCAGCGTTGCAGTTCGAGGGTGTTCCGCTGTGCCGCGTCCCAGAACGGTTTCGTCCATTGATTGGGAACGGGCACGGGCCGCGTCACCTTGCTCCAGTCGCTCATGCTCTCAAGCCTTCATGTTCGCGTCTGCAGCGATCCTAGGTGAGCGAATGGCGAATAGCCAATAGCGAATGGGTGGGGCCGGAATGTCGGAACGCGGGATCGCACGCGCGCAAGCGCCTCGGTTCTAGCGACGCGTCAAAGCTCGCCCTATCGCAACACTCGAGCCCCTTCGTCTTGACGACGTGCAGCAACGTCGATGCCGAGCCGGGTCGAGGAGTTCACCGAGGACGGGCTGACGATCGACGACACCGTTAAGATCGGGCGGGAACTCTGCGCCGACGGACTGGTCGACGACCTGTCGCGGGCGCAGGGCAACGTCAACTCGATTGAATCGCACCTGCCAGACAGGCACTGGCCGATCCTTGCGCGCGTGACGCGGGTGCGGAATTCGCCTAACGTCTAACGCAAGGGCCGTGCCGCAGGGTTGCTTTGCTGCATTCAAGACCCAGCCGAGACAACAACGACCGGGAGGCTGACGTGGAAGAGGCGATCGAAAAATCGGCGATGCGCAAGGTTTATATGCGCCTGCTGCCGTTCGCGCTGCTGTCGTACATCCTGGCCTACATCGACCGCATCAATGTCTCGTTCGCCGGCCTGACGATGCGCGGCGACCTGAAGCTTTCGGCCACCGAATTCGGCTTCGCGCTCGGCACCTTCTTCCTCGGCTATTTCATCTTCGAAGTGCCGAGCAACGTCGTGATGGAAAAGGTCGGCGCGCGGATCTGGATCGCGCGGATCATGGTCACGTGGGGCATCTTCGCGGCCCTGATGGCCTTCGTCTACGACGTCACCAGCTTCGCCATCGTTCGCTTCCTGCTGGGTGTCGCCGAAGCCGGATTTTTCCCAGGGATGCTGCTCTATTTCACCTACTGGTTTCCGAGGAAGCACCACGCGCGCATCGTCTCGGGCTTCCTGGTGGGGCTGCCGATCGCCGTCGCCATGGGCGCGCCGGTGTCGACGTGGCTGCTCAGCCTCGACGGCATGTTCGGCCTCAAGGGCTGGCAGATCATGTACCTCGCGGAGGCGCTGCCAACGATCTTCATCGGCGTCCTGACGCTCGTCGTGCTCACCGACCGGCCGGAACAGGCGAAATTCCTCAATGCGGAAGAAAAGGCCTGGCTCACCGCCCGCCTCAATGCCGAGCGCAAGGTGACGGGGGAGCCAGAGACGCACAATATGTGGCGCGCCCTGCGAGACCCCAAGGTGTTGCTGCTGACGCTCATGTATCTCGCGATCACGCTGGCGAGCCTTGCCATGCTCTATTACCAGACCGCCTACAGTCCCCCGGTCACCGCGTGGCTCAAGTCGATCTTCCCGGGGATCCACAAGGATGTGGCGACGATGTTGATCGTGCTCATTCCCTACGTCTTCGGTTTGTTCGGCATGCTGGTGTGGTCGCGCGTGGCCGATCGTGACCTGTGGAACGCCATGATCAACGGCAAAGTCCTGCTGATGGCAATCAACTATTTCGGCATCGTCACCGCCAGCCTCGGCATGCTCTACTTCATTCCGCAGATCATCAAGTCGTTCGGCACGTTGACCAATATGCAGGTCGGCTGGCTGACGATGATCCCCTACATCTGCGGTGGTATCGCCATGGTCGCCTGGGGCCGTGTGTCCGACAAAATGAACGAGCGCAGATGGAACCTGCTGGCCGCGTGCATACTGTCGACGGGCGGCCTCCTGCTCGCCGGCTACGCCATCAGCCCGGCCGGAAATTTGGGTGGCGGCTGGGCGCTCGCCGGCATGTCGCTCGCCGCCATGGGCTTTTATGGCTCGAAGGGCCCGTTCTTCGCGATGCCGCCGATGTTCCTGCGGGGAACGGCGCTTGCGGGCGGTTTTGCCTGGATCAACTCCATCGGCAATCTCGGCGGCACGGTCGGACCGTATTACGTCGGGTACATGAAGGACGTGACCGGCGACTTCTCGGGCGGCCTCTACGGCCTGGCGTTGCTGGCGCTGATCGCCGCGATCGTGTGTGCGCTTTTCCTGCACATCCCCGATCCGTCGGAACAGCCAAGCACGGCCGATTCGGACGCGGTCAGGTCGCATTGAGGCATTGGCGTCGGTTGGGTCAAGCGGCGCTCACGCAGCACAGCTCCGTGTCATGCCGGGGCGTGCTTCCAGGCTACAGCTAACTACAGCCAACCCAACCTACAGCGTCACAGCGAGCGGCCGATCGCCAGGAAGCGGTCGTGGCGTTGCTTGCGGATCTCTTCCGGTTTCATACGGTCGACGGGGGCAAGCGTCTTCTCGATCGCCGCGCCGACGCGCTCGATCGAGCCGTCCTTGTCGCGGTGTGCGCCGCCGACCGGCTCCGGAATGATGTCGTCGATGACGCCGAGGGCGAGCAAGTCCTGCGCCGTGATTTTCATCGAGGTGGCGGCGTCCTTGGCACGGTCGCTGTCGCGCCACAGGATCGATGCGGCGGCTTCAGGCGAGGCGACGGTATAGATCGAGTGCTCCAGCATCAGGATGCGGTTGGCGGTTGCGATGGCGACGGCGCCACCCGAGCCGCCCTCGCCGATGACAACGGTGACGATCGGCACGCCGAGCGCGAGGCAGCAGTCCGTCGAGCGGGCGATTGCCTCGGCTTGGCCGCGTTCTTCCGCGCCGACGCCCGGATAGGCGCCAGCCGTGTCGACCAGCGTCAGCACGGCGAGGCCGAACTTGTCGGCCATCTCCATGAGGCGCACGGCCTTGCGGTAACCCTCGGGCCGGGCCATGCCGAAGTTGTGCTTGATCCGGCTTTCGGTGTCGTGGCCCTTCTCATGGCCGATCACCATGACGCTGCGTCCGCGGAACGTGCCGGTGCCGCCGATCACGGCCGCGTCTTCGGCGAAATAGCGGTCGCCGGCCATCGGCGTGAAGCTCTCGATCAGGCCGCCGACATAGTCGAGACAATGCGGGCGCTCGGCGTGGCGGGCGACCTGCGTCTTCTGCCAGGGGTTGAGCTTGGCGTAGGTCTCGACCAGCAGCTGGCGTGCCTTCTGCTCGAGCTTGCTGATCTCTTCGCCGATCGAGACGTTCGAGCCGTCGCCTTCGGCGAGCGAGCGCAATTCCGCGACTTTGCTCTCGAGTTCCGCGATCGGCTTCTCGAACTCGATGTAGGTGCGCATGGGGCTGCCCCGCTCGTTTCTGGGCCGCCGCGGGTGCATGCAACCCGGGCAACGGCCATCAGGAGATTCGTCGGGTACATTGTAGCCGCAAGTGACGCTGTCAAGTTGCGTGTCGCGGGCTTTTGAACAGGAGTTTCAACGAGATCAATTCTGCTGCAGATGTGCCTTGGCAAGCGGATGATGGTCGTGGACCAGCTTGCGCAGTCGCTCTTCCAGCACATGGGTGTAGATCTGTGTCGTGGTGATGTCGGCATGGCCGAGCAATTGCTGCACGGAACGCAGATCGGCGCCGCGGTCGAGCAGGTGGCTGGCGAAGGCGTGCCGGAGCACGTGCGGCGAGATTCGCTCCGGGTCGAGCCCGGCTTCCTCCGCGAGCGCCTTCAACTCCTGGGCGAGGCGGCGGCGGGTGAGATAGCCCTCGGCACTCTTCGAGGGGAACAGCCACTTGGTCTCGAGCATCGGCGCGATGTCGCTGTCGGCTTCGGCGCCGACGGCCAGATAGCGGTCGAGCGCGGCACGGGCAGTGGAATTGAGCGGCACCAGGCGCTCGCGGCCACCCTTGCCCGTGATGGTGAGCACCCGGTCGTCGCCCGTCAGGACGGAGCGGGGCAGGGAGACAAGCTCGGTGACGCGCATGCCGGTCGCGTAGAGAACCTCGAGCAGCGCGTGCAGACGCAACGCCCGGAACCGGTCGCGGCCGGTGAACGCCTCGATGCGTCTGCCCGCGGTGTCCAACAGCCGCTCGACCTCGGCAACCGACAGCGTTTTCGGCAGCGAACGTTCCTTGCGCGGGCCGGAAAAGCCGCGCGCCGGATCGTCGTCGATGATCTCCTCGGCAGCAAGGAAGCGGCAGAACTGGCGGATGGCGGAGAGGCGGCGCGCGCGGGACGAGGCCGCGAGACCGGCTTCCGAGATGTGTTTCATGTACGCGCTGATGTCGCGCGGTGTCAGCGTCACCAGCGTTTGGCGGGTGGTGGCCAGGAAGCCCTGGAGATCCTCGAGGTCGCGGCGGTAAGCGTCCGTCGTGTTGCGTGCCGCGCCCCGTTCCGCTCCGAGCATTTCGAGGAACTGCTCGATCAGTGCGCCGTCGGATTGCGTGGGGCTGGCGGTGGTCACGGGGTGGCTCCGGCGGCGCGAATCAGGTGCGCGCAGAGTCGCACATTCGTCACCGCCGCCAAAGCTGTGAGTCGGTGGCCGTCATACCCACTTTGTTTCCCGGACGGAGCGGCCGCGCAACGGTCGTTTCAACTGACCGGGCCGGTCACCTGGTGGACCTCGATGATGTTGCCGTCGGGGTCGTAGAAGAAAATCTGCTCCCAGCCCTTCATCGCCCAGGCGCCATAGTCCGAGAACGGGATCCCCTTGGCCTTCAGCCGTTCCTTGAAGCCGGCGATGTCGTCGGTGCGGAAAGCGATGTGGCCGCGTTCGATCGGGTTCACGGCCTGGCCGGTGCGGAAACCGACGCCGAGATCCTTCTCGGCCAGATGCATCTGCGTCGTACCGTCGGTGCGGAAGGCGACCTTGCCGGCATAGCCGCCCGACGTGTCGCGGTTGGCGTTCAAGCCCGGCTCCTCGCCCATGTCGAGCACGTCGCGATAAAACGCGTCTAGGGCGGGAACGTTGGTCGAGCAGAGATTGATGTGGTGGAGCTTGAGTTTCATGGTTCGCGTCCTCGCGGTTGGGTCAGCCACACTACCCGCCCAAGGCGCGCTGGAAAAGTAAAAGACCGGCCCCCGGAGGGGCCGGCCGCATCGCGTGGCAGGCTCAGGGTCGCACACCCCGCCTGCAGAGCTCAGTCAGTGCCGACATGGGGGATGGAACGGTTTGATGCGCCAGAGACGAATATCAAGATGGGGGCCTCGCACGGTACTCGCCAGGCGCCGCTCGTGCCTTTGTGCTGGTTTTGGTCGCGAATGACGGTGTGTCGGCATGGGATCACTCCATCGTCGTTGGCCGGCATCATACCAAGACCCGCGCGCACGCCGATGTTCCGCCTTGCAAGGTCCCGCTTGCAGGCTGGATACGAGGTCGGCGTGTGATCGAGACTGGCGTTAGCCGAAAACGGAAGGGCATTGTCGTCGGGACGAGAGTGCCTTGCCAAAGATGAAACAAGCCGCGAACCCTTCCGATCGGCGCGGCGTCCATCCTGGCTCATCGCTTGTGTCCGTTGTGCGTGCATACATTGTACGAGCATACTTGGCATGCTCTCGTCCGGTGATCGCGAAGGATGAGTCCTCGGCGATCGAATGCGGCACGCGCGTACGTATCCACGCCTGCAGTGTTAAGCGATTCGCATGACGGTTTGTTGAAGCTGCCACCTTGGCGCGTTGCGGCGTTATGGGATGATCAGCAACACGTCCGGTCCGTCGGCCGAGATGGTGAGCGGGGTGGTGGCGAAGGCGTCGCCGTCGATCTGCGATGGGACGGGCTTGGCGCTGGTGATCGTGATCGTGCGACCCGGCAGAGTCAGGATCGAATCGGAACGTGTGACGCCGCCCGATCCGAGCTTCGTCAGTTCCACGACGCGTTGCGCGATGTGCTGGCCGCGAAACAGGACGACCTCCAGGCCGGGCGTCAGGATCGATGTGCCGGGCGCCATGACAAAGGCACCGCCGTAGCAGCGCGCGTTGGCAACGACGACCCATGTGGCTTGGTGGGGCCGGCCGTCGATGTCGATGGCCAGCACGTCGGCCTTGCAGCTCAATGCGGCGAGCACGGGCGGCAGATAGGCGAGTTTGCCGAGCCGGTTCTTCCAGGCGTGGTTCAAGCCGCCGATCACGCGGCCATCGAAGCCGACACCGGCCATCAGCAGAAACAGCTCGCCGTTGGCGGTCGCGGTTTTGATTGAGCGCGCGCGCCCGCGGAGCAGCAGCTCGGCGATTGCTCCAGCGTTGCGCGGCAGACCCACTTCATAAGCCAGCACGTTGCCGGTGCCGAGCGGAATGACGCCGAGCGCCACGCCGGTGCCGGCAACGGCCTTGGCGGCGAGCCGGATCGTGCCGTCACCGCCAGCTGCGACAATCGCTTCGGCTGTGCCCGCTTCTGCGATGCGACGTGCCTCAGCCAACGCATCGGCTTCGCTGTTGGCGGTGCTCGTCAGCGCCTCTGCACCCGCCGCCTGAACACGGGCGATCACCTCGGCGGCGAGCGCGTTGCGGCCGCGTCCGGCGCGGGTGTTGGTGATGAAGTGGAAGCGGCGGCGCATCGATCCTCGGGGCTCGTGGGGCGCTGGATGCGTAAGACTGGGCGCACCCTCGCGTACCGCCTCGGACGGTTCCGCGTCAATGACATGTCTGGCACGTGTGGCATGCGGGGGGCGGCCGCTCGCCAATCGCCGGTTTTCTGGTATCCATTGGAGAACAAAGCGCTGGCAGCGCCTGAAGCGGTGCGTCGGAATTGTGCAGCGACGGGGGAGAGACACGATATGGATCCGCGCATCGACAGCCGGGAGGCGTGGACAATTGCAGTCGCGACGCTCCTGATCCTCGCGATCTCGTTCGGTGCGCCGCACATCGTCAACGTCGCCTTGAAGCAGATCGCGGCCGAGCTTGGCGGCCAGCGCTCGGTGCCGTCGGGCGCCAATGCGCTGGCGTGGCTCGGCACCGGCGTCGGCGGCCTCGCCATGGGGCTCGTCGCGGAAAAGGTCGGCGTCCGCTGGACCGTGATCGGTGGCGTGCTCATGGTCTGCGCCGGGCTCATTCTGTCGTCTGGCGGCGAGGCGTGGCAGCTCTACGTCGGGCACGGCCTGTTCATTGGCCTCCTCGGCAATGCCGGCATCAATGCGCCGCTCTATGTCTATGTCACGCGCTGGTTCGACCGCCGTCGCGGGACCGCCGTGGCTCTGATCGCGAGCGGGCAATACATGGCGGGCGCAGTCTGGCCACCGCTGTTCGAGCGCGTCATTGCGCAGATCGGCTGGCGGCAGACGATGGTCGGCTTCGGTTTGCTCGTCGCGGCGTTGGTGGTGCCGCTCGCCCTGATCTTCCTGCGCCGGCCGCCGAAGGCACCGGACGGTGGATCGGCTCCAGCTCCCGGCCAGGAAGTTGGACGCGTGCTCGGCCTGCCCTCGGTCGTGGTGTTCTCGCTGCTTTGTTTTGCCTCGTTCCTCTGCTGCGTGCCGATGGCGATGCCGCAGGCGCACCTGATTGCATTTTGCGGTGATCTCGGGATGGCCGCCTCGCGCGGCGCCGCCATGCTGTCGCTGCTGCTGATCTGCGCGTTTTTCAGCCGCCAGTTCTGGGGCTGGCTGTCGGACCGGATCGGCGGCCTCGCGACGCTGGTGGCATGCTCGGGCGCGCAGGCCATCACGGTGGTGGGCTTTCTGACGACGCAGGACGAGGTCGGTTTGTTCTTCGTGGCGGCGGCTTTCGGGCTGGGGTTCAGTGGCCTGATCCCGGCGTACATGCTTGCGGCGCGCCAATTCTTTCCGGCGGGCGAAGCCAGCTGGCGGATGCCGGCCTTGCTGTTGACCGGCACCGCGGGCATGGCGTTCGGTGGCTGGAGTGCGGGCGTGATCTATGATGCGTTCGGTTCGTACTATCCGGCGTTCGCGACCGGGCTTGCCGCGAACATTCTGAATTTCGGTATTCTCGCCGGGTTGCTCATGGTCGCCTGGCGACGCAAGCCGGCAACGAATCCGGTCACGGTCACAGCTTGAAAGGCCACAACTCGAGAGGACAGCAACGATGACGGCAACATCAGCAACGGCGGAAAAGTCGCACGCGCGCATACTCGGCGACTACATCGCCGGTTCCACGCAGGCGCCGATCCCGGACGCGGTGATCGACGCAGCCAGGCTCTGCCTCGCCGACTGGCTGGCGGTGGCGATCGGCGCCCGCGACGAGGCCGCAGGCCGCGTCGTGCGCGCCACGGTTGCCGGGTGGCAAAGCCACGGACGTTCGACGGTGTTATTTGGGGAACCGGCGACCGCGTCTGCCGCTGCCTTGGCCAACGGCACGCTGGCGCATTGCCTGGACTTCGACGACACCTATGTCCCCGCGATCACGCACACCAGCGCGCCGGTCTGGGCGGCGGTATTGGCCCTTGGGCAAGCACGTGGGACCAAGGCCCGCGCCATGCTTGAAGCCTTCGTTACCGGGTTCGAGGTGGTGGCGCGTGTCGGCTACGGCCTCGGCCAAGGCCTGACTGCGCGGGGGCTGCATGGAACCGGCGTTTTCGGTCGCATCGGTGCAGCGGCAGCTTCTGCACGCCTGATGGGCCTCGACACCGAGCGCGCGACGCACGCGCTGGCGCTGGCGGCAACGCAGGCTGGCGGCCTTGCGGCGTCGTTCGGCACGATGGCGAAACCGTTCCACGCCGGCAAAGCCGCGATGGACGGCATTCTCTCGGCGGAACTTGCGGCGGCGGGATTGATTGGGGCGCCTGCCACGCTCGAGCCTGGCGGTCTCGACAAGGCGCTGATTCAGGACGGCAAGCTTCAGTTCAAGCTGCCGGATTTCGCAGGCTGGGAAATTCTCAACAACAGCTTCAAGCCGTATGCCGCCTGCCATCTCGTCCATCCGGCAGTCGATGCGGCGCTGGCATCAGGAATCGCTCCAGTCAACATCCGCCGTGTCCGCGCGACGGTGTCTCCTTTGGCGATGCAGATGACGGGGCTCGCAAATGGACGCCCCGAAACGCCGCTCGCCGCCAAATTCGATCTCCGCTACTGCATCGCGCTGGCGCTGCATGGCCGGCCCGTTTCGGCCGGCGATTTCCGAGAGCCCTGGACGGCGGACAAAGATGTGCTGGCGACGGCTGCGCGCATCGACGCAACGGCCGACGCCTCGATCGGGTTCGCGACCGCTGGCCTTGAAGTCGACGCAGGTAACGGACCGGCCAAGCTCATCCGCATCGAGGCCGCGAAGGGCGATCCAAGAAATCCGATGCGTTGGGACGACATGTGGTCGAAATTCGACGGCCTCGCGGCGCCGGTGCTCGGCTCCGGCACGCGCGGCTTCTTCGATCTCGTGCGCGGTTTCGGTCAAGGCGTCGAGGCGACGGTGTTGACCGAGCGGCTCGCGGGGTTGTCGCCCACTCACTCCGCCAGCTTGAAGTCCGCATAACGGGCGCGCAGATCCTTCTTCGAGATCTTGCCGGTGGCGGTGAGCGGCAGGCTGTCGGTGAACACGACAGCGTCGGGCACCTGCCACTTGGCGAGGCGCGACGCCAGATGCGCCAGGATCTGCTCTCGTGTCGGATCGGCACCTGCCGCCTTGACGACGACCAGCAACGGCCGCTCCGACCATTTCGCATGCGGCACGGCGATGACGGCCGCGTTGCCGACGCCGGGGCAGGCCATCGCCTCGTTCTCGACGTCGATCGAGCTGATCCATTCGCCACCCGATTTGACGAGATCCTTGGTGCGATCGACGAGCGTCAGATAGCCGTCGGCCGTCACCTTGGCGACGTCGCCGGTGCCGAACCAGCCGTCCTTGTCGAACGCCGCCTCGGACGCTTTCGGGTTGTTGAAATAGGCTGAAATGACGCCTGGCCCGCGCACGAACAACTCGCCCTGCGCTTCGCCGTCGTGCGGTTGGCGTTTGCCGTCCTCGTCGACGATTTTGAAATCGACGCTGTAGAGCCGCTGGCCTTGGCGGCTTTTGATCTTCAGGCGTTCGGCGAACGGCATCGCCTTCATCTCCGGCGAAAGGTTGCCGAAGGTGCCGATCGGGCTCATCTCGGTCATGCCCCAGGCGTGCACGACATTGACGCCCCACGTCTGTTCCAAGGTCTCGATCATCGCCGCTGGCGCCGCCGAACCGCCGACGATCAGCTCGGAGAAATTGTTGGGTTTGCGCCCGCGCTTGTGCATCTCGGCGAGGAGGCCGATCCAGACGGTCGGCACGCCCCACGTCGAGTAGACCTTCTCGCCGTCGAGCAGGTCGAACAGGCTGGCACCGTCGAGCTTCGGGCCGGGCATGACGAGCGGCGTGCCGGACAGCATGGCCGAATAGGGCAAGCCCCAGGCGTTGACGTGAAACAGCGGCACCACCGGCAGCAGCGGCTTTTCGGCGCCGAAGGGACCGGGCAGGCATGCGACAGCGCACAACGCATGCAACACGGTCGAGCGATGCGAGAACAGCGCGCCTTTCGGCTCGCCCGTGGTCCCGGACGTATAGCACAATGCCGAAGCCGTGTTTTCGTCGAACTCGGGCCACACGATCGCGGTCTCGCCCAGCGGCAGCAGTTCTTCATAGCAAAGCAGGCCGGCGACGCTGGTCTCGGCCGGCATATGCGCCTTGTCGGTCATCAGCACGTAGGTGCCGATCGGCTTGAACGTCGACTGCAGCTTCTCGATCAGGGCTAAAAACGTCAGATCGAAGAACAGGAATTTATCCTCGGCGTGATTGACGATGTACGTCATCTGCTCGGGGAAGAGGCGCGGGTTGATCGTGTGGCAGATGGCGCCGATGCCGGAGATCGCATAATAGAGCTCGAAATGCCGCTGCGTATTCCAAGCGAGTGTCGCGACGCGGTCGCCGGGCTTGACGCCGAGCTTGATGAGGACGTTCGCCAGCTGCGCGATGCGGGCCCGGGCCTGCCTGATCGTCGTGCGCGTGATGCCACCTTCGACGGTCGAGGTGGTGATAGGCACGGTTCCATGAATCTCGGCGGCAAAGTCGATCAGGCTCGAGACCAGCAGCGGCCGGTCCATCATGAGGCCCTTGAGCATCGGCGAATCCTCCTCAATAGTTTTCCGCGAACCTAAACACGGGCTCGGCTCCTGGCAAAAGAAACCCGGAACCCGAACGGCAATCCCGCAAATTGAGCGAAAGGCACATGCCATGGCGAAGGTGAATGTCCGGCAGGACGGCGAAATCGCGATTTTGAGCCTCGCCAACCCGCCCGTGAACGCGCTCGGCCATCAGGTGCGGGTAGAACTCGAGGCGGCGACGGCGGCAGCGATTGCCGACCCGAGCGTGAAAGCGATCGTGGTGACGGGCGAGGGCCGCGCCTTCTGCGCCGGCGCCGACATCGCGGAATTCAAGGCTGGTCTCAAGGCGCCGAACTTTCCCGACGTGATCGATGGCATCGAGGCGTCGCCGAAACCGGTTGTCGCCGCCGTCAATGGGCTGGCGCTTGGCGGCGGGCTGGAATTGGCGCTTGGCTGCCACTACCGCGTAGCGTTGCGCTCGGTCGGCCAGTTGGGCCTCCCCGAGGTCAAAATCGGTATCCTGCCCGGCGCCGGCGGCACGCAACGCCTGCCACGCGTGGTCGGCGTCGAGATGGCGCTCGACATGATCGTATCTGGCAATCCGATCAACGCGGCGGCAGCGGAGAAGGTCGGTCTCGTCGATCGTGTGGTGGACGGTGATGTGGTCGCAGCAGCAATCGCGTTGGCGCGGGAGTTAGTGGCCGCCGGCAAGGGGCCCCGCCCGACGTCCGCCAAGATCATCGATCCCGCGTCCGTACCTCTTGGTCTCTTCGACAAGCGGCGTGCTGCGCTCGCCAAGCATCCCTCCGGGCCCATGGCCGCGAAGAACTGCATTGCCGCGGTCGAAGCCGCCGTCGGCAGCCCCTACAAGGCGGGTGTCAAGCGCGAGTGGGCGCTGTTCGAGGAGTTGCACGCGAGCCCCTATGCGGGCGCGCTGCAATACGCGTTCTTCGCGGAGCGCAAGGCCGCCGACATTCCCGACATCGGGCCTGACGTGAAACCGCGTGACGTCAGGGCCGTTGGCGTGGTCGGTGCGGGTACCATGGGCGTCGGCATTTCCCTGGCGTTCCTCAATGCCGGCTTCCCCGTCACGATCATCGAAACATCTCCGGCGGCACTTGATCGCGGCGTCAAGCGCATCACCGAGACGATCGAGAGCAACGTTTCGCGCGGGCGCATCACAGCTGACGAAGGTGCGGCCCGCATCGGCCGCCTGAAGCCATCGCTCGACTACAAAGATCTCGGCCAAGCCGACTTCATCGTCGAAGCTGTGTTCGAGAAACTGTCGCTGAAGAAGGAGATCTTCGCCAAGCTCGACGCCGTAGCCAAGCCCGGCGCTGTGCTCGCCTCCAACACCTCGACGCTTGATGTCGACCAGATCGCGGCTGCAACGAAACGCCCGCAGGACGTGATCGGGACGCACTTCTTCTCGCCGGCCAACATCATGCGCCTCCTCGAGATCGTACGCGGCAAGGCGACGGCGAAGGACACGCTTGCGACCGGCATGGCCGTCGCAAAACGCATCGGCAAGGTCGGCGTCGTCGCCGGCGTCTGCTTCGGCTTCATCGGCAATCGCATGCTGGAGGAATATCTCGAAGAGGTGCAGGCGATGCTGCTCGAAGGCGCGACGCCGGCCGGGATCGACGGCGCGCTCGAAGCCTGGGGCCTCGCCATGGGGCCGAACGCGATGATGGACATGGCCGGCATCGACGTCGGCTATCTCGTGCGCAAGGAAAACCGCATCTCGAACGAGCGGGCGCAACTCTACCGCGCCACCGACAAGATTTCCGAGATGGGGCGGCACGGCCAGAAGGCCGGCGCGGGCTACTACACGTACGGCGCGGATCGTAAACGTGCCGAAGACCCGGAGATTATCGCGCTGTTTCAATTGGAGGCGGCGTCACTCGGGATCGCGCAGCGCAAGCACACGCCCGACGAGATCGTCGAACGGTGCCTGCTGCGCCTCGTCAACGAAGGCGCCAAGGTCCTTGACGAGAAGATCGCGCTGCGTGCCTCCGATATCGATACGATCTATCTCACCGGCTACGGCTTTGCGGCCTGGCGCGGCGGGCCGATGTGGCAGGCCGAGAACATTTGGGGGTTGGCCGCGGTCGCCGAGAAAATCCGCAACTATGAGACGACGCTCGGCCCGCGCTGGCAGATCGCGCCGTTGTTGGCCAAACTCGCCGATGGCGGCGCAAAGACGTGGCCGGGGTAACAACACGGTTGCTGGGCCTGAGGGCGACATCTCTCCGCCTTGGCGAGGATGTCGTGTGCGATTAGTGTGCACCGCAACATACGCTTTGCTGAGCAAGGATGCCGCATGCGACGCCTCTCCCGCCCGCTCGAGCAGATCCAGAGCAGCTACGACGCGATCATCGTCGGCTCCGGTTATGGCGGCGGCGTCTCCGCGGCGCGGCTTTCGCGTGCGGGCCTCAAGGTCGCGGTGTTGGAGCGTGGCCGCGAGTTCGTCACCGGCGAATTCCCGGCGAAATTTCCCGACATCCGCAACAATTTCCGCGTCAGCAGGAACAAGCTGACCACCGGCCCCGAGAACGCGCTTTACGACGTGCGCCTCGGCGAGGACATGCACATTCTCGTCGGGTGCGGACTCGGCGGCGGCTCTCTGGTCAATGCCGGTGTGGCGCTCCGCCCGGACAAGCGCGTGTTCGACGATCCCGTCTGGCCCGGCCAATTGAAGCAGGACGGCCTGATCGACGAGGGCTACCGCCGAGCTGCACGGTGGCTGCGGCCAACCGCACATGCAGGTGCCGACAAGCTCGACAAGTTCAAGGCCTTCCGCCAGGTCAGCGATGCGCTCGGCGTGCCGCCGTCGAAGGCGCCGGTCGTCGTGAGCTTCGAAGCCAACACCAATCCCGCCGGCATCGCGCAACCCGCCTGCACCCAGTGCGGCGACTGCATGGCTGGCTGCAACGTCGGTGCCAAGAACACGGTGGCGATGACCTACCTGCCGTTCGCCGAAGCACACGGCGCCGAGATCTTCACGAACGTGCCGGTCAGCCACATTGCGCGCGGCGCGGATGGCGTCTGGTCCGTGCACGTGACGCCGCTGGAGGCCGGCAGGAAAGGCAACCGCGAGATCGTG
Organism: Hyphomicrobiales bacterium; assembly: GCA_031367895.1. Lineage (GTDB taxonomy): Bacteria > Pseudomonadota > Alphaproteobacteria > Rhizobiales > Hyphomicrobiaceae. Next base: position 17,382 of record JANLQP010000152.1, read on the forward strand.
CTGCGTGCACCCGTCGTCATTTTGGCGGCAGGCACCCTTGGCTCCACCGAAATCCTGCTGCGCTCACGCGAGCGCGGCCTTGCCGTCTCGGATGAACTCGGCGCACGCTTTTCCGCCAACGGCGACATCGTCGCCTTCGGCTACGGCTCGAAGCTGCCGATCAACGCCATCGGCGTCGGCCATCCGGCGAAAATCGAGGGCGCCATCGTCGGCGCGGCCGTCTCGGGTCAAATCGACATCACGGACGCGGCGAATCTTGCCCATGAGATGCACATCCAGGAAGGTGCGATGCCGTCGGCGCTGGCGCCCGCATTGCCGCTGATGTTCCTGCCGAACGGGCGGCTGCTTGGCGCGCTGCAGAGCCTCATTTCGGGCGTCTACAAAGGCCCGTTCGCGGGGCTGCAGATGTTCTTCGCGGTCGGTCACGACACTGCGGCCGGACGTTTCCAACTCACGGACGATCGCCTCGCCCTCTCCTGGCCGGACGCCAAAGATCAGCCGGTCTACGCGCGATTAGACAAGGCGCTGGAAGCATTGGTCGAGCGGGCCGGCGGCTCCTACGTCAAGAACCCGCTCGCTGGCACCGTTATGGGGCATCAACCGGCGACCGCGCATCCGCTCGGCGGTTGCGGGATGGCCGCGGACCGTTCGGCCGGCGTCGTCGACCACAAGGGCCGCGTCTTCGATGGCCGCACCGGAGTTGGCTCGACCGACGTGCACGGCGGCCTCTACGTCATCGACGGCTCGATCATTCCGCGCTCGCTCGGCGTCAATCCGCTGCTGACGATCACAGCCTTGGCGGAGCGGGCCATGTTGCATTTCGCACGCGACAATAAATTAGCCGCGGACGATGTGCCCACGGCTGTGTAATGCCGCGTAGGGTGCATAAGGCAAAGCTGCTGTGCGCCGTTGAGCGCTCGATTGGTGCAACGCCGGCTTTGCCTCTCGCACCCTACAGATTACGCCGGATCTTTTTTCTTCACCGGCGTCGGCGCCAGCGGCGCGGCGCCTGTTCCCTCGGTCGGAGCCTCGGCCGCCGGCTTTTTCTTTGCCGCGATCGGCTCTTTCTTCACGCTGCCGGTCGTGATCGGCTCACCGGCCTTGGCTTCGACCGCGCCTGATGCCGTCTCACCACCCCAGCAGACCGTTGCGGCCGCCTTGCAGGTGTATTCGTCGAACACGCCGAAATCCAGGAACAGCTCGCAGGTTACGTCCTTCTTGCCGACGCTGTAGGTCTTGACCCCGCGCTTCGCCATGTTGTCGGCAATCTGCTTGTCGAGCAGCGTCTTGGCGTCGTTGGTCGGGCCGATCTTGCCGTAGTCGTTGACGGAGGAGGCCAGGCGCGTGCACTTCGCGTCTGCGGTGCCGGCCGAAATCAGCAGTGCTGCTGCGGCGGCGAATGAAACAGCGATCAGGCTTTTGCGATGTGCCATGGGGGCCTCGGGATGCCGTTGTCCGAAAGTCGTTCAGACATCCGCTATAGCCGCCGTTTTGGCGCAGCGCCAGTGGTCAGGCGACGCATGGAGCAACTGCACATGCAACGTGTTGCCGCGATGCAGCAACCGCTGAGAGCATAAGTCGGAGCATAAGTCGGAATGGTGCCGCAGTGGGGCAGGCAATGGCTTCAGTGCATGTACGGGGAATCGCCGCCACGAGGCGCAACGCCCGAGTCGAAAAAGAAGCCGTGGTCGAACGGACCCGAAGTTGTCTGCCGGTCGAGGTTGGCGTCGCGGTAATAACGCGAACCGCCGGTGACCGTGCGGGCGCTGCCGTAGGTGTCGATGCTATCGCTGTACGAATAGGAATAGCCGCCGCGGCGGGCCACATACCCGCGCACCTGCGGTTTCTTCTTGCGATAGCTGGCCGAGCGCTCGCTCCGGCTGCTGTCGGCCTGAGCTGCGCTGACCATTGCGTCGCCGACCATGGAAACACCGAATATGGCGGCAAGTGCCGCTGCCAGAAGAGCGCGCTTCATGGGGCTACAACTCCGAAAGGTAGACCTTGTTCGTTCGTGATCATAACCGATCATCGGAAACAAATGCTCAACGCTCGCATCGAACCGGGTGCATTGGCGCCGAACTGTGACTTTTTTGCTGCGCCTTCGGGCGCCCGCTTCGCGCCCGGCGCGTGGTTATGGAAGCGCCGGTTTCGTTTCGCTTCCGGATGCCCACCGTATTGGGGACCTCCCGCGGTGCCGAGCTGAAAGTCAGGCACCGCCGGCAACCGTATCCGCGCGCCGGTTGGCACTGGGCAACCGAAGGCGCAACTACAAACTCTTCACCATATGCGCGACCTGCCGGTCCGGCATCTGCTCGATGCGTTCGACCGTATAGCCGTGGCGACCGTACCAGTCGACGAGATGCTCGAGGATCGCTCCGGTGTAGAGCCGCATCTTCGTTAGCCGCAATTCCCGCGCCCGCGTTTCGGCTGCCGCCAGCAGCTCCCGGCCGAGCCCCTTCGATTGCGCCTCAGGTGCCGTCGATACCGACCAGATCAACATGTGATCGGCGTGCGGCTCCAGGATCAACACACCCTCGATCGTGTCGCCCAGCCCGCCGCGTGCTCCAGCGAGCCAAATCTCCATCGTGCGGAAGATCTCGGCGTAGTCCGCGAGCAGCGGCAGCGGCTCGACACCGAGCAGCACGCGGTTGCGCGCATAGGCTAACTGCTGGAGCGCGACGACAGCGGTAAGATCGACGCTGGTTGCCCGCCGCAACTTCATCCCTTCCGCCCCAGCGCCGCAGCCATCAACACACTCAGCGACGTTTTCTGCTGCCCCTTCGCGTCGAAGTTCGCCGGATCGAGCCAGCGCTCGTAGGCGGCCTTCACGGCCGGCCACTCCTCCGAAACAATCGCGAACCAGGTCGTGTCGCGTGTGCGGCCCTTGTTGATCACGGCGCGGCGGAAATGCCCCTCGTAGGTAAAGCCGAACCGCTCCGCCGCTTTCCGCGATGGCGCGTTCAACGCGTCGCATTTCCATTCGTAGCGACGGTACCCGAGTGTATCGAACACGTACTTTGCGAACAGGAAGTTCGCCTCGGTGGTCACTTGCGTCTGCGAGATCGCCGGACCCCAATAGATGTTGCCGATCTCGATCGACTGGTTTGCCGGATCGATGCGCATCAGCGTTTGCCGCCCCTCCACTCGCCCCGAACGCTTGTCGATCACGGCGAAAACCAGCGGGTCGTTGCTCGCGTGTGCCTTGGCCAGCCATTCGTCGAGATCGGCTTTGCTCCGAGGCACCAGATCGAACAGATAGCGGAATCGCCGCGCCGCATCGGGCGGTGTCGAAGCAGCAAACAACTCATCGCGGTGCCGCGCCGGATCGATCGGCTCCAGCCGGCAATACCGCCCGTCGAGCACGACGCGCTCCGGTCGCTTCGCCGGCGCAGGATTGGGAAGCATCGGGCCGATCGGCAAACCGGACTCGCCATCGATTTCCTGGGGTATCTGGTCTTCGTGCATGCTCTTCACAGCGCAAATCCTCCGTCGACGAAGAACGATTGTCCCGTGGTGAAGCCGCTCTCGTCACTGGCGAGGTAGACTGCAATGTGCGCCACCTCCTCCGCGCTGCCGAGGCGCCCCATCGGTTGCCGGTCGATGAACATCTGCCGCGCCTTCTCGACGCTGCCGACCTCCTTGCCCAATGTTGCGATCCGGTCATCGAGCGAGGGCGACTGGATGGTGCCCGGGCAAATGCAATTGCAGCGCACGCCTTTTTTGATGAAGTCGAAGGCCACGGCTTTCGTCAGGCCGACCACCGCCGCTTTCGTCGCCGTGTAGACGTAGCGGTTGGCGACCGCCTTCGAGGGGCCGGCGCCGGAGGCCATGTTGACAATCGCGCCTTTGCCTTTCGCCACCATGCCCGGCAGGAACGCCTGGATGCCCCGATGCATCGCCTTGACGTTCAGGTCGAACGAGAAATCCCACTCCTTGTCCGTGCAGTGCAACGCGTCGCCGTGGTGCACGAAGCCCGCGCAGTTGAACAGCACGTCGACGGAGCCGACCTGTTTCGCGATTCCCCGCACGGCGGCCGTATCCAGCACGTCGAGCTTCAAGCATTCGGCTATGCCGGCTTCCCTCAGGCCCTTCATGCGGTCTTCGCTGATATCGGTCGCGATCACCCGGGCGCCCTCGCGCGCGAACGCCATCGCCGTTGCGCGACCGATGCCGGCCCCCGATGCCGTGCAGAATGCGGTCTTGCCCTGAAGCCTGCCTGCCATGACCTACTCCTTGTTGCCGCTTGTTGCGGTTGGTACCCAGCCGAAGGCCTGGAGTTGCCGTGTCTTCGGATCGATAATCGTCGACCTATAGCGGCGTTGCAAATGAATGCCGCGAACCTAAAGCGAGGGTCGAGCAATGGGGAGCAGAATGCGCATGAACGATGGATCGGGGTACCTGCGGGCGGCAGCCCTTTTGCTGCTGCTTTGCAGCGGCGGCATGGCCCTGGCCCAGAAGGCGTCAGAGCAATCGGGCGATTGCGCCAATGCTGGCTCCAATCCGGAGATGGTCGCGTGCCATGTTCTGGAGATGACCGCCGCCGATGCGGCCCTCGACGCGACCTACAAGACAGCCCTCGACGAAATCAAGAAGGCCTCCCATCTCAACGCCAACCAGCGGCGCGATTGGCAGCGGGCCCTCCGCGAAAGTCAGCGCAACTGGCTGGCCTACCGCGAAAAAGACTGCGGCGAGGTGACCGGCTGGGAATGGTACCAAGGCACGGGCATGCGCGTCGCGAGCCTGGTCTGCAAGGTCTTCAAGACCCGCGCCCGTACGCTGGAACTGGCCGCCCGCTACGGGCAGTCGAAGTAGCCGCATCGGGCCTGGGCCATTTCGTGTTTCCAGCATGAACGCAGGTTAAACACCGGGTTCAGAATGGGTTCAGCGCGGGTGGTGCATTCTCCTGACCATAGGAACGGACGAGACGGACGATGGCGGGTTCGCCCACCAGGAAGTCCCACCAGATCCGGCCGCAGGGTTTCAAAAGAGGATCACTTCCATGACCGTTTCCATGACCAAGATCGTACTCGGTGCCGCCCTCGGTCTCGCCGCCTTCACCACGACCGCCAGCGCCCACGATAGCCGCCAGGCCGAAATCGACCGCCGCGAAGCGATCCAGGAGCAGCGCATCCAGAACGCCCGCCGTTCCGGTGAATTGACCCGCCAGGAGTACAAGTCCCTCGAGGCCGAGCAGGCACGTATCCGCCAGATGGAGCGCAATGCTCTTCGTGACGGCCACATCGACCGCCGCGAGGCCGCTCAGATCCGTGAAGCGCAGAACCAGGCGAGCCGCCACATCTACCAGGAGAGCCACGACAACGAGCGCGCTCGCCGCAACCGCTGGTGGTAACACCCTGAATTCTTCTCTCTTCTGAGCCGATCTTGAGGCTGCCGCTCCCCCCGGCAGCCTCTGTTTGTTTTTGGCCCTTCGCGTGCCCACTCCGCATCCGGACCGTGGACACGGCGACCGGAGGTGTCCGGCTTCAGCCGGACACCCTGAGCCCCGCGGCGGCGCTTCCCTGAACGGCGCGAAAAGTTATCCCCCAAGCTTATGCCGGTGTTATACTGCCATCGCGCAAATTGCGCACGCTCTGTTGCTTGAGTTTCCAGCAGGGTTACTGGATAGTTTGCATGAATTGAAGCATTAGCCGTTGACAGCGCACCGCTCATCGAGTACATTTTGGGTATAGTGCGACAGTTGGGGCAAGACCCAACCAAGCGACCGCCCAATTGGCTGGATCGCCTCGCGCTTCAATTCCATTCCACCCACCCGGAACCCATCATGCCCAAAACGGCCGCGCCCGATTGGGCCGCCATTCGCCGCCGCTATGAAGAAACCGACGCCCGTGCCGGCGACATCGCGGCCGACGGCGGCGTCTCGAAATTTGAACTCGAATCTGTCCGCAAACGCGAAAAATGGATCCGCCAGAAACCACGCGGATTGCCGCCAGGAAAGAAATCATCGTCGATACCGCCCCCCATTCTCGATAATCCGCCGGACACGATCCCGCTAGCCCCCGTCGCAGCGCCGCCGCTCAAGGCGTCTGCGGCGGCACGAACACCTGAACCAAAACCCAAAAAATCAAAATCCAAACTCGCGACCACCACCCCCGCCGGCCGCCTCCGCCTACTCGACCGGTTGGTCGCGGCCATCTCCCTGAAGCTCGAGCAACTGGAACGCCGCATGGCCCAAGACCTCGACAAAGATCCAGCTGCCCCCGACCACGGCGACGCTGCCACCGCCACCGACCATGAGCGCGAGACCCGCGCCATCGGCGCCCTCATCGAAAACCTCGGCAAAGTCACGGAGATGGAAACTGCCCACGCTCGCAGCACCACTGGCGGCAAAGCCGCCGCCGCTACCGACATTGCCGGTGAAGCGGACCGCTACCGCCGCGAGCTTGCGGAGCGTCTTGCAAAAATTGTCGGCACTGCCACAACCTAATCGTGACGCAGCCCTCGCCGTTCTCTCCGACGCCGACCACGCCCATCTCGCCAATGACTGGCAGCTCTGGGCCCGCGATGACCAGCTGCCACCGGCCCACACCGCGTCAGGCCAACCCTGGCGCACCTGGGCCTATCTCGGCGGCCGCGGCTCCGGCAAAACGCGCGCTGGCGCCGAGTGGGTGCGCGCGGTCGCGCTCGGGCTCTGGCCTGACGAACCGCCCGCCCGCCGCATTGCCCTCGTTGGTCCGACGCAAGCCCATGTCCGCGCCGTCATGATCGAGGGCGTCTCCGGCCTGATGGCGATCCACGCATCGCACGAACGCCCGCACCTCGAAATCTCGAAAGGCCAGCTCGTCTGGCCGAACGGCGCGATCGCGCAATTCTTTTCCGCCGAGGATCCGGAAGGCCTGCGCGGTCCGCAGTTCGACGCCGCCTGGTGCGACGAGCTCGGCCGCTGGAAGCGCGCGTCTCGCGCCTGGGACATGCTGCAATTCGGGCTCCGTCTCGGCGCCAATCCCCGCCAGGTCGTCACCACGACGCCACGCACCAACGCGACACTGAAACGCATCATGGCCGATCCCGCCACCGCCCTCACCCGCGCTCGCACTGCCGACAACGCCGCCAATCTCGCACCGTCCTTCATTACCGAAATCACGCGCGTCTATGCCGGTACCGCGCTCGGCCGCCAGGAACTCGACGGCGAAATGATTTCCGAACGCGCCGACGCGCTTTGGCAACGCAAATGGGTCGTCGACCTGCGCGCCAAAGCGACGCCCGAGGACATGGCGCGCATCGTCGTCGCCGTCGACCCGCCCGTTACCGCCACCGCCAACGCCGACACCTGCGGCATCGTCGTCGCTGGGCTCGGCCCCGACAAACGCGCCTACGTGCTCGCCGACCGTTCCCTGCAGGGCCGCGACCCCTCGACCTGGGCGCGCGCCGCCATCGCTGCCTATCACGACTTCAAAGCCGACCGCATCGTCGCCGAGGTCAACCAGGGTGGCGATCTCGTCGTCAACGTGCTCCGCCAGATCGACGCCAACGTGCCCGTGAAAAAAGTCTACGCCACGCGCGGCAAATTTCTCCGCGCCGAACCTGTCGCCGCGCTCTACTCCGAAGCCCGCGTCGTCCACGTCGGCGAATTCCCCGCGCTCGAAAACCAGATGTGCGACTTCGGCCCCGAAGGTCTTTCCGAAGGCCGCAGCCCCGACCGCGTCGACGCCCTCGTCTGGGCGCTGACCGACCTGATGCTGACCACCCACACCAAACCCCTCATCCGCCCGCTGTGACGCCACGATTTGGACGCGCCGGATGCGGTCCTGCCGAAGGCGGGCTCACCTCCGGCAAGACCGGGCATCCGAAGGCGCCAAGAAAAGTTCAGTTGTCATCCTCGGGCTTGTCCCGAGGACCCATGGTCCCGCATCCACAAAGGTCCAAGAATGCTCGCCGACGTTTCCGCGATCGGGCAGCGCATTGTCGCGCGCCTCGCAAACATCATGGACCGCTCGCACCAGCGTGTCCGTATCCACGCGCCGGATGCGCCGAAGGCGTGGGCATCTGAAGGCGCAGAAAAAAAATCCTCCGCCACCGGCCCCCTGATCGCCTTCCAGAATCTCCACCGCCCCGTCTGGACGCCGCGCGACTACCAGGCCTTCGCCCGCGAAGGCTTCATGCAGAACGCCATCGTCTACCGCTGCGTCCGCATGATCTCGGAGTCGGCCGCCTCCGTGCCGCTCCTCCTCTACGACCGCGACACCGAAATCGAGGACCACCCGCTCCTCTCCCTCATCCGCCGTCCGAACCCGAACCAGACGCGCGCCGACCTCATCGAGACGCTGCTCGGCCACCTGCTCGTCTCCGGCAACGCCTACCTCGAAGCTGTAGCCGCGCCGGATGCGTCCGTCGCGGAGCGCGGCACTGCCACGACGTGGGCATCTGAAGGCGCAAGCAAAAGCACCGTTCGCGAGCTGCACGTCCTGCGCCCCGACCGGATGCAGATCGTGCCCGGCCCCGACGGCTGGCCCGAGGCCTACGACTACCCCGTCGCCGGCCGCACCGTGCG
>JANLQP010000165.1:0-4089 GCA_031367895.1 Hyphomicrobiales bacterium
GTGGTAAGTCCCAGCTCACGCAGGCGGTAAAGCATGAACATCCCGGAAAGGCCGGCACCGATGATGATCGCATCGAAGCCCGCGGCCTTGGTCGCGCGCGACCGCTCCGCGATTGCAGATACGTCGTTCATGCACAGTCCCCCTTCGGATATCCCCGGCCCATGGCAAGCGGGCAAGCAGAATTGGCTACTGTCCGGCATATCACGCAATTTTGCGCATCATTGCAATCCGCCTCGATGGTTCGAACGCACAATGCCCGCGCATCGCAGACAGGTGACTATGGTTGCAGTCGACATCACGGGTGGCGCCTGCCCGGATACTCCAAGGGCAGCCGGAGTTATTAAACTGACTTTCAGTTCGTGCGGAGCTCGAAGCCCGTCGTTCCCCGCGTCGTTACCATGCTTCACGCCATGAGTTTCAATCTATAGAAAGCGTTCGCATTGCCGAAGACAGCCTTGCCGATGCTCTCGCGCGAGATCCCGCGCCTCAACATCTCGCGGATGGCCTTCGGGATCGCCATCATGTCGTTGCCGACATAGGCGATGTGATCGGAGTTGATCATCAGTCGCTCGGGCCCGTGCTCCTCGACGACGTCGGCGAACCAAATCGGATTGGTATGCCGCAACGTCTGTCCGACTCCGATGCCAAGGTAGGCCTTGGTCTCCTTGAGACAGTAGTCGAGGATGGTCTCGTCGACGTGGTCGATGACGAGCCGCTTATGGTCGAGGCCCACGCGGTTGATGATCTCCATATCCATGTCGAGGTAGTGGCGCTTGTAGTCCTTGGCCGGCAATCCAGAGGCTGCCAGCTTGTGCATGAAGTCGCGCGCCTTCTTGGGCGTCGGCGTGTGCAGAATGAACGGCACGTCGAGCGTCTTGGCGAGCCTGACCTGCGCTTCGAATGCGCGCTTCTGGTCCTCGAGGTCCCAGCCCATTTTGAAGTACTGGACCGGATCGATGCCCGTCTCTCCGATCGCGACGACATAGGGGCTTAAGCGGCATCACTGGTGGATACAATCGAGTGTCACGTTGGCGCTTCGGGCGGGCCGGGCATGAAGCTTTAGTAAGTCGGGTGCCAGCAATGCGATCCTGTGCAATGATGCATTATCCGCCAGACTACGGGATGGAGCGGACTCTTGCCATGCTGCGCCTCTTTGGCCAAGGCAGTGTTGCCGCACCTCAAGACGATCGTGGCGCACCGCATGTGACGCGCGGTCGGCATCAGAAGTTCGATGAGGATATCGTGACCACATTCTTTCCGGGTTTCCAGAAGCAGCGGCTGACCAGCAACGGTATCGAGATCAACTTGGTGCATGGCGGGAGAGACACCCCGGTTCTGCTACTCCACGGCTATCCGCAAACGCATGTGCTCTGGCACAAAGTCGCGCCGAAACTGGCCGGGAAGCACACCCTGGTGTGTCCCGACATGCGCGGCTACGGGGATAGCGACAAGCCCCACGCCGCGCCGGAGGATCACAGCGTCTACTGCAAGCGGACGATGGCGCGCGACATGGTCGGTGTGATGGACGCGCTCGGACATCAGCGATGGCACGTTGTCGGACACGACCGTGGAGCCCGAGTCGCGCATCGCATGGCGCTCGATCATCCCGATCGCATCCTGAGCTTCACCTCGCTCGATGTCGTCGCCTCGCAGGCGGCTTTCGAGGGAATGGATTCAGCAAGCGCCTTCGCTTGGTTCCATTGGAACCTGATGCGTCAGCCCTATCCGTTTCCGGAGACGCTGATCGGTAACAGCGTGCGCACCTACTTCGATTTCCTGATGGAGCGCTGGTGTGCGACGCCAGGCGCGCTGACGCCAGAGGCCTACGCCGAGTATGCGCGCTGCTTCTGCACGCCCGACGGCGTGCGTGCCACCTGCGCCGAATATCGCGCGATCGAGCTCGATCTGCAGCATGACGAAGCCGACCGCGGCCGCAAGATTACCTGTCCCATGCTGGTGCTCTGGGGCGCCAACACGACCAAGCGGCCCGGCTGGCAGACCGGCCGACGGCTCGACATGCTCGCAACGTGGAGCGAGCGCGCAACGGACGTTCGAGGCCGTGGGCTCGACTGTGGGCACTTCCTCCCGGAGGAGAAGCCTGATGAGGTCGCAGCCGAGCTAAATGAGTTCTTTGCCCGGACGATAGGCTGACAATCGCCGCCGACAAACCAAAGCTGCGGCGGTGCCTTGTTGGCTACCGTGCAGCATCCACTGGTTTGGCCTGCTGCCGCGCCTCGCTCAGTAGCGGTACAGTCCAGAACGTTGCCATTCCCATTGCGGCGCAACCGGCGGCCACGACGAACGAGGTGACATAGCCGTTCGTGATGTCGTGCAGAGCACCTGATATCCACGAGCCAAGGGCCGCGCCGAAACCCATGCCGAGGGCGATCGTTCCGTAGATCCGTCCGACGCCGCCGCCTGCAAACAACGTGGCGGCAAGCGTCGATATGATCGGTCCGCGTGTCCCCTGGTTGATGCCGAAAAGAATGGCCCAGGCATAGACCAGGATCATGGACGGATGCGACGGCACGGCTGCGAGACACAAGATGCCGATGATGGTGCCGAGATAGGACAACGTGATCATCAAACGCTGGCCGAACCGTTCGACGAGCGGAGCAATGCTGGCATTTCCGATCAAGGACAGCATGCCGCAAAGTCCGAAGGCGCCCGCAGCCGCCAGTGGGGAAATTCCTGCTTCCACCATGGCCGCTACGGACTGAGGCGACACGGCAAATGAAGCGAGCGAGGTGAAGAAATAGACCAGCAGCAGGGCCCAGAATGATCGCGAGCGGGCGGCGCTGGCCACACTCCAGCCGCCGGACGCGGCCTCTTGAGCGGCCCGGCGCTGCTGCCAGTCCGACGAACCGCGCCACATGTGCGACAACGGCAGCAGGGCCGTCAGTATGGCGACGCCGATCAGCGCAGCTCCGATCATTCGATAGGCTTCGCGCCAGCTGTGGGCGTCGATCAGCAGTTGCGCAACCGGCGCAGTGACGAGCACACCGAACCCGGAAGCCGCGTATGTGATGCCGATGGCAGTTCCGAGGCGGGTCCGATACCAGCGGCTGAGTAGGGCATTAGCGGAAACCATGCCCAGCATGGAAACGCCGAGGCCGGCTGCAAATCCAACAGTGACATAATAGTGCCAGAGAGCCGTGGCGGAACCGGCGAGCGCGAGGCTCCCGCCGAGCAGCACCAAACCGCTGCAATAGGCAGCCCGCGCACCCAGCTTGTCGAAAACCGCCCCTGCTATGGGGCCTGCGAGTCCGGTCACGAGCATGAATAGCGAGTAGGCCCCCGAGACCTGCGACCGGGTGGCGCCGAGCGCTTTTTCGACCGGCAACAGAAAGACGGCAAACACCTCAGTTGCACCGCGTCCCATCATGTTCATGGCGAAGGTCAAGAGCAGAACTGCTCCGAGCATCGTACGTGCGCCGGTCAGGACCGGACTATTCTCGCCATCCACGCAGTTTTCCCCTCCGCTTGAATTCTTGTCGCGTGCCCCGGCGCGCTACGTTGAGACGTCGTTCATTGGTCGATAGCTCATCACGTCAGCGACCCGGATAAAGCGCTTGATCAGGTGGGATCATCGCGGTCAAGGAGCGCGACGCTTGCCGCGATGATAGCGCGCTGCATCAACTCCTCGCTGAGTGCAGGCACTTCGATGGTCGTGCAAGCAGCTCATGGTCAAGGTCAATGTGCACATGGTGGACCGTCACGTTCGCCCCAGCAAGGACGGAAATTGACAGACCGAATTTGCAGGCTTGCCGCTGGCTCTTTGAGATTGCTCATCTGCATCAGCCGTTCTAGCCTTGTCCAGCCGCATTACCGGCGGGGGAAACGCATGGAAGTGCTGAACGTTCACGGGTTCGCCCTAGATGTCCACATCGCAGGAACGGGCCCGCCGCTCGTCTACTTGCATGCGGAACAATTCGTCGACCGGACAATACCCTGCCTCGACGCCTTGGCTGAAGAGCGGCGCGTGATCGCGCCACGCCACCCGGGTTATGGCCCGGCTGATGCGCCGGCCGATTTCCGATCCGTGGATGATCTCGCGTACCTCTATCTCGATCTGCTCGATCACCTCGA
>JANLQP010000218.1:0-4261 GCA_031367895.1 Hyphomicrobiales bacterium
GGTGACGGCGCGCGTGTGGTCGCCCGATGTCGGCATCCCGGTTCGCCTGAAGGTCGAGAACGCGGCCGACGGCGCCAAGTCGGTCGAGACCGAAGTGACCACGACGGTCGCAGGCGGCTGGCAGACGATGAGCTTCAACTTCGCGAACCCCGCAGCGGGAACGGCGGCGCTGAACCTGTCGACCGTCTACAACAAGGCGTCGATCTTCTTCAACTTCGGCACCGCCGGCAGTGGCAAGATTTACTACCTCGACGACCTGAACTACACGGTCGCCACGGTGCCCGCGCCCGCCCCTGCGCCGTCGACCCTGCCGATCACGTTCGACAACAGCGCCGTGACCTACACGCTGACTGGCTTCGGCGGCGCCGAAGACGCCGCGGTCGTCACCGATCCGGTCGGCGGCACCGGCAAGGTGGCCAAGGTGGTGAAGTCGGCCACCGCCGAACTGTGGGCCGGCACCACCGTCTCGACCGGCGCGAACCAGTCGATCGCGACGATTTTGTTCAGCGCTTCCGCCAAGACCATGACGGTGCGAGTGTGGGCGCCGGCGGCCGGCATTCCTGTGCGGCTGAAGGTGGAAGACGCAGCCGACCCCACGCACAGCTGTGAAACCGAAGCGACGACCACCATGGCCGCCGGGTGGCAGACCCTGACGTTCAACTTCGCCGCGCCAGCCTCTGGCACGGCCGCGCTGAACCTCGCGTTCACCTACAACAAGGCGTCGATTCTCTTCAACTTCGGCAAGACCGGTGCGCAGGGTGGCGGCGGAACTTACTACTTCGACGATATGAGCTTCGTTCCCTGAATGGTCGACGGGTTCGGCGTCGCTCCCGAAGGCAGCGCATAGGGCAAGCTGGCGCAAGCGTGCAGCCCGGCTCGGTATGAGCTCGCGCCGATGGCTCGGCTTTCACCCGTGGCCACCGTCAGCCCGTCAACCACTTGCGGGCCCGCGAGAATCAGCGCTCGGTGGTGAGCGCTGGTTTCTCTGTCGTCAACGAATGAACCGTCAGTCTTGACCTGCTGAAGCGGAAGTTTGCTCGTGCGTAGACGACGAATGTCTTGTGCCGACTCGGTTCGTTGGTACCAGACAGCCGCTCGAATCCAGCATGACTTTGGCCCGGAATGAGGACAGCATGACGCCAATGGCATGCGACAACTTTTCGCCTTGATTCGTCGCTTGGCCACGCCAAGACCGCGCCTAAAGTTCCTGGTGAAGGTGCAACCCGCGGCCAGGCCGGCACGCATGTTTGCGCGCCTGCCGCTCGGCAAAGGGGTCTCGCGCCAGCGGCGCAGGTCTTCCTTGCGCGGGTTCAGGCGCTGCCCGTCCCGCCCTTCCGCGCTCAGGTGCACGTGCGGGTTGGCCTGGTGGGTGGGCAACACCATCACGCAGCGGTGATTCGCCAACTCGGCCTTGGCGAACTCGCGCGCGGCGCTCTGCACGATCTCCGCCTTCGTGCCCGCAGGCATCGGCAGCATGATGTTGAAAGCCTCGCGGCGTTCACTGGTCTCCGGGATGCGCGAGCCACCCAGACGCCACTGCTCCACCAGATCGCGCTGCGCTTCCTTGCCTTCACGTTCTTCGCCTCGGTCGGCCTCGATCGGCAGCCGGCCTCCCTTGCTGATGTAGCGCAAGTGCGCGGCGATGGCCGCCATACCGCGCCCGCCGCCGGTCACCTTGACCATCACCTGCGGCGCACGACGAACCACGACGGCGTGAATGCGCTGGCGTATGGCATGGGCACGTTCCTGGATTCCGACCCCGGTCAGCTTGGGCGTGCGCGCGAGCACGACGCGATTGGCTGGATAGAAGAGCCGGTCGCCCCATTGGACGAGCACGCCGTCCAGCGTTGCTCGATGTTGGCATGACGAACTCCCTTCTCTATGCAGCATCGATCAGTGCCGACACTCGATCGAGGTGGCGACGGATGTCAAGGTCTATGGTCTCGATGCGGCGTCGGTACCGCTCGACCTCGGCCGACTTGCCCATCCGCAGCGACCGCATCAAGGCGGCCAGGTCCACTGACAGCGCGGCCAGGTTGTCGCCGGAGGCCATCAGCGCGGCGCGCTCGGCTGCCCGCTCAGTGGCCGGCATCGGCAGCGGTGTCTGCCTCACCAGCCGGGCGACGTACTCGCCGTACGACAGACCGAGGCCGGTGGCGTTGAGGATCAGGGCTTCGGCTTCAGGCTCGCGCAGGCGCAGCGTGAGCTTGACGATCTCCGCTCGACCGAACTCGGCGGCGATGCCTTCCGGGAGCGCCAAAGGTCGGCCGATGGCCTCGACGAGCGCATCACGCGCGAACGCTGCGACCGTCGTTTGGCGTGCGCGTGCCGCGGCGCGCACGGCATCACCGATGCCGCGCAGATCGATACCGACGCGGTCACGAGAGGTCAGTGCCATGCTGCGCTCCTCCGACCGGGCACCGGTGTCCGTTCACTGGCGGCCAGCCTATCCTGCCATCCATCTTTTTGAGCTCTGTTCACTTCGACTCACTTTTGGTTCGTTGGACCCGGATTGGAGTCAGCGAGGGGTCTGACGGTCAGACCCCTGCAACCAATGCTTCGGGATGTCTTCGACCCGGATGCGCAGTGCGATAAGTTCGGGCAACGCGACCTTGTACGAGTTCGATGGCTGGATGCGACCAAGGGCTCGCTCCAGACGATCGCAGGCAGCATTGGCTTGAGCGATGAGCTTGTTGGATGGCGCCGGAGCGTCCTCGCTCGCTGCGCCGGCATCCGGCTCAGCACGCAACGCCGACACTGCAGTGCGCGTGATTTCAGCACCGCTGTTCAGCAGGCTCTGAACCTACTCGGGGTTATCGGCGTGCAGCTTGCTGAGTTCATGCAACGTGCGCGGCGACGTGCACCGGCCGGACTGCAAGGCCTCGTCGAGCGCTGGCGGCAGGTCCAACAGCGAGAGGTGATGCGCCGCCGTCGTCAAGTTCATGCCGAGTTGCTTGGCAATGGTGGCGTTCGAGTCACCGCAGTCGACTCGCTCGCGGATGAACTTCGCCATCTCGAGCGGGGTCAGGCCATGCCGTTTCTGGTTCCCGGCGACCTGCGCGTAGCGATCGGCTGGCAGGTCACGCACGACGACCGGAACCTCATGCAACCCCGCCCGAATCGCAGCGCGTAGTCGCTTGGCGCCAAAGTGGATGCAGTGGCGACCGTCGCCATCGGCGGGATGAACGACGAGTGGTTGGAGGATGCCGCGCTGTTGGATGTCCGCGGCGAGTTCTTCGAGCGCGGCCTCGCGGAACTCGGTGCGCGGATTGTTCACATTCTCATGAAGCAGCGTGACGGAGACGAGCATCGGCCTGCCGTCAGGAACGCCAGGGTCTGAGGCGGCATATGGGACCGCCACTTGGAGAAGCGTCGCTGCATCCGCGCGCAGGGGAACGTCTGCGGGCCGATCTGGCGCGTCTGCCTCCGGCTGCGCATCGAGCAGATCGAGCTGAAGGTCTTTGGACTTGTGCCACGGCATGCGCATGAAGGCATCCTGCCGTTGCGGAACGACTGGCGATAGTCCTGCGCCGTTGACACTCCGACGTGTCTTGAAGTCCCCCGTGGTCTCGGGCGATCTCGCAATGTCTCAAGAGTGCTTGGCACGCGACACGGATGGATTCAACTTTCGGCAGCTCCTTCCGTTCGGCCGCGACCAGGGTGGGGTCGGACGGTCCGACCCGATTGGTAGAGACGCTTCGGTTAGGACGCCCGCAAAAGCGGTTTGTCAGGCCGCGCGCAAGTCGAAATGCACCGTCTGGCCGATCGCCGTCGCGATGTTGACCAATGCATCGATCGAGAAACGCGAAACGCGGCCCCGCAGCAAGTCGTTCATGCGTGGCTGCGTCACGCCGCACTGGCCGGCGGCTTCGGTTTGCGTCCAACCGCTCTCTTTCACGATGGCCGCAATCTGCCGCATCAGCTCGGCGCGTGCGCGCAGATTGGCGGCTTGCTCGGGCGTGTCGGCAATGGCATCCCACACGCTCGCATAGCTCTCCGACTTGTCAGCCGGTGCTTTCGAAGTTTTCATTCACTGCTCCTTCTTCAACTGCGACCACCTCGCTCGCGCCAACTCGATGTCGCGCTTGCTCGTCGTTTGCGTCTTCTTCTGAAACGCATGAAGCACGACGACCGTGTCGCCGATGCGCGCCGTGTAGATCACTCGAAACGTGCCGGCCTCGTCCCAGACTCGAATCTCTTCGACGCCCTGGCCGATCGACGGCATGGGCCTGAAGTCGTCGGGTTGTTCACCACGTTGCAC
>JANLQP010000230.1:0-6866 GCA_031367895.1 Hyphomicrobiales bacterium
GAGGGGCAGGGGTGGGGGGGACACGCGAACTCCGCTGTGAACAAGGCGACGTCGAGTTGGGGCGGGGTGAATTTGTTGATTTCGGACAGTTTTTCATCCCCCCACCCCTGCCCCTCCCCGCAAGGGGGAGGGGTGCAGAACCTGGGAAAAACAATGATCACACGCATTCCGCACTGCGCCCATTGGGGCGCGTTCACGGCGCTGGTCGAAAACGGCAAGATCGTCGGCGTCGAGCCGTGGCCGGGCGATCCCGCGCCGTCGCACATGCTGGCGGCAATCCCCGACCTGATGGACCCGCGCGTGCGCATCGACCGGCCTTACGTGCGCCAAGGCTTCCTGGAGCACGGCGCCAACAGCGATCGCGCGGCGCGCGGCAGTGATAAGCTCGTCCCCGTCTCCTGGGATCAGGCGCTCGACCTCGTCGCCGCCGAAATCGACCGCGTGCGCAACACGCATGGCAACGACTCGATCTTCGCTGGCTCCTATGGCTGGACCAGCGCCGGGCGGCTCCATCACGCGCAGAGCGTGGTCAAACGCTTCTTCAACTGCATCGGCGGCTATACCGGCCATGTCGATACCTATAGCGTCGGCGCCGGCCAGGTCATCCTGCGCCACGTGCTCGGCGGCGATGGTTATGGCCACCCGAACTCGGTCGAGCTCATCGCCGAGCACACCGAATTGCTGCTCGTGTGCGGGGCGCTGTCGCCGCGCACGGAGCAGGTGGAATCCGGCGGCGTTGGGCGCCACACGCTCGGCGGCCATCTGGCGCGGCTCGGCGCACGCGGCGCGCGCATCGTGCTTGTTTCGCCGCGCCGTGACGACATGCCGGCGGGCGCCGACGCGGAGTGGTGGCCGATCCGGCCGAACACGGACGCGGCGCTGCTGATCGGCCTTGCGGGCGAAATCGTCGCTGCTGGCCGCGAGGACAAAGACTTCCTCGCGCGGTGCACCAGCGGCTCCGAGCGGTTCCTCGCCTACCTGCGCGGGCAAACGGACGGCACGCCAAAGACGGCTGAGTGGGCCGCCGCCATCACCGGACTCGAGGCTGAGAAAATCCGCGCGCTGGCACTGGAGATGGTCGCGAAACGCTCCTTCGTCACCGTCAGCTACGCGCTGCAACGGGCGGTGCACGGGGAACAACCGTGGTGGGCAGCTGCGGCGCTGGCAGCCGTGGCCGGACAATGGGGCTTCGCCGGTGGTGGCGCCAACTTCGGCCTCGGCTCCGTCGGAAGCGCCCATGTCTCGGTCCCGCTGGCACCGGTCGGCGGCTTGAGCCATGGCAAAAAGCCCAATACCAGCTTCATTCCGGTCGCCCGCATCGCCGACATGCTGCTCAATCCCGGCGCGCCCTTCACCTACCAAGGCAAAACCCACGCCTATCCCGACATCCGCCTCGTCTACTGGGCCGGCGGCAATCCGTTCCACCACCATCAGGATCTCGGCCGCTTTTCCAAGGCCTGGACGGTCCCTGAAACCATCGTCGTGCAGGAGATCGCCTGGACCGCGACGGCGAAGCGCGCCGACATCGTGCTACCGGCCACGACCACGCTCGAGCGCAACGACATCTCCGGCGGCCGCCGTGCCGACATGCTGTTCGCCATGTGCCAAGTGGTGGCGCCGTTCGCCGACGCACGCTCCGACTTCGAGATCATGCGCAGCTTGGCCCAACGCGTCGGCGTCGAGCAAACCTTCACCGAGGGGCGCGACGAGATGGGCTGGCTGCGGCACATCTACGAGGACACCCGCGC
The DNA here is from genome assembly GCA_031367895.1 of Hyphomicrobiales bacterium. Taxonomy (GTDB): domain Bacteria; phylum Pseudomonadota; class Alphaproteobacteria; order Rhizobiales; family Hyphomicrobiaceae. The sequence goes on from JANLQP010000230.1 coordinate 1,749, forward strand.
GGGCAATGTGAAGCGCGGCGCAACGATGCCCGACTTCGACACGTTCTGGCGCGAGGGGCACGCCGATGTCCCGCAGCTGACGCCCGAGCCGGCGCTCAGGCGCTTGCGCGCCGATCCGGACGCCAACCGGCTCGACACGGAATCCGGCAAGCTCGTGCTCTACAGCGAGACGCTGGCGGCCTGCGCCTATCCCGATTGCCCGCCGCATCCAGCTTGGATGGAGCCGCCGGAATGGCTCGGCAGCCCACTGAAAGCGAAGTTCCCGTTTCATCTCCTGTCGGCGCAGCCGAACGGGCGCCTGCACAGCCAACTCGATTATGGCCGCGTCGCGCAGGCCGAGAAGCAGGCCGGCCGCGAGGCCGTGCTGATCAACCCCGCCGACGCGCGTCGCTTGAAGTTGAAGGACGGCGACACGGCGCTGCTGTCCAACGCGCGCGGCCGTTGCCTCGCGGGCGTGCGCATCTCCGACGACATCCGGCCGGGCGTCGCGGTGCTGCCGACCGGCGCCTGGTATCAGCCGGTCTGGTCGGCGGAAGGCCCGCTCGATATCGCCGGCAATCCGAATGTGCTGACGCTGGATGTGCCAGCCTCAGCCTTCTCAGGCGGCTGCGCGGCGCACACCTGTCTCGTCGCCATCGAGCGCTACGAAGGCAACGCGCCGCTGCCAAGTTTCGAGCTGCCGGCGATGGTGTGAGGATGCCACTACTCGCTAACACTGCGCCACCACCCCGCTTGACCCACCCGGCGACGCATCGCAGGCTGTGCCCCATGAGCAAACTCGCCACCCCGACCGCTGCGACGTCAGAAGCCTTCCTGGCCGAGGCCGGACCTCGGCTGGCGGATCTGTGCACCGCCTGCGGCGCCTGCTTTTCGGCCTGCCCGATGGCGGCTCATATCGGCCTTGGCGAAGCCGACGCGCAGGCCGTCACCGCCGGTCTCGCCCTGCTCGCACGCGGGGAAGCCGGACCCGTGGAAACCGTCAAGTGGGCTGGCGCCTGCGCCAAGAGCGGGCTCTGCCGTGATGCCTGCCCCGAAAAGGGTAACGGCCTCGATGCCATGCTGCTGGTGCGTATCGCCCGGCAAAAAGCGATCACCACGACGAAGCAACTCGGCGCTAAGAATGATCCAACCGCGTTCCCGCGCGTCAAGACGTTCGCGCGCATGCAGCTCACCGACGAGGAGCTCGAGAAATGGCTGTGACGGCAGAGCAAGCCCAGAAAGCCCGGAAAGCTGAGAAGGTCACATTCTGGTTCGGCTGCAACATGCTGCGCCACGCCGAGATGATTCGCCTCTCGATCCTGCTGCTCGAGAAGGCCGGCTTCGATGTCGCGACGGCTGGCGGCCCTGCCTACTGCTGCGGCACGGCGCATGATCAGGCACCGAAAGCCGCGAGCACTATGGCCGGCCGCACGGTCGAGCGCTTCAACGCCGCCGCCGACACCGAGGGGCGGACTAAGGTGGTGACGTGGTGCCCGTCCTGCCACATGCACATGTCCGACATCATGTCGCCCGGCAACGAGACGCGCTTCGACATCGCGCACGTGACCGAGATGCTGGCCGCCAGCGCCGACAAGCTGGCGCCGCTGCTAACCGTGCCTGTGAATCGCCGCGTTCTGCTGCACGCGCATGCCGGGTTCGCGTCGACACACGTGCCGGTGAACGACCGCGTCGCGAGCCTGCTCGGACTCATACCCGGTATCGAGATCGTCGAAGGCCCGGCGCATCCCGGCCATATGTGCAGTGCGCTGGCCGCCGTGCCCGGCGCGCTGAAGAAAGCCGCCGGCGAAACATGGAATGCCGCCGTTGCCGCCAAGTGCGACACGCTGGTGACGATTTTCCACTCCTGCCACCGCGAGTTGGTCGCGCTCGACGGCCGCGACGGCATTCAGGTGCGCAACTGGGTGCATTTGCTTGCCGAGGCGATGGGCATCGAAGCCGCCGACGCCTATCGCGACTGGCGCGCCGGCAAGGCGCCCGACATCGCCGCGATCGAGAAGGCCGATCCGGCGCTTTATGATCGCCTCATCGCGCCCGAGTTGAAAAAGCCGGCGCCGGTCTGACCCAAGTCAATCCTACCCAATAGCAACGCGCCGCCCACTGCTGCGCGCAACGTCATGGAACCCCGATGCAGAAATCAATCACCGCCGATGCCACCAGCACCGGGTCAGGCGCCGCCACCAAGGCTGCCACGACGGCCTCGTTCGGCATCGTGCTGGCGTTGTCCTTCTCGCACTTCTTGAACGACATGGTGCAGGCGCTGCTGCCGGCGATCTATCCGATCATCAAGGACACGTACAACCTGAACTTCAGCCAAATCGGCCTGTTGACGCTGGCCTTCCAGCTGACGGCCTCGCTGATCCAACCGCTGGTCGGCATCATGACCGATCGGCACCCGCAACCATTCTCGCTTGCGGCCGGCATGGGCTCGACGCTGATCGGCCTCGTTGTGCTGGCTTACGCCGGCTCGTTCGCAGTGCTGCTGATCGGCGCGGCGCTGATCGGCCTGGGGTCGGCGATTTTCCATCCGGAAGCAACGCGCATGGCGCGGATGGCATCGGGTGGCCGGCACGGCTTCGCGCAATCGCTGTTCCAGGTCGGCGGGCAAACTGGTCAGGCGTTCGGGCCGCTGCTGGCAGCCTTCATCGTCGTGCCGCGCGGCCAGGAGAGCTTGACGCTGTTCTCAGGCGCGGTGCTGCTGGCCATGCTCGTGCTCTCGCAGGTCGGGCTCTGGTATAAGCGGCAAAGTCCGGCGCCGGTGAAGCCGAAGACGGTTGGCGCGGTCGGTAGCCTTTCCCTGCCGAAGGGCGTCGCGTTCGCGTTCGGAATTTTGTTCCTGCTGATGTTTTCCAAGAGCGCCTACACGGCCTGCCTCTCGAAATACTACACATTCTATCTCATCGAGAAGTACAACGTGACGGTGCAGACCTCGCAGTATCTGCTGTTCATGTTCCTGGCGGCACAGGCGCTTGGCTCACTCGCCGGCGGCTACATCGGCGACAAAGTCGGCCGGCGCGAAATCATCTGGTTCTCGATCCTCGGCGCGCTGCCGTTCACGCTGGTACTGCCTTACGCGGGGCTCTTCATGACGGTGGTCTTTACGGCGGTCATCGGTGCCATCATGGCCAGTGCGTTTCCGGCGATCCTGGTCTATGCGCTCGACCTGATGCCCGGCAAGATCGGCGTCATCGCCGGCGCCTTCTACGGCGTCTCGTTCGGGCTCGGTGCGTTGAGTGCGGCGGGCCTCGGCGTACTGGCGGACGTCACCAGCCTCACCACGGTCTACCAACTTTGCGCTTTCCTGCCGTTGATCGGGCTGCTCACCTGGTTCCTGCCGGCGGCCGAGACGTCAGGCACCAAAGCCGCTCATTGATCGCAACCTGAGGAAGGCCAAAACGATGCCAGCCATCACCGAAATCACCCAGGCCCTGCGCTTTCCGGAGGGCCCGATCGCGATGCCGGACGGCTCCGTGCTGCTGGTCGAGATCGAGCGGCAGACGTTGTCGCGCGTAACGCCGGATGGACGCATCACCGTCGTCGCCAATACCGGCGGCGGCCCCAACGGCGCCGCGATCGGCCCGGACGGCGCCTGCTATATCTGCAACAACGGCGGCTTCGAGTGGATCAAGGACGCGGGCGGCCTGCGTCCGCACACGCAGGCGAAGAATTACACCTCGGGCAGCATCCAGCGCGTCGACATCAACACCGGCAAGGTGGATGTGCTCTACACCAAGGGGCCAAACCACAAGCTGAACGGGCCGAATGATCTGGTCTTCGACGCGCACGGCGGTTTCTATTTCACCGACCTCGGCAAGCGCCGCGACCGCGAGATGGATCAAGGTTGCCTCTACTACGCCAAGGCCGATGGCTCCCACATCAAGGAGATCGCATTCCCGCTGATGACGCCGAACGGCTGCGGGCTCTCGCCGGACGGCAAGGTGCTCTACGTCGCCGAGACATGGACCGGCCGCGTCTGGGGCTTCGACATCACAGCGCCAGGTGAGGTGAAGAAGCAGCCGTGGCCGTCACCCTCCGGCGGGCGCCTCATCGCGGGCGTCGGCGGCTTCAATAATTTCGACTCGCTGGCCGTCGATGCAGCCGGCAACGTCTGCGTTGCGACGTTGATGAACCCCGGTATCACCAGCATTGCGCCGGACGGCAAATGGCGGCATATCCCGATCCCGGGCGACCCTTACGTCACCAACATCTGCTTCGGCGGGCCGGATTTGAAGACGGCCTACATCACGCTCTCGATGACCGGCCGCCTCGTCTCGATGCCCTGGGATGTCGCTGGCGCGAAGCTGAATTACCTCAACACGTGATGCGACGACGTAAGGTGCAATAGACGGCCCTGCACTCGGCCGCCGTATTGCACCGATTGGTCGCTCGCTTACCACCCGACCGCATACGACGCGCGGCGCGGATCGCCGGCCGCGGTCTTCACGTTGTGCTTGACGTCGTGGATGACGGAACAGACGGAGCCTGCCTGCCGCGTCCACTCCGGCCAGGCCACGACGTCGTGGCCGAGTGCCTTCAGGCCAGCCATTGTTTCGGCCGGCACGCGTGCCTCGACCGACAGCCGGTTCGGATAGTACTCGTGCGGCTCGAAGCTCGACGGGTACGAGTACGACGAGAAGCGTGGCGCCTCGATCGCGGAGCGCAGATCCATGCCGAACACGGCGACGTTGAGCAGCACCTGCAGCATCGCCTGGGACTGAACGTCGCCGCCGGGTGTGCCGAACGGCATCACAGCCTGCCCGTCGCCGAGGATCGCGATCGCGGGATTGGGCGTCAGGCGCGGCCGCTTGAACGGCGCTACTTCCGATGGATGCCCCGCAATGGTCCACGACTGCGAGCCACGCCCGGACGCCACCATGCCGGTGCCCGGAATGACCTCGGCGTCATAGGAGGCATCGCTCGGCGTCGCCGAGAACGTGTTGCCGTTGCGGTCGATGACGGCGACGTAGGCGGTATCCGGCGACAGCGGCGGCTCGTAGCCTTTCGGCGCGTTCGACTGCAGGCGCGGGTAGCCTGGAATTGTGCCAGCCAGCGGCATCTCCGGATGCGAGCGATTCGGGTCGATCATGGCGCGGCGCGCTTTGGCGAAGGCGTCGGACAGCA
>JANLQP010000274.1:0-3371 GCA_031367895.1 Hyphomicrobiales bacterium
CCGTCGCGGAAGGCTGGCACCTCCAGTGGTTTCGTCAGGTGCCCGGTCGCAACGATCAGCGTATCGTATTCGGCGACATCGCCGGCCGCCGTCTCGACCTGCCAGCGCGGCTTCTCGGCCGTGTAAGTGGGGGCCGGCGAAACTCTCGTCACCTTCGAGTTGAAGCGGATTCGCGGCGTCACGCCGAAATGGTCGGCGTACTCCTTCAGGTACTTCGCCATGTCCCAGTGCGAGGGGAACGGCGGCACCGACTGGTCGAACCGCAGATCCGAGAAATTGGTCAGGTTCTTGGCGGTGTTGATGTGCAGCGTCTTGTAGGCGGAGGAGCGGCCGTTGTCGTTCTGGTACACCCACATGCCGCCGACGTTGGTGCCGATCTCGTAGACCGTCACGTCCGCGCCGGTTTCCAACATGTGCTTGGCGCTGCAAAGGCCCGCCGCGCCCGCACCGATGATGCCGATCGATTTCCGCACTGCTCTCGAGCCCCTTGGCTGCTTCGCGTTTGCGAGAAACTCTTAATGCGGGCAATGGCGCCTGTCACGCGGGCATCTGCGAGCGCGTTCACGGCGGTGCGTCGCAGATTGCTGCGGTGCGGCGTGGCACGTGAGCGGCGCTATTCGCCAGCCTCGCGGGATTCCGGGGTTGCCCGTCAACCGGAGACGCCGGATAGTCGTCGTTATAGCTGTGGCGCAGCCGGATCGGGGGATGTGATGCGTAAGCGGGTGGCGTCGGGCGGCTCGATCGTTCTTGTGGTGGCTGGACTGCTTGCGGCAGCAAACGTCACACGAGCGGCGGCTGAGCCGGCATCGGGAAAGGCGGTGGTCCACAAGGTGCCCGCCACTCCATCCGGGCAATGCCGGAAATCCTACGGCCGCGGCGCCGCGCCGACGGAGCGTTTGGCGCGCCTGCAAGCCTGGGAACGGGTGGCGCAGGCAACGGGAAATTGGCCGGTCGTCACCGACACATTTCGCGATGAAACGTATTCATGCGTGCCGATTGCGGGAGGCTGGCGCTGCCGCAGCAGCATTCTCGTGTGCCGGAGCGGTTGAGGTCTTGTCTGGGTTGGGCATTCTGTTGCTTGCGGAGAATGGCGACAAAGCTAAAATGCAATATGGTTCGGCAAGTCGATATTGACGCCTATGGTCTATGCACATGCTGGTCTATGCACATGCGAAGCTGCCTCATCGCATCAGCGCCGAAATCAATGTATGCTATAATCGTCAGACGAATCAGATCGCTTTGCGTAGCTCTGCTGTCAACTGGGCCGCCTTCGAACCAGCAAGGTGAGACCGATGCTCGCAAGTGAAAGCCGTCAGATCTTCGCGCAGATCGAGCAGATGGTGGCGTTGTGCCCCAAGGCCGATCTGCTGCGCGGCGTACATCGGTTGCGGATCCCGGCGTTGTCACCGGCCGGCTTCGACATGAGCATCGCGATCGACGACTATACGGTTCACCTCACGTTCGACCGCTGGTGGTTGCACTTCGCCCGCAACGACCAGGCGGCCATCGAGTTGTTCGAACAGGCGCTGCATGGCGACGTACGCATCCGAGTCGATGCGATCGGTGGCAATCCCTGGAATTGGACGCTGGAACGGCGCCTGTCGCCGTGCACTTGGGTGGCTGAGCAATCGGTCGGCGCGTTGCGCCTGAGGTTCTGGGGAGCGCGCACGGTGACTTATCTGCAGAACGACTTCGGCTTTGCCGGCGCTGCCTGGGTGCCCGCGACCAACCGCGCGGCGTAAACGGGGTGTGGGAACGTAGGTCGGAGTGGCGGGCGCGCTGGAAGCAGAACAACCTATCCGTTGTCATCCTCGGGCTCGTCCCGAGGACCCGTTTCTCCGCAGGCTCATGCGATGCGATTGGCCGGCAACGCCAGCAGCAGCGGGGATGTCAATCGCGCCATAAGGTTTGCTCGCGAGGATGTAGACCCATTAGGTGAAGCCGGTCATCGAGTGCCTTTCCGTCTCCGGTCGAGATTGTGGCACCATGGGACCTCGGGACGAGTCCGAGGATGACAAGTTCTCTGTTTGAGCGGTTCTCACTTTTATCGCCAAGCGGCCCCATCAACTCTCAGGCGCTCTGCCCCAACCTCACCCCTTCTCGTATGTGTATTCAAAATCGCAGTGGCTGGCGCCCTGCATGATCGTCTGAGTCCGCTTCAGCTTGAGCTTTTGATCATAGCCCTCGCAGAACGTGCCGTCGCGCTGGCAGGACAGCAGATGCCCGATCTCGCCGAGCCCCATCTCGCGGTACATGCGGGCGTATTCGCAGCGCGTGACGTTGAACGCGAACTTGCTTGCGCTTTGCTCTTTCACGTCGATCGCCAGCGCGCCGCCGCGCGTCCAAAGCTCCTGCCGGTCGATGAACGTCTGCAGGGACGTCGTGTTGCCGTCCTCGGCGCGCATGCCGGCGCCCTGCTCGATCGAGGCGCGCTTGACGCTCTCGCCGATGGTTTTCGCCGCGACTTCGACGCCGTGGCTGGCTTTCAGCGTCTCATAGACGTGGCGCAGCAGCACCGCCTCGATGCGCCGCCGCTCCAGCATCGCCATGTCGGGTTGAGTGGTCATCGGTCACTCCCATGGTGTCGCACGCGTTCGGGGACGCTATGGCCGAAGCGCCGCCCTGTCACTCTCCACTCAGGTTGTTCATGCATGCGTGAGCCCCATTCCCCAATCGTCGAGCCGAATCGCGTCGAGCGATGCGCTGACTAGGCGTGAATGTGCTATACTAACGTCGGATTGTGGCGGCGTTTCAGCCACGTCCGTTGATCGACCTGCGAGGCCAAGATGTCCGCTGCCGAAAAGCTGCCACCCTTGATGACCGTGGCCGAGTTCCTGGCTTGGAAGGGCGACGGGACGGGGCGGCGCTATGAGCTGGTCGAAGGCGTATTGCGGGCGCAGGACTCGGCCAGCGATACGCACGGGACGATTCAGAGTCGCCTCGTGTATCTGCTGACGGGACATCTTGACCGAACTAGCCAAAATTGTCGCGTTGTCACAGCACCCGGTATCCAACCTAACCTCCGCGCCAACTGGAACCATCGCGTGCCCGAAATCGCCGTCAGCTGCACGCCGAACCGGCCCGACGTGCACAAGACGCCGAACCCGATCCTGATCGTCGAGGTGCTGTCGCCGTCGAATGTCGCGGACACCTGGAACAACGTCGCGCTATTCGCGACCCTGCCGAGCGTCACCGAAATCCTGGTGGTCGACTCGACGAAGGTGGAGGCGCATCTGCTGCGGCGCGGCTCAGACGGCGCCTGGCCCGAAAATCCAACCGTGTTCGGCCCGAGCGGGACGCTGCAACTCGCGTCGATCGCGTTCACGCTGCCGTTGACCGAGGCCTATCGGGGCACGCATCTGGCATGAGCG
>JANLQP010000280.1:0-8757 GCA_031367895.1 Hyphomicrobiales bacterium
CCGAGGTAGGTGCCGTCGCGCCCCATCATGTAAATGAAAGCCGAGTGGTCGATGGTGTAGTTCGCGCCAATGGTTACACGAGCGTAGTGCACTCGGTAGGCATTGGCGGCGCGGTGGACCTGCGCGGCGGTGCCAGTCAGCCCGATCAGCCGGGAATGAAAGAGGCTCACGTACTGCGCCAGATGATCGACCGTATCCCGTTCGGGATCAACGGTGATGAAGAGCGGCTGCACGGCGTCGCCGGAGGTCCCGAGCTTTTCGATGCCGACGGTCATGGCCTGAAGGTCCGTCGGGCAAATGTCCGGGCAGTAGGTGAAGCCAAAGTAGACGAGGAGCAACTTACCTCGGAAATCGGTCTCGGTGCGCGTCTTGCCGGTGTGATCGATCAGGGTGAATGGACCGCCGATCGGTTCCTTGCCCCACATCACCGCGTCCATCAGCTCGGCGGCCGAGCGCGGCTGCTTGTCCTGGGCGACCGACTTGTTCGCCATGGGCCCAAACAACTCCAGGCAAAGCGCGGCGGCCAGTCCTCCGATGCGTATCCAGCCCTTGGGTCGGCAGCTCATGCGGAGAACGTCAATCGGCTGCCCGTCGTCGGCACCAGCAGGTTGTCTGGCATCTTTTCGCGCACGGCCTGGATGAAGTTGGCGCCGCTGCAGTGCATGGGGATGACGACATCGGGCGTAAGCTTGGCCAGCTCGTCGACGACCTGCCCAAGGTACTCCTTCGGTGCCGGGCCCAGATGGAAGCCGCCGACGATTGCGTGCACGCGCTCGATGCCGGACACGTGCTGCGCCTGCCGAACCGAATTGACGATGCCGACGTGGCCGCAGGAGCTGATCACGATCAGGCCTCGCCCTTTGAGATTGAAGCAGGTCGCATGCTCATGCAGGTGCTCGTCGCGCACAATCTTGCCGACCTTGTCGGCGGCGAGGTAGCTCTTGGCGTCACACCCCGCACCATCCTTCAGGGCGAACTCGACAAGAGAGTTCGGCAACACGCGCTCGATGCTGCGGCGCTCGATGGTTCCGGTCGTAAACGCATGGCCACCAATCAAGGTCGGCTTCTCGCACAACACGGTGGTGAGCTTCTGCGCAGTCAGCTCACGCCGGTCGAGCATGCCGAAATCGGTCAGCTGGCCGGGCGCCCCACCGTAGCGATGACAGAAATTGTCTTCGCCGCCCGCATAGAGAGTGACCGCCGGCGGCAGTACGCTGCGATACTTCGACAAGAAACCGAGCAGTCCGCCGAAGTGGTCGTAGTGGCCATGGCTGACGATCAGCGCCTCAATCCTGCTCGGGTCGACCTTCAGGATCTCGATGTTGTTGACCAGCGCCTCGGGGCTGTACCCGAAGTCGAGCATCAGCGTACGCTGCGCGCCTCCGATTTCCGACTGCAGATACAGGGACAATCCCCATTGGTTGTGCAGGGTTCGGCGGTAATCGGCACCGCGGCCGGCGCCGGGCGGTTGATGCGCCACGCCCTTGACCTCGCTCGGTCGCATGAAGATGTCGTGGCTCGAGTCGAGGAGCACCTGCATTGAGAGCTTGTCGATGGTGGGAACCTGCAGCGATGCGGCTAAGGCACGCTTCCGGCTCAGCAAGGCGCCCGTCAACGCCAAGCCGGCGAGAGCCGCCGTACCCCGCAAAACATCCCGGCGCAGAACAGTACGGGCCATGGCAATCTCCCTGATTTGGAAGTGTTCGGATTCGGTCAATGGCGAAGTATTGCATAGGTCATCGAGACCCCGATAGTGTCGTCGACATAAACGCTGGCGTCCTCTCCGTCGAGCGGCACGCTACGCCGATCATTGCCAGTCGATCTGTTCACGCCCGAGCCGGGACATCAGCGCAGTCACGCAGAACCCAAGGACAGCCAGCAGCAACAGGATTGCCATGACCGACACATGCGCGAGCGAAACGGGTGACAGTCACGCCCGCCAGGTTCGTCTCCTGTTCTTCGGGTTGGACGTACGGGGTGCTTAAGCTACGATCCTGGGAAGCACTTTCTCCGTTAGAAGATTGAATGAGCGGCGGCTCAATGGTGCCGCCATCAGATATGTCATCCCTGCGTCCGCCTCGAGCGCGTGGATCTGATCAGCTACGCTATCAGGCGTTCCGTGCAGAATGACATCAAGGTAGAACTCGATCGGGTCCTTGCCCCCAAACGTTCGGATTTCCTGGCGATGGTTGCCGCTGTGCGCCGAGCCGATATAGGAGGCGACTGTCCATTGCGCCGCGCGGCGTTGCGACCTCGCGCGCTTTCTCCGTCGTCTCGTCGACGGCGATGAGCCGGGCCATCGGGATGACGCGGCCGGCATCGCTGTGCCCGGCGGCTCTCAGCTTTTCCCTATAGTGGCGGCGCTTCCTGATGATGTCGGCGCGGGAGGAATGCGGATCCATCAGGATCGAGTGGCCCTTCGCTGCAGCGGCTTCAATGGCCGGCGTTGACGAGGCTGCCATCCACACCGGCGGGTGTGGGTGTTGCATCGGCTTGGGCAAGACCTCGACGCCGTCGTAGTTGAAGTACTTGCCTTGATGGGTGAGCTTCTGATTGGTCCATGCTTTCAGAACGATCTCGACCGTCTCGTGGAAGCGCGCTGCACTTTCCTCGCCGGGAATGCCGAAGGCCTGGAACTCGCTCCGCTCGAAGCCCACTCCCCAGTTGACGCGGCCGCCCGAGAGGACGTCGAGTAATGCGACCTCCTCGGCAAGCCGCAGTGGATTGTAGAAGGGGGCGAGCGACACGCCCGTTCCGATCCGCAGCCGTTTAGTGCGCGCAGCAGCCATCACGCCCATCATGTGCACTGACGGGCAGACCGAAAAGCCCGAGAAATGATGTTCGGCGAGCCAGACGGCGTCATAGCCCGTCTCGTCCATGATCACGATGCGTTCGAGCACCATCTCGTAAATCGTGCTAAGCGGCACCGAACGGTCCAGCCATCCGAAGAAGTGCAGAACGCCGACTTTCATGGGAGCCTCCTGCGTGCAATTCGTATCGTTGAAATAGGTTCAAAAGCTTGTGGACCTGTGTCGGCGCGCAACAAGCCTCAAGCCACCTCTGGATGGATCGAGGCGTGGAGTTGGTTGACATAGACCGCCTTCCAATCGCTCCGGTCGGTACTCGTGAAGTAGCCGCTGCGAGCCCCTCGGTAGACGTCGCTGTCTTCGGCACCGGGCGGCGTCTTGCCATGATCGCGAAACGCCCGCGCTGCCAGCAGCAGGCTCCGCCGTGTGCGCGTGATCATCTGGTCCGATGGCGCCAGATGCTCATGCTCGAAATCGGTAATCGGCCCCATGCTCTCGCAGATCGCCTGATCCTGCAGGTGGATGCCATCGATACCACTGTAGATTTCGCGGTTGGTCTGGGCTTTGCGGTCCATACCCCAATCGTTGCCCTCGTGGTCGGCCATACGCCAGCGGCCGAGCCAATCGGTGGTGTTGGGCAGCATCCGGAAACCGCGCCCAGTGCCGCCCACAGGCCGGCCATCCTTGAAGGTCGGTTGTGGCAGCGAATTGGCGGCCACAGCCTTCTTCCACCAGAGGAAGACGAACATGCAGTGATGATCGTCAAGCGGCACCCAGGCGCGGGCGTGCATGTGGCTGGTGAACTCACCGTTTGGTGCCTGCGTCCAGAACGGAAAGAGAAAATTGGCGAAGCGCCAGTAGGTCTCCTCCGCGCTGACCGACCTGTAGCCAGCGTACTGCGTTCCCCAAGGCGTTTCAGAGACGTGGTAATCGGGCGCACGATTGATGATGGTATTGCGGAGCGGATCGTTCTCCGGCACGTCCTCCAGATTGACATGGCCCGCATGCAGGAAGCCGAAGTGGGAGGTATCAATTTCACCTTCCAGCGCCTGCAGGTAGTTGCAGTCGCGTTGGATGAAGCTGACGTTGATCTCACTCTCGGGCACATCGAGAATCTCGAAAGCCGGGAGCGGCGGGGCGTCAACGCGCTTGCCCATGTAGACCCACACGACACCTGCCTTTTCAACGGCCCGGTAGGCTTTGGCCCGGACCTTGTGCTTGAAATCTTGATGCGGTGCGACGCTCGGCATGTCGATGCACTGGCCGGTCACGTCGAACTTCCAGCCGTGATAGATGCAGCGAATGCCGCCGTCCTCATTGCGGCCGAGGAACAGCGAGGCGCAGCGATGCGGGCACTTGTGGTCCATGACGCCGACCCGGCCGGCGCCGTCGCGGAAGGCGATCAGCTTCTCGCCGAGCAGCATCAGGCGGACGGGCGCACCGTTCGCCACCAGCTCGGAGGATTTCAGCGCCGGCATCCAGTAGTGGCGCATCAGGTTTCCCATTGGCGTGCCGGATCCAACGCGTGTCAGTTCCTCGCCTTCAGCAGCAGTTGTCATGCGTCGCTCCCTTCTCTTTAAGCCTCAGGTTCTCATTCAAGTTTGATGCCGGCTGCCTTGGCGATCGGCCACCAGCGCTCGATCTCTTGGGCGTGCAACCTGCCCAACGATTCCGGCGTCTGCTCGGCGGCGGGCGGAACTTCCTGGCCAAGATCGCTGAGGCGCTTCTGGACGGCTGGCTCCGCAAGCGCTGCAACGATCGCCTTGTTGAGCTTGTCGATCACTGGCCGGGGCGTTCCGGCAGGCGCCCAAATCGCATTCCAGATCGTGATGTGGAAGCCCGGCAGTCCGGCCTCGTCGACGGTCGGCAGATCGGGAAGCGAAGGGAGCCGCTTCGGCCCGGCGACCGCCAGCGCCATGATCGTACCGGCGAGGATCGGCGGGACCGCCGTCGCGGCCGGGTCGATCATGAAGTCGATTCGGCCGGCGATCAGGTCCTGGCTCGCGGGCGCCGAGCCGCGATAAGGTGTGAAGCCGAACCGCGTGCCAGTCTGCTGCTGGAACCTGATGCCGGCGATGTGCGTGATGTTGCCGACGCCTGCCGTGCCCTGCCAAGCCTTGTCCGGGTTCGCTTTGAGCCAGTCGATGAACCGGGCGAGGTTCTTGTCACCGTGGGCCGTCTTCGCGACGATCACCAGCGGACTGCTCGAGAGCAGCGCGACCGGTGCGAACGCCTTGGCCAGGTCGTAGTCGAGCGGATAGATGCCGCCGTTGATCACGTGCGAGCTGACACTGCCGAGGGAGAGCGTGTACCCGTCAGGCCCCGCGCGCGCCACTTTGCCGACGGCGATGGTGCCGCCCGCACCAGTGATGTTCTCAATCACGAACGGCTGGCCGAGCGTCACCCGCATGCGCTCGGTGATGATCCGGGCGAGCGTATCGTTCGAGCCGCCAACCGCGAACGGGATGATTAGCGAGATCGGCTTCGTGGGATAGGACTGCGCGCGCGCCGGGCTGGCCGTATGGCAGACGAGAATCGTCCCGATTGCGAAGGTTGACGTGATCAAACGAACAGCTCTGCGCATCTGCTAATTCCAGTTGGTGCTTCGGCGTCGAACAACGGCCCTATGATCAATATGCTCACGCCGTGTACCAGCGGGGGAGCAATCACGGGCTGGAGCATCGATGGCGAGGATGGCCCGGCGGAAACGGGTTCTCTGCCTGCTCATGGTCTGCTCCGTGCAACCAGCTGCCTCGAACATTTCAATACACTCGCCTCCTGTCGCGATAGAAAGTGGCCCTGACCGCAAACGTTCCGCCCGAGCCCTTCAGCTATCGAGACTATCGCATCGGGGTTCGTCAACTGTTCCTTGACTGGCCGGTATCGGATGAGGAGGATGAGTGGCGGTCGTGGACCGCGACCGTCGTTCGTGGCTCGCATTGGCTCGACAGCCGACGCCTTGACTTCCTGGTCGTGGCATGGCGACTTTGTGATGAGGCACCCTGTCGACCACATTCCTGGCGGCGCAGGTAACCTTCCTGTCCAACTCTCTTCAGTCAACGACCCAGACGATATCCGCCAGAGGGGATTTCATATGATCAGCATTTTGAAGAGCCCGGCTGTGCAGAACCTGCTTGATCGCGCGAGCGGGGTAAATGAGAGCAGCGGAAATGTCCGCCTCAAGGTCATCACGCGCGAACTGCTTGAGGCGATCATGGAGATCATCGAGAAGCACGATGTATCGGAAAGCGAATTCTGGCAGGCGGTGAAGTACCTGCAGGATGGCGCAGCGGAATTCGGGCTAATTGTGCCTGGCGTTGGTCTTGAGCATTTCGTGGATCTCCACATGGATGCCAAGGACGCCGAAGCTGGGAGAACGGGGGGAACGCCACGTACAATCGAGGGTCCTCTTTACGTCGAAGGTGCCCCCCTGGCCGAAGGCGACGTCAACCTGTCAAGTGACCCGGACGATACCGATACGCTCAGTATGACCGGGGTGGTCTGCGGCCCGGACGGCGCGCCGGCCAAGAATGCAGTGCTTCACGTTTGGCACGCGAATTCCAAGGGCTTCTATTCACATTTCGATCCAACCGGCGAACAGACGCCGTTCAACAATCGCAGGCGCATCAAGCTCGGCGATGATGGCCGCTACGCGTTCCATTCGAAGATGCCACGTGGCTATAGCTGCCCGCCTGGGGGCGCATGCGAAAAGCTCATGGTTGCCCTGGGACGCCGTGGTGACCGGCCCGCACATGTGCATTTCTTCGTCGAAGCGCCCGGTTATCGCACGCTGACCACGCAAATCAATTTCGGCGACGACCCATTGGCAGAGAGCGATTTCGCATTCGGCACTCGCGAGGGACTTCTGCCGATCCCCAACCGCCAAGGCGGTCGCGTCCATGTCGGCTTCGATTTCGTGTTGCAGAAGGCAAAGTCAGCTGACGATCAAGCATTCTCGGCGCGGCCACGTTTGCGCGTCTGAGGAAATGCGCAAGTGCTACGGTCGTCGTATGTTCTGCTGACCGCCCCTCACTGTCGGCCGGCCTTGGCGAACAGATCGAAGGAGATGGCTCGCAGCCACTTGTGACCGGCATCGCGGTGGAACCGCTCGTGCCAGTATTGCGCAATCTCGATCGACGGAAACGTGACCGGCGGCTTGAACGCGACGAGACCAAGTTGCTCGGCCAAGATCCTCGCAAGCTTCATCGGCAAGGTTGCAATCCCATCCGTCTGCGACGCGACCACCGCCGCCGCAGTGAAGCTCGGCAACCGGAGCATCACGTTACTGGGCGAGATCTCCACGTCCAGGGATTGCTGCGCATTCCTGTGGGCGGCGTGACCTGTATTGGAGGCCGTCACCATGATGTGTCGGGCCGAGAGAAATCCAGCACGAGTCCGAAGCGCTCCCTGGTCTGGATGCCCGATGCGGGCCAGACTGAGGTAGGTGGTCGAATAGAGGCGCTGCCGCCTCAACCCGAGCGCTGGCTTGGGAAAGGCTCCCAAAGCCAAGTCGGCCTCGCCGGACTCGAGTTTCGTCTCGTACGGACGCGCATCGAGCGGGACTGCATCGACGCTCAGGCTCGGTCCTTCCTGTGCCACGCGCCGCATCAGTGCGGGCAGGAACACGATCATACCGACCTCGCTGACCAGCAGCTTGAATGCGCGCGTCGACGTGGCGGGATCGAACGTTGGCGTGGCAATGCTCAAGACGTCGGCCGACGCCAGTAACGTCCGAAGCGACCCCTCGATCTCGAGCGCTTTCGGAGTCGGGTGCATCTCGTTGCCGCTGCGCGTGAAAAGCGGATCTCCGAAATGCGTGCGCAATCGCGCCAGGACTTTGCTGATCGAGGGTTGCGTGGTGCCGAGGGACTCCGCCGTGCGTGTCAGATTGCGTTCGCGCAGCGCGATGCTCAAGACTCGCAGGTCGCGCAGACGGAGGTCTACATTCCAATCTGTCATGATGCTCATTCCAGTTTGGCCATGGCAACAATCACCGCATACGCGTAGGCTTCAGCCAACCGAGACGCGCACATCCTCACAACACCTCGGCGCGCACACACCTTCACTGAAGCAATTTAGCCTCCTAAGATTGAAGGCGCAGCCATGACCCAAGCATTTCCAACGAAGACCCGAGAGCTTCACGACCACCACTTTGATTCTACGATCTGGAACGATCTCAAATTCCGCGACGACGACATCGTGATCAGCACCTATGCCAAGGCGGGTACGACCTGGGTTCAGCAGATCGTCGCCCAGTTGCTCTTCGCCGGCGCGGACGAGCTGGACGTTGCTGAGATGTCACCCTGGCTCGACCTGCGCGTGCCGCCGAAAGCCGTCAAGCTTCCCATGGTGGAGGCGCAAACGCATCGGCGCTTTTTAAAGACGCACCTTCCGGTCGACGCCTTGGTGTACGCGCCGCGGGCGAAATACATTTACATCGGCCGGGATGGCCGCGACGTTGTGTGGAGCCTCTACAATCATCACGCCAATGCCAACGAGAAATGGTACGACGCTCTCAACAACACCCCAGGTCTCGTGGGCCCGCCGATCAGCCGCCCGGGAGCTGAGGTTTATCGGTATTTCCTCGAGTGGCTCGATCGGGATGGATATCCGTTCTGGCCGTTCTGGGAGCATACGCGCAGCTGGTGGGCAATCCGTAACCAGCCGAACGTCAGGACGATCCACTTCGCTTCGCTGAAAGCGGATATGCAGCGAGAGATCCGCGGCATTGCGGAGTTCCTAGAGATCCCTGTCGATCCGTCACGATGGGATGCCATCGTCGAGCACTGCAGCTTCGACTACATGAAGTAGAACGCCACCAAGAGCGTGCCGCTCGGCGGTGCGTTCTGGGACGGCGGCGCCGAGACCTTCATCAACAAGGGAACAAATGGGCGCTGGCGCGATGTGCTGACGGCTGACGACGTCGAGCGCTACGAGCGTCGAGCGCGTG
>JANLQP010000291.1:0-36853 GCA_031367895.1 Hyphomicrobiales bacterium
AAAATGTTCGACCTGTCATCGACCAGCCAGGCGCCGGTATCGCTTTTACTTTGCGCCATCCGACTCCCCTGCAGGGAGCCGGCCGGATGGCGCGGGCAGCGGCGAAGCACAGGTCAAACAATCTGCACAACGGTATAAGAACAGAGCAGCATCATGACTGGAATCGACAGCGGGCCGGTTGCCTGGCAGAGCCAAGCCAACCACAACCGTATGCTGGAGCTGCAGCGGCGGGTGGGCGATCCGCAGGCTGCGGGGACTGTGGAGCTGGCGCATTTCGGTAGCTCCGCCTTCCGCATCACGTCGCCGAAAGGGTTGACCGTGCTGGTCGATCCCTGGCGCAACCATCCCTCGCGCACGAAGGACTGGTATCTCGCCGACATGCCGATAACAGTGGTCGATGTCGGGGTCTCGACGCATGCGCATTTCGACCACGACGCGCTGAATCGGCTCGACGCGCACGTCCTGCTCGACCGGCCGATCGGGACGTTCTCGTTGCTCGATGTGCGCGTCACCGGCATCGCCGACAAGCACTCGATCGACAGCTCGGCCGGCACCTACGACTTCGTGAAGGTCTACCGCGAGCTTTACGGCACCGACATCACACCGCCGAACAACCCACGCTCGTGGGATAATGTGCTGGTGGTCGTGGAGACGGGCGGCCTGCGCATCCTGCACTGGGGCGACAATCGGCATAACCCACCCGAGTACGTGTGGGAGATGCTGGGGCGGATCGATATCGCGCTGCTGCCTGTCGACGGCTCACAGCATGTGATGAGTTTCAAGTCGGTGGACGTGATCATCGACCGCCTGAAACCCAAGGTGGTCGTGCCGCACCACTACTACATCTGGGACATCGTGCAGCGCGGCGCCACTCTGATGCCGGCGGATGACTGGGTGAAGGCACGGTCGCATCGTGTCGTCGGCGGTCCGGCGACGACTTACACGCGCGCGGGGATCGATGCGCTGAAGGGCACTACGGTCGATTTCTTCGGCGATCATGTGGCATTCGACAAGCTCGTCTGGCGCAAGGGCCAGGGTTGAATTGACAACTGCCCGCTCGCGGTGACTTTAGTGTCGCGGCGAGCAAAACCGCGACAATCGCGGCGCTTGGCAGGGGGGCCAGACTTGCGACACGATGCGTCGAAAGGCTGAAGGTGGCCTCACGTCAAAAAGCGAGTGATCGGATGCTGCCGAAGCAGAGAACCGTTATTTGTGCCGTTACGAGCTTCGGTCTTGCCACGAGCGTTGCGATTGGATCCGGGGCGACTGCGCAGCAGCGCCAGGCAAGCACAGGCGTCGACAGTATTCATGCGCAGGTCCGTGTCGGTGGCAAGGTCTGCATGTCGGGGCACGAGCATGGCGGCGAAGGCACGCTACCTTCGAAGGCGGGAGCCCAGGCGGCCGCCATTCGCGCGTGGCAGGTTTTTACGTCCGATGAATACGGCACCGCCTGGGGGAAGTACGCACTGGCTGCGGCAAAGGCGATGCGCTGCACGCAAATTGGCGGCGCCTGGACGTGCCAGACAACGGCGAAGCCGTGCCGCGCGGCGCGGTGATTAGCCCGAACGGTTTTAAATCCTGATCACTCCAGCTTGATAGTTGCGGCCTTGACCACGGCGCCGTACTTGTCGAAGTCGCGCTTCAGGGTGGCGGCGAAGTGATCAGCGAGCTTAGCCGCACGTTCCGCGAACTACCGACCGAGTTCCCGGTGGCGCACTTTGGGCTTTATCCGGCGAACGACGGCTCGAAGCCCTGCTGGGTGAAGCTGACCGGTATCTACCGTTTCTCACAAGATCCGGCATTCGCCGACGTAAAGCCGTTCGCGAAAGCGCTGATGGAGACGGTGCCGGATCAGCTGCTTTTGGGTATCGATTTCCCGCATCTCTCGTTCCACGATAAGGTCGGCACGATTCAGCTCTACAACATGTTGGGTCAGTGGGCGCCGGATGCTGCGATGCGTAAGCGCATCCTGATCGACAATCGGGCGCGAATGTTCGGCTTCTGCTGAGGATCGAACGACCGGGGGCGGGGATGGCTGCAGTACTCGACGGCATCAAGGTTTTGGATCTGAGTTCCGGCGCTGCTGCGGCGCTGGCGACGATGTTCCTTTCGGATCACGGCGCCAAGGTCACGCGCGTGGTTGGGGCAGGGGCGCCGGCAGCACGCGGCAGTGGCTTCGTCATCTGGGATCGCGGCAAGGCGTGCGTGGCGATTGATCTTGAAGCGGCAGCGGCAGCGGTTTTGTCGAAGACCAAGTCTGCGACTATTGCGGAAGCGGCGGAAAGCTTCCATAGGCTCCTTGTCGCCGCAGACGTGGTGATCGAAGACTTCGCGCCGAACGATCCGCGTCAAGTGCTTGTCGATGCCGTCCGTCTCCGTCTCTACAACCCACGCCTCGTCAGCTGCTCGATCACAGCCTACGGCAAGCATGGTCCGATGCAGGACGAGTCGCCGATCGACGATCTGGTGCTCGCTTACACCGGTGTGCTCGGCGGCATGCCAGGCTTCCGGCCGCCGCCGGTGCATGTCGTACACCCGTTGCCAAGCGTCGGTGCGGCGCTGTTCGCGTGCACCGGTATTGCGGCGGCGTTATTGGCGCGCGAGACGACCGGGCGCGGCCGGGCGGTGTCGACATCGCTGATGGCGGGCGCATTGCTCTACCATCCGAAGGTGGTCGGCGAGCGGTTGGCGCGGCACGTGTTCCAGACGCATCCATCGGGCAGCGCGCCGTTCTACAGCAACTACCGTTGTGCCGATGGGAATTACGTGCAACTCGGCTGCGTGCATGTGAACTTCATCGCCGTTGCGGCCAAGTTGATGGGGCTTGGCGAGCTGATCCTGGAGCCGCGCTTCGACAAGGGCCGCGGTGGAAAGACGCCGAAGGACGACGCGGAAATCCGCGCGGCGGTGGCGATGGTCATTGCGACGAAGCCGTCGGCCGAATGGATGGCGGCATTCGAGGCGGCCGACGTGCCGTTCGCGCCCTGCCGGCAGGCCGAGGATGGCTTGGCCGACGCGCAGGTGCTGCACAACGGCATGGTGGTGACGCTGGACGACCCGGTCGCGGGACCGGTGGTGCAGATGGGCGTGCCGGTGCGGCTGACGGCGACACCTGGCCGGGTGCCGGGGCCGCGGCGGACCGAGATGGCAGCGATCGCTCCGGCGATGACCGCGCTGCCGGCGTCCGCTGATGTGCCCGTTCCTGCCCCAGTGACCGACCCCCCGCCGCTCAGCGGTGTTCGTATCCTGGAGATCACCAATCTGATCGCCGGGCCGATCGCCGGCCGCATTCTCGCCGATCTCGGCGCCGACGTGATCAAGCTCGAGCCGCATGAAGGCGATATGAGCAGGCCGATCGGGCGGACCTATTTTTACAGCGTCAACTTCAACAAGCGGTCGATTTCGGTCGATACGCGCTCCGCCAACGGCAAACAGGTGGTGCAGCGGATCGCGGCAACCGCCGATGCGCTGGTGGCCAACTTGCGTCCGGGTGCGACGGAGCGCATGGGCATCGGGCCGGCGATCAACCCACGCCTGATCGAGACGCACATTACCGGCTACGGCTGGACCGGGCCCTATGCGCACCGGCCGGGTATCGATCCGCTGGCGCAGGCGCTGATGGGGCTGCAGCGCGCCCAGGGCGGGCCAGACAATCCGCCGGTATTTCCGGCGCAGCTGGCGCCGACCGACTACACCACCGGCGCGATGGCAGCGTTCGGCACGATCCTGGCGCTGTTCGAGCGCGCGCGCCATGGCACGGTACAGCGCGTCGACAGCGACCTTCTGAGCGGTGGCATCGTGCTGTCGTCAGCTTGGTTCTCGAAGTACGCGGGTAAGCCCGAGCGGCCGCTCGCCGACAAGGAGCAGATGGGGCTCGGGCCGTTCCATCGCCTCTACAAGCTGCAGGACGGGTGGATCTATCTCGTGGCTGAGAGTGAGGAGCAGCGTCGCGCAGTCTGCAAGCTTTCTGGTGTGGCGATGCCTGATGCTGCCGGCGTGGCGCCACCGGCAGGCCGGCATCCGAACGACGCGCCGATTGCGCGCGCGCTGGCCGATGCTTTAGCGGGTCGGACGGTTCGCGATACGCTTGCCGTATTGGCGCAGGCCAGGGTGCCGGCCGTCCAGGCGAACGAGGGCCACAGCGAGATATTCCTCAGTGGCCTGCAAGCAATAGCCAATGGATTGGTAACCGAGCGGCAGCACACGCGAGCCGGGACGATGTCGGTTGCCTGGAACTACGTTCAGTTTGACGACACAGCCTCCAGTGCCGGTCGCCCGACGCCGTTGCTTGGCGAGCAGACAGATGAGGTCCTGGCCGAGATTGGGTATGATGAAGACGCCATTCGAGCGCTGCACGCCAGCAACGTGGTCAAAAAAGAGGCGACCTGATCGGCGAGAAAATGTCGCCTACACCCTTGAGCCTGCGCATTTTTGCAGAGCTGCCATGAGGCTGTTAGCCGTTCCAAAACATTGACAATGGTATGCGAAGTGATAGTAACTACAGCAACGATTGGCGCGACGGCGCGAGCGAAGAGGATGGCTTGTCAAGCAAGGCAAAATCGAGCGATCAGGTGCATACGAATCCGAACGACCAGCGGCATATCGGCTGGCTTGTGACGGACGTGGCGCGTATGATGCGCACGGTATTCGACCGCCGCGTGCGGGCGCTAGGATTGACGCGGCCACAATGGCTCGCGCTGGTGCGCCTGAAGCGCAAACCCGGCTGCAGCCAATCCGAACTCGCCGACATGATGGAGATCGATAAGGCGCCACTCGGGCGTATCGTCGATCGCATGGTCGAAAAGGGCTGGATCGAGCGTCGGCCTGATCCGACCGATCGGCGCATCAACCGGATTTTTCTGACCGACCGTGGTGAGCGCGTTCATGCAGCGATTTCGCCGATATCGGTGGATACGGTGGAAGACGCTCTGACCGACTTGTCAGCACGGGATCGCGACGAATTGAGCCGTCTTTTGCTCGTTGTGAAATCCTCCCTGTCGGAGATGGCCGACAGTGATCCCGCCCAAGACATCAGCTGGTCCGACGACGACGTCGCGGCCGAAGGTCCCCAGACAACCCAGGCGTTGTGAAAATCATGCAGACGAAATTGCTGCGGCCCTTGCTGCTCGTTGCTGTACCCTCACTGGCGGTTGTCGGTGCGATGCTCTGGTGGCTCTGGGGAGGACGATACGTTTCGACGGAGAACGCCTACGTCAAAGCGGATCTCGTCCAGGTCTCGGCGGATGTGGCCGGCCGCATCGTCGAGGTGCAGGTCAAGGACCACACCCACGTCAAGACCGGCGACATCCTGATCAAGATCGACCAGGAGCCATTCCAGCTTGCGCTCGACAAGGCGGAGGCGGAACTCGATATGACTCGGGCTCAAGTTGCCAACCTGCGCGCTCAGTACGCGGAGGCACAGGCCGAAATGAAGGAAGCACAAAGTAAAATATCCTTCTTCGAGGCGCAGTATGCACGCCAGAAGCAATTGACGTCCAAGGGCGTCGGCTTCGCCTTCCGTTTCGAGGAGGCAGACAGCAACAACAATGCCGCGCATGAGCGCGCCTCGGCTGTGCAGCAGAAGATCCAGCGTACGCTGGCGGCGCTCGGTGGCGATCCGAAGATCGACACCGAAAAACACCCGATCGTCCGCGAAAAGATTGCGGTTCGCGACCGCGCGAAGCTCGAACTCGAGCGCACGGTGGTTCGTGCGCCAGTGAGCGGTACCGCTGTCAACATGCGGCTGCTGCCGGGCGAGCAGGTGAAGGTGGCCACGCCAATGTTCGCGATCGTCAGCGACCTGCGGGTCTGGGTCGAGGCAAATTTCAAAGAGACGGAACTGACGCACGTGCGGCCGGGACAAATGGCATCGATCGTGCTCGATATCTATCCGGATGCGACGATCGAGGCAGAAGTCGAGTCGATCAGCCCGGCGACCGGTGCTGAGTTCGCTTTGCTGCCGCCGCAGAACGCGTCGGGAAACTGGGTGAAGGTCGTGCAGCGCTTGCCGGTGCGCTTGAAATTTGCGACACGGAACGAAGATATGCCGCTGCGTGCCGGCATGACGGCAACGGTGAAGGTGGACACCAAGCGCGAGCGCAAACTCAGCACAATATTCGGCTGGGGTAGCGTTGCCGCGCCAGCCGCGCAGCGTCTCATGACGCCGCCTGTGCTGCAGCCGGCGGCGGCGCCGGTGTCGGATATACCGCAATACAACTGACGCAGGGCGCGTCAGGGAAATAATTCTCGGGATCCCGACCGAGATCTTGCCGAAGTCCTGAGTGGGCAGTCGGGATCTTTACACATCGGAACCGATTTGGACCCCGGTCGCGCAATTGTGCTTCGGAGGCTAGGCGCGGGCAGGGCAAGCTCGTCCGGAAAACCATGTGGGGCCACGAACTCAATCACCCTGCTGGGGCGTGGGCGGGCCAGCACGCGGGATAGTCACGGCGCCGAAAGCGGTCTAGGGTCTGCCTCCAAATTCAGGGATAGACAATGGATCTGAAGCTGAAAGGCAAAACCGCGCTTGTCACAGGTGCCAGCATGGGCATCGGCCGTGGCATTGCCGAGGCGCTCGCCGCGGAAGGTGTGAAGCTGGCGATCGCTGCCCGGCGCGGCAACCTGCTCGAGGAAGTCTCGGCGAAGATTGTCGCCAACGGCGGCGGCAAGCCGGTCCTGATCGTCCAAGACGTGCTGGCAGAGGACGCAGCGGAGCAGACCGCGAAGCAGGCGCTCGACGGCCTCGGCTCGGTCGACATCCTGATCAACAACGCAGGCGGCAGCCGTCATTTCGGCAAGGACGCCACGGAAGCGCAGTGGCACGAGGCGATGACGCTGAACTTCACGCGACCGCGCCAGCTGACGCACAAGCTGCTCGACCAAATGATCGCGCGGAAGTGGGGGCGCATCATTTGCATCACAGGCAAGTCGGAGCCGGACGGCGTCAACGGTGCGTTCTCCGCGAAGGCTGGCATCCACGCCTGGGCCAAGGGCCTCTCGCGCGAGATCGGCAAGTTCGGTATCACCATCAACTCGATCCCGCCCGGCCGCATCATCAGCGAACAGATTCTCCGCAACTACACGCCGGAATACCGGAAGTGGCAGGAGGACAACGAGATCCCGGTCGGCCGCTACGGCCAACCCGAGGATGTCGCGGGCCTTGTCAGCTATCTGGTCTCGCCCCTCGGCGGCTACATCACCGGGACCGTCATTCCGGTCGACGGCGGTTTGCGACGCTACCAGTTCTGAGCCGCGAGCCGCCTCATTCAACATTCGCGTCTGCGCCAAAGGAGCGCCAATGTTCGATCCCGAGAAGCCGCCCGAATTGTCGGTGGCGCGCTGGCTGAATACGCGCGAGCCGATCACGCTCGTGGGGTTGCGCGAGAAGGTCGTCGTGCTGACGGCGTTCCAGATGCTTTGCCCAGGTTGCGTCGAGCATGGTCTGCCGCAAGCGAAGCGTTTGCGCGAGCGGTTCAACCCGGATCAGGTGGCCGTGATCGGCCTGCATACGGTGTTCGAGCATCACGACGTGATGACGCCCGCGGCGCTCGAAGTCTTCATGCACGAGTACAAGTGGCCGTTCCCGGTCGGCATCGATACGCCGGACGGCGACGGCGTGCCGAAGACGATGGCGGCGTATCAGATGCAGGGCACGCCAACGCTGCTGCTGTTCGATCGCGCGGGGCGCCTGCGGCGCCACTATTTCGGGCGGCCGGACGACATCATGCTGGCCGCAGAGATCATGGCGATGGCGATCGAGGACAAGGGTGCGCCGCGAGAGCAGGCGGCCGGCATCGAGCGCAAGATCGCGGCAACGCTGTTGGCGCCGGCTCATGA
Source organism: Hyphomicrobiales bacterium (assembly GCA_031367895.1). Taxonomy (GTDB): domain Bacteria; phylum Pseudomonadota; class Alphaproteobacteria; order Rhizobiales; family Hyphomicrobiaceae. The sequence goes on from JANLQP010000291.1 coordinate 7,837, forward strand.
CCACGACCACGCCGGTCATGGTCATAACCACGATCATCATCACGATGATCATCATGGGCATCATCACGGGCACGACCACGCGCACGGCGATGCCTGCTGTGGGCATGACCACAGCCACGAGCATGGGCACGCCCATGATCATCACGATCATGACACTGGGCACAGCCTCGGCGGGCAAACTGACGGCGCGCCGCAGCCGAAGCGCTGAGTTCGGGACGTGGCCAGTGCCCACGCGTGGTGTCCCGTGCCCGCTCAATTGCCCGGCAGCACCAGAACCTGTGGCTTCGACGGCAGCGTCGAGCGGGACACGAGAATCGTCGGCACGGTCTGCATCTTGATCTCGTAGTCCGACTTTGCGAGATCGAGAAAGCGCTGCAGCGTGAACGTCGAGAAGTAGTGCATCGGGATCATCAACGACGCTTTCAGCGACTTCAGGACCTCGATCGTGCCTGGGAGGTCGAGAGTGTAGCTGCCATCGACCGGCACGAGGACGATATCCATCTGGCCGATCTGCGCCAGTTGTTTGTCCGACAGTGTGTGATGCAGATGGCCGAGATGCGCGATGCAAAGGCCGCCCATCTCGAAGATGAAGATGGAATTGCCGAACTCCAGCGTGCCGCCCTGCCAGTCGCGGATGTTAGTTGGGATGTTGCGCACGCGTACGTCATCGAGGGTGACGTCGTGCTGGGCGACGCCGCCGGCCGGATTCCAGCCGGGTAGGACGTGGCGAATCGCCGGATCGGGGGCCAGCGTGAAGTGCGAGGAATGTGCCCGGTTCATCGTCGCGATATCGGGCAGCGTCGACGGCCGGACATAATCGTTGTAGTCGGTCGCGATTTTGACGCCGCGCACACTCTCGATCAGGAACGTCGAATGACCGACGTAGGAGATGCGCACCTCGCCGTTCTTCAATTGCGCGAGGCGCAGGGTCGCCGGCTGCACGAGGCGCGGCCGTTCGAGACTGGCGACGGCGATGCAGCGATCCTCCGCGGCGTGGCTGGTTGGAACGAGCATCGTCAGCCAAGTGACCGCCAAGCCTATTATGGCGGCAATGCGTGTCAAGAAACGCGCCGCGATCCATGTCGCGAAGTCGTGCACCTTCAGTGCCGCAAGTGGCGAGCAATCCGTCATGGCCGAACCCTTCCCGTCCGCAGCGCAGGTGGCCCAAGTCGCCTGCTGCGCAACCGAGCCTTGCTCGAAGCCTAGCTCGGGTTCTGTCCGGAAGGGAAGACGTCGCCTGTCGATGCAACGCTGGTCGTCGTCACCTCATGTCGCCAGGCGAGGCCGGGTAATTCAGGCGACGTTGCTCTTCGGCAATCCAGCCTTCTCGATCTTTTCGAGCAGCCCGAGCAGCTTGTCCCAGTCAACTGGCTTTGGCAGGTAATCCGTCATGCCGGCAGCGAGGCAGGCTTCGCGGTCCTGCTTCATCGCGCTGGCGGTCAAGCCAATGATCGGTATGTCGCGAAGCGACGGCTCCGAACGAATTTTTTTCGTTGCCGACAGGCCGTCGAGACGGGGCATCTGTACATCCATCAAGATGACGTCGAATTTCTGCGTCGTCGCCTTCTCGACCGCCTCGCGGCCATCTTCGGCCATGTGGAGGTCGTAGCCGGCAGAGCGCAGTAATGCCGATGCGACCAATCGGTTCGGGGCGTTGTCCTCGGCCATCAGGATGCGCAGACGGCTCTGTTCCCGGATCGGTTCGCGATGCGTTTGCTGAGACGCCGTCTTGGTCGCCGCCCGCTGGATTTGCAGCAGCATAGATTCGACCAGGCCGAGGCCGAGCGGCCGCGGCAGAGTCTCGTCGAAGGTGCCGCCGTTGGCCTGGTGGCCCTGGCTCGGATAAGCGTCAAGAAGCATGGTCACGGCCGGCTTGCCGCGCTGGGTGCGCGCGGCGCGCAAAAGTCCACGCGGGTCGACTGGATTGTTCATGCGGTCGACGATCAAGGCTGAGATCTGGTTCTGTTGCAGGGCCGTCATCGCCTCGCGCTCGGTCATGGCCCAGATCAGGGATTGTCTCATGATGTCGGCATAGGACTTGACGACTTGCGCAATCGTTGCCGACGGGCTGACCAGCAGCAGCCTTGCACCGGGCGCGCTGCGCACCTTGGCCTGGCGTGCCAGCTCCACGGCATCGTGCTCGGTCACGAGGCCGAGCCGGACGTGGAATTCGCTGCCTTGCGGGTCACCCGGCTCGTACCAGATGGTGCCGCTCATCAAGCGCGACAGCTCCTTGCAGAGCGCGAGGCCAAGCCCGGTGCCGCTGTGGTTGCGTGTGTTCGACGAATCGAGCTGCGAGAATTTCTTGAAGAGTTTGTCGGCCTTCTCCGGCGCAATGCCGCTACCGGTGTCGATGATGGCAAAGTGGACCGTTGCGGCATCGCTTTTGATTTCACGGATGGCCGACAGGATAACGGAGCCTGTGGTCGTGAACTTGATGGCATTGCCGACGAGATTGATCAGAATCTGCTTCACCCGCAGGGGGTCGCCACGCATCGTCGGCGGCAGCAACGGGTCCAAGAAAATCGCAAGCTCGAGGCCTTTGCCGAACGCTGTCGGTGCCAGCAACTTCGCGACTTCGTCGAGGAGACTGGCGATGCTGAACTCGATGTCGTCGAGCTCGACCTTGCCCGCCTCGATCTTCGAGAGATCCAGGATGTCGTTGATGATCTGAAGCAGCGACTCGCCCGAGCCACGAATCACCGAGACATGATCGCGTTGCGCATTGTCGAGATTGGTGCCATCGAGCACGCGGGACATGCCGAGAATGCCGTTGAGCGGTGTGCGCAGCTCGTGGCTCATGGTTGCGAGGAAACTCGACTTCGCCTGGTTTGCGGCTTCGGCGTCGGCGGCTGCCTGGCGCAGGAGTTGTTCGAGCCGGGCGCGATTCGAGATGTCGTGAAACACAAGAATGGTGCCGCTGTTCGGCCCTTCGCTGACGCCGAGCTGATAAGAGCGGTTGCTCCCGCCCGTGAATTCGTCGGGCATCGCCCCGTTCTTTGCAAGGCGGCCCAAGCCTTCCCTGACAGTGGCGGGTGTGATCTTGCCGGGTTTGCCGGAATCGATCGCCAACGCTTCCAAGGCGCGCTTGTTCCAGATGACAGGGGCGCCAGCCGCATCGAGGCTGACGACGCCAGCTGCCGCATTTTCGAGCACCGTATTGAGGAGTGTCCAACGTTGCCGGTTCTGACGGGCATAGCGAATCGAACGATCGAGGAGCTCGACGGTGAGGCTGTCCTTGACGAGGTAGTCGACGGCACCGGCCTGCTGTGCCGCAAGGTCGAGATCCGGATCGGCGAGGCCGGTGAGGAGGATCATCGGGCAGCTCAGGTACGTCGAGCCAACCTCAGAGATGAATTCGAGGCCGGTACGGCCGTCGATCCGGTAGTCAACGAGGGCAACATCGAACGAACGCTCGCCGAGCTCGAGCTTGGCTGCATCATACGATGCCGCCCAAACCACGCGATGCGGCTCGCGTTGGATGCTTTTCAAGAGATCCTGCGTCAGGAAGAAATCGTCGCGGTCGTCCTCGACGAGGAGGACGACAGTTTCGCGCGGCGCGCCTTCGGTGGCCATGGTCTGCTCCGGAACTCGAGTCTGTCGTCGTTTCGCAAGCGTCAGGCGGCGCGTGAGCTCGGCAGCTGGACGATCTCGATCCAGTAGTGGTTCAGTGTACGCACCACATCGACCAGCGCCTCGAACGAGACCGGCTTGGTGATGAAGGAGTTCACGCCGAGATCGTAGGTCCGGAATACGTCTTCCTCGGCCTTCGAGGTGGTGAGTACAATGACCGGGATGCGGCGGAGCTCAGGATCTGCCTTCAGGTGGGCAAGCGCAGTGCGGCCGTCCATCTTCGGCATGTTGAGATCGAGCAGAATGAGGCCCGGTTTCTTCTTGCTTGCGGGGCCGCCAGCAAATTTGCCTTCGCCGCGCAGGCATTCCAGCAGTTCGACGCCGTTCTCCACGAAGATGAGAGGATTGGCGAGGCGGCTTTCCTGGAATGCATCCTCGATCAGCATGCGGTCGTCGCCGTCGTCGTCAGCGACGATGATTGACAGAGTGGCTTTGTCCATAGCGGTCTTACCTGCAGGTTTTCTATTGGCGGACGGATAGGATGGTTCAAGCGATCTTGCGTTCGTTTGCTGTCTCGGTCGCGGCGAGCAGGACGTTTTTAGCGATCAGCAGCCGGCGCATATCGCCGAGGTTCTTCAAGCTGGTGATCTCCGGCATCGTGAAGCGCACATGAAATGCGCTCTCGACGGCGAAGATCACCTCGATGTGGCGGAGTGAATCCCAACGCGCGGTGTTCTGCGCGTTCGATGCGTCGTTGAGCTGTGCGGCGTCGATTTCGAGGACATTAGCGACGATCTGGTTGAGCTTCATTTGTCAGTTCTCTCGAGCTTGAATGAAAGGAGGCGGGGATCGTCAGGCGAAAAGTTCCGACCGGAGAGCCTCTGGCCAGCGACGTTCGTCGAAACCGTGCTGAGTGAACGCGGCCAGGACCCAACGTTCGATCCCGAGGCCGACGCAGCCGGTCTGGACGGCGTTGCCGTCGGCGCCCTTGATGTTGAAGCGGCTGCCGAAGAAATTGCCATGCAGGTTGATCGAACCGCATGCGAGCTGCTTGGTATGGCCGTCGCTGTCGAGGACGGGGATCTTGATCTCGTTTTTTACTTCCTGCGCTGCCTGCCAGAACTTCTTTGCGGCGGAGACCGTTGCGAAGAAGGGGTCGGTCGCGGTCTGGATGCGGCAGTCGAGATCGAAGGTCGCGGCCAACTCCTCGACGATCGGCAAGGCCTTCGAACGGCAATCGCGGACGTAAGTCTCGCTCCCGGCGAAGACGAGCTCGCGGACGTTGAACTCGTAGAGCCGGTCAAGGCCGTTGATGTTGCGTGACTCGTAGCGGAAGACGCGACCGAGCCAGGTGTGGCACTGGCCCTCGGCGAGGGTCTGGCCGCCAAGCGCGGGGTAGCACGGGAAGCAGGCTGCCGGGTTCAGGCACATGCCGTCGATATGGACGTGCTCGTGCGACGGCAAGAGAGCGCCTTCCGAGCAGGAGTTCGCGACGCGGAATTTCTCGATCGCATCGAAATCCTCGATGACGTTGCCGAGGAACGTGACGGCATTCGGATGCGAGTCGAAGTAGCCGCAGGCTTTCAACGTGTCAGCGTCGATCAACGCGGGGAAATGGCGGTCCTGCGCGCGATAGGTGCGGGCATAGAGTTCGGCGGCCGTGCGGTCGATCAGTCGGGCGAGCTTCAGGACCGGGCCAGAGTAGGCGACCTGCCCCTTGCCGTAGTCGTGCATCCAGCCGCGCGCGACGAGGCCGGCATTGACGTCGCGGACGTAGTCACCCTGGTCGCGGCGCTTCGTTTCGGCGAAAACCTTGATTTCGAAGCCACCGACCTGACGGACCATGGCCTTGAGGTAGCGCCCGGCCTTGTCCATCACCTCGTCGATCGGTGCGCCACGCCGCAGCAGAACGCGCACCGACTTGCGGTCCTCGTCGACGAGGATGCGATCGATGTACCGGGAGACGAAGACCGACTCTTTCTCGATATCGGCTGCGACCTCGATGTCGACTTCGCAGGGTAGATCGAGCATGACCTGCGGCTCGTCCAGAACGTGCTTGTTCACGGCAAGATCCTTTTCAGAACTGGTAGTAGAGAAAGGCAGAGCCGGCGCCGATCGAAGCGATGGCAACGCAGGCAACAACGGACATGGCGAGCGCACTGCCCAACGAGGGGCGCCAAGAAAGCAGCCCGGCTTCGAATGCAGCGTTCGGTGCTGGCGCATCGCTGCTCGGACCGTATCGGTGCAGGATTTGCTGAGTGTTTGGCAGGAGGAGAACGACGGCTCCGAGCAGAACAACCATGGCCGTCGAGATGCGGACGTCGATCAAGATAGCGGCGACATCGCCAGGCGATACGATTGCCGAGCGGAACGTCCACATGGACGCGAGGATCTTGGCGGCGGTTGTCAAGTCTGGTGCGCGGAATACAACGAGCGCGCTGACGACGACCGCCATCGTCAACAACCAGCTGAGTGGGGCGGGCAGAGGTTTGCGCTCGAGGCGGCTCCAGCCCAGGTAGAGGGCGACGGCGCAACCGTGCATCAGGCCGTAGACGACGAACGTCCAGCCGGCGCCATGCCAAACACCGGCGACCAGGAACGTGACCACCGCGGGAACTGCAGCGGTCAATAGATAGCGCTTCAGGCTGCCGGCTTTCGATCCAACGATGCGACGCATGCCGCGAACGGCCAGCGGCGTGTAGATGTATGACGTGAAGAAGCACGTCATCGTCATATGCCAGCGGCGCCAGAAGTCCGAGATGTTCGTCGCCTTGAATGGTGAGTCGAAATTGAGCGGCAGCTTCAAACCGAAGATGCAGCCGATCCCGAGGGCCATGTCGGAATAGCCGGAGAAATCGAAGTAAAGCTGCAGGGCGTAGCAAACCGATCCGAGCCAGGCGATACCGGTGGAGATGGTGCCGGCTTCGGCTGCGCCGTTGAAGACGGCGTCCGACATCGGCTGCAGCTGATCGGCGAATACGACCTTCTTGAAAAGGCCCATCATGAACATGGTGAGGCCGGTTGCGAGCGTGATGGGATTGAAGGCCGGGTCGTGCCGCTCCTTCATCTGGTCGAACATCTCGCGTTGCTGGACCAGCGGTCCCGCGGTCACGCACGGCAGGAAGGTCGCAAACAGGGTGTAACGCCAGAAATCGACCTTTTCCACCTGCCCGGCATAAGCCTCGACCAGGTAGCCGATCTGCACGAACGTGTAGAACGAGACGCCGATCGGAACGATCAGAACGACGTGGGATGCGTCGAAGCTGGTGATCTGGTTCGAGATGTCGATCAGGAAATTCACGTACTTCAGATAGATCAACGCCGATCCGTTCGCGAGGAGGCCAACGAACAGAAGTGCAAGCGCGATGCGCGGATTTTCCCTGAACTTCAAGATAGCGTTGCCGATGACGTAGTTGCCCGCGACCGAAGCCATCAGGATCGCGAGGAGAATGTAGCTCCAGGCCGAATAGAAGATCAGCGATCCGACCGCGAGAAAACGGAAGGCTCCAGTCCAGCCGTGCGCCTTGTGCGCCAGGAGGAAGCCCATATATAGCGCCGGAAGCACGATCAGGATGAAGTTGTAGGAATGGAACGTCATGACTTCCTCCGATCACCGATCCGCAGAACTGAAGCGCAGCAGCCGGGATTGACGACGACTGCCGCCATCGGGTGATGCATCGCCAGGCCAAATGAGTTCGCGATGCCGTGGTATCGCGCGCTCGGGCCTGCGTGTTCGGTTTTCATGCCGATCCTGGGTTGTCGCCGAGGCCATCCGACGCGATGCACGGGCAGCGACCCTGTTCGGCGTTGCGACGGGCCGGACTGGAGCAGCAGCCGGCGCTCGGGTGGTTTTGCCCAAGGTGCCAGCCGCGGACGGGGCCAGCTCAGCGGGTGCTGCAGCAGCGACAACGACGTCGAGCGGTGCCGACGTGTCCGGTAGGCCGCCCAACGCGACGTGTGTGCGGCTGTTCTGCAGGACGAGCAACTGCTGGCGGGCGATGTCATCCGTTGGTACCGGGTCATCGGCTTCGCCCTCGGACACCATCCAGGGGTGAGGCGCTGCGGTGCCCAGATCCAACTGGTCGAAAATCTTCGCAAGGCATAGAGGATTGGCGTGCTCTGAGTCGATGAACATCGGGGCGGTGCAGCCGACGTCGTGCGGGTTGAAACTGCCGATCGTCTTGAGATTGTGCTTTTGGGCCAACTTGCGCGTTGCAGCTTCCACACGGCGAAGGCCGTGCATGTATGGGCTGTCGTTGATCATACTCACGGCATCAAAGAACGTTGGATTGAACGGCGGATGAACCAGAACGACCTCGACGCCGGCATTGTTCAGGAATTCGAGCAGGGCATCGACCATCTTGATCCCGATCGGATCGATCACGGGAGGGCTATGCTGTGCCGCGTTGGCGGCAGCGAGCGCCAGTCGCGTGGCGCGTTCCGCAGTAAAAAGGGTGCGATGTTCCCGCGACCAGACGATAGAGCCTCCCGGCAGAAGCGTGTCGAGTGCCTTGAAGTAACGTTCGCTGCTCGGTTGCGGGTGCTCGTCCGCGTTGTACCAACGGGTCATGTTGTTGAAGAGCATTTGAACGGAGACGAGTTCGCGCAGGCGCTTCGTCGGCAACGTCAGCCAACGGCTGTGCGACTCGATCCCGAGCCGTTCCGCCATGTCGCGGCAATAGGGAGCGCCTGGTAGCCACAGGTGATCGCGACGCTGCTCAACGGGCGTGAAGATGTTGTCGCGGATCGAGACGACCATGCGTCGCGGCAGCTTGTTGTGGCGCAACAGGATCTCAGTCATGGCGAGAAGATCTTCGTAGTAATCCCGGTGAACGTGAATGTTGAGCAGCTTGTTGTCGGGCAGCAAATCGCTGTGCGCCTCCTGCCAATGGCTGGCGCCGAGGAGCACAGTGTCCGGACGCGAACGAAGATGCTCGATCTGGGCGTTGCGGATCTCGCGGATGTTCACATTCAAATCAAAAACGGCGTAGTTCTTGCCGTCAGCCAAAGTTCGGCCGATCATTCGCTCGGTCTTCGGCCAATACATTTCCGGCGCGAATTCGCGATTTGCGATAAAGATCGCCAGGACGCCGACAAGTGCGAGGGCCATGACGGAAAGCATATACGCGGCAGGGCGGTCGCCGGCTCGCTGCTCGGTCGGGCGGGCAGTGTCGACACTGCGCGCGGTTTCGGACGTCTTCACAACGCGACCCCACTTGATACCTTGAACGTTGATACCAGCGTATGAATTGCAACGCGGTTAATTGGCTCTCTTGTCGAGGTCGAGACTTCGGTTCACGATCGCAAGAGATTGTTTGGGACAGCTTGTCGGAGGACGCGGATCATCCGGGTGTCTGCAATGCGTCCGCGCGGCGACTCGCCATGAGCCTCAGGATCAGCGGCGCGATGAAGACCGGGAGCAGTCCGACGCCGACGTAAACCGACAGATCCGGCCCCATCATGTCTCCGATCAAGGCGTAGCCTAGTCCGACGTTGCGAAAGCCGCTGACCAGAGCAGCCGTCAGCGCGTCGGTCCGGCCGAAGCGGTACATGACGATGGTCGTGAACAGCAGCATCGAGACGCAAAGCACGGTCGTGAGGCAAAAGAAGAAATAGACCTGCTTCGGGTTGGTGATGACGCGCTCAGCGACACTCTTCATCATGCCGATACCGAAGACCGCGAGCGCAAACACGACAGTCCATCGCGCCATCATCTCGGCGTTCCGACGGCCGGTCGACGTCAACGCGCGATCGACGCGGCGATAGCCGAGAAAGAGGAGGGCGGGAACACCGAGGTAGATCAGGATTCGGAGCGAGTAGACTTCAAGCTCGAGATGGATGGTGCCAGTCTGCAGCGAGATCAACCCGAGAAACATGTAGAGGGTGATCGGCATCAACAGGGTGGAAAGCACCATGCTCTGCAGTGACTGGCGTTGATTGAGATCGAGCAGCGCGGCCAAGGCGGGCGCGGCAAACAGCGCGCCCGAGCATGCCGTTACGACGAGCAGTGAGATGATGTGATCCGGCAGCCGGCAAAGAATCCCGAGGGCAATGACGAGGCTCGGAAGAACCAGTTGCTGCCAGCAAAGGACGCGCATGACATTACGGTTGATCGCAATCAGATCGCGCGGTGCGCGCTGTGCGAAGGGAACGAGAGACGCCAGGACGACCAGGAACAGCGCAGGCAATGCGATAGGCTCGAGACGGGTGGCCAGGGACGGGCTCGATATGCCGACGATGATGCTGCATGCAATCAGCAGGAGCGCAAACGTGCGCTCGTCCAACGACACCCCCGCGATCTTCATACTCGCAATATTCACGCCACACCTCCGACGCGCCGGAGATCGCGATTGATCCGGTCCCGGTCCTGAACCACTATCGATTGGATTGCTTAACAATCGGCGAAAACGGCGCCGGCATTCTGTTTGGTTCAGGGAGCGGAAAATTCACCGAAATTTCTTCATTGCAAGGCATGTTCGGGGTTTCAGGTTCGGCGAGGTGCGTATGAATTCCAACATTGCGACGATCACCACTCTGTCACAGGCTGGGCAGATATCGACTCCGGTAGCGCAAGGAGCGTTGAGCGAGTTCGCGGCGGTTCTTGCAGGCGCGGATGTGGGTCTCGCGTTGTTCGACGCGGAATTCAAGCTGCTGGCCAGCAACGAGCTCTACCGAGAGCTCTGCGGTTACCGGCCGGATCAAGTGACGCCTGGTACGTCGCTTGCCGGCCTTATCCAGATCTCGTCGAATGGCAGCGTTTCCGGTCTGATCGACATCGATCTCACTCTCAAACGGATCGTCGAACGGCTCGAGAAAAGCGGCGCCTATACATTCCGCCACGAGTCACCGAATGGCCGGGAGATCGAGGTCAATCGCCGGCGACTTGCGACCGGCGCGCTTGTCGAGACGGTGCGTGAAACCAGGTCCAGTGCCAGTGGAACGGATCTCGGCACCCAGTTCGCCCAGATCGCGGACGCGGCCCGGCAGCGCATGATGCATGCATTGGACGTGATGGCCGACGGTTTTGCGCTTTATGACGCGAATGACCGGCTTGTCGTTTACAATCACAACTATCTGAAGTCGAAGCCGCTGGCCGAGGACATCATCGTCCCGGGCGTGACCTTCGAGAAGATTCTGCGGACGTGCATCGATCGCGGAACGTATGTCACGAATGGCATGGACGCCGATGCCTACTTCAAGCAGCGCCTGCACCATCATCAAAATCCGCGCACGCCCTATGAGGTGCATCTTTCGGATGGACGCTGGATTCTCGTCAGCGAGAAGCGTACGTCGGATGGCGGCATCGTCGGGATCCGGTCCGACATTACGGAAATGAAATCGCGTGAGCTCGACCTGTTGCGCATCTCGCGCAAGCTGCACTCCAAGAATTCGCAGTTCGACGTTGCCCTGAACAACATGATCCAGGGGCTCTGCATGTTTGATAGTGAGCAGCGGTTGATCGTGTGCAATCGCCGCTACCTGGACATTTACGGGTTCTCCGCAAGCGTGGTGAAATCCGGGATCCTGCTGTCGGATATCATGCGGCACAGCGTGAGCATCGGGAACTACACGGACGAGGAAGCCGCCCGCGCGCTCGCGGAACGTCCGGATCCGAACCGGCTGCGGAAGAGAACCACAATCAAACAGCGTTTGAAGGACGGGCGAGTCATCGCCGTGATGAACGAACCGATGGCGGACGGCGGATCGATCGCGACGTATCACGACATCACGGAGAGCGAGCGGCACGCGCAAGCTCTGCAAGATCACGCGTTGCGCCTCGAGACGTCGAACAAGGAACTTCAGGAGTTCGCGTACGTTGCCTCGCACGACCTGCAGGAACCGTTGCGGAAGATCGAAGCATTCTCGGATCGCCTGATCCGCAAGTACGGCAAGACGCTGCCGGAAGATGGACAGATGTTCGTCGACCGCATGCAGAATGCTGCCGGTCGCATGCGGCACCTGATCAATGCGCTGCTGTCCTATTCGCGGGTGACGACGACGAAGAACCAGTTCGTGCAGACCGACGTCGGCTGGGTGCTGGAGGAGGTCCTGTCGGACCTGCAAATTCGCATCGAGGAAGCGAAGGGCGAGATCAAAATCGGCAAACTTCCTGTGATCGAGGCCGATCCGGTGCAGATGCGCCAGCTGTTGCAGAACTTGCTCAGCAACGCATTGAAGTTCCGCAAGGCCGGCCGCCCACCGGTGATCGAGATCAGCGCTGAAATCCGGCCGCCACAGTCGGCGATCGAGCATCCCTCGGGGTGGTTGGCACTCTCGATCCGTGACAACGGCATCGGCTTTGACAACGCATACAAAGATCAGATCTTCAAGATCTTCCAGCGCCTCCATGGCCGCACAGAATATGAAGGCACTGGAATTGGCCTGGCGACGTGCCGCAAGATCGTCGACCGACACAGCGGCACGATCGATGCCGATGGCCGCGTGGATGCGGGTGCGACGTTCACGGTCATGCTTCCGGTTGCGCGAGACCAAGCGCCCGAGGTTGCGATGCCGTCAGTCGTTGCTAACGCGGTCTGATCCGCGGCAGGATACAAGGCTTGAACAATGAGATGGCGGACGAGGGAACCTCGGCCGCCTTCACTGTCCCTGGACCGCACCGTCGTCCGCGTCGAGCCTACTGGATCGACTGCTTGCTCGCTGCCGACTTCACCTTGGATTTCTGCGGCGTGTCGTTCGATTTGGCGCCGGTTTCCGGACCGCTCTTTGACGATTTCATCAGACTGTTCTTGGCGAGCCAGGCCTGCACGCGCGACGCGATCTGATCGGAATTGACGTCCATCATGATCATGTGCGTGTTCCCCTTGATGCCTGCCTCGGGCAGGTCCAGCCACTCGGCCGGGACGCCGGATGCCGTCAATGATGCGTGGTACTGCTTGAGTTCATCGACATGCTCGACCCAGGTCGGGTTGGTGGCGATGAAGTCACCCCAGACCATCAGATGCGGCACGCCCTTCAGCTGCGAGATGCCGGGATGATTCGGCTTTGGCGCGAAAGCGGGCTCGACGGCGATGACTGCTTTGACCTTGTCGGGATTGGCGAGCGCCGCGTGGAACGCGAAGCTGCCGGCCTGACCGTGTGCCATGATCACGCAAGGGCAGACGCGTTGGACGAGCGCAAGATACGCTGCCTGCGTTGCATCGCCGTTGGTCGCCCAGCGGGGCGCCATCTGCATTTGCATCGTGTCGAAGGCGCCGAGCGGGAAGAGCTGGCCCTCGTTCGCCTTGCGCAACGAGGGATTGCTTGCATAGGAATCGGGAATGCCGATGCGGAATATCTCCCAGGCTTCCTTCTTGTCGCGGTAAATCGGCTCGGTGCGATAGATCTCAGGGAAGCGCGAGAACGTGGCGCGGCCGCGTTCTACGGCGTCGGACACGAAGACGTCGTGGCCGCGCTGCAGGAAATACTGCATCCAGCCGGGCTTGCCGTCAGGCTTCGTCTCCCACGATGCGCCGGTGACGCCGCCGGTGTGCCACATCAGTAGCGGATAGCGGGCGGACGGGCTCTTCAGCTTGACGTACTGCACGTACATCTGGCCCGAGTGGAAATCGCCGTTGGGATCAATCTTCATCGGTTTTGTGCCCGGTGCCACGACCATCTCGCGATGCGGCAACCCTTCGAGCCGGATGGGCGCGCCGCCGATGTGGAAGGAGCCGATGCTCTCGACATCATAGGCCAGACCCTGCGAGACGCTCGCCACCAGGAGAGTGGCCGTCAAGGCGAACTTAGCCGCATCGATCGATCGTTGCATGTGCTCCTCGGAGTTCGCGGATTGTAGTGGCACGTATCTGCCATCAGGGGTGACACGGGACGGGGGCACCAACCTGTTTCAACGATTGCGGAGCCTATTGGCGAATCGGTAACCAATTTCTTAACTTGGCGGTTAGTGTTGCCTGCACCACCGTCGCTGTGCAGCTTCGGTGCTGCAGCGCCGGTGTTTGTTTGGGATGTGTCAGCAAGGAGAGAGTCATGGCGACCAACACGCTCAAGGCACGCATCGCCGCCGAGTTCAGCACGCCAGCCGTTGTCATCGATCTGGATCGGGTGGAGTGCAATATCGCGCGGATCCAGGCGATCTGCGACAAGGCCGGCGTCGCCAACCGGCCGCATATCAAGACGCACAAGAGCCCCGTCCTGGCGCTGATGCAACAAAAGGCCGGCGCGAAGGGTATCACGGCGCAGAAGCTCGGTGAGGCGGAAGTCATGGCCGACGGCGGGCTCGAGGACATCCTGATCAGCTACAACATTCTGGGCGGCGAAAAGACCGGGCGGCTCGGCGCCCTGCTGAAGCGGATCAATGTGACGGTTGCGGCCGATAATCCGACGGTGATCGAGGGGTTGGCCGAGGCCGGGCGGATCGCGGGGCGGCCGCTCGGCGTTGTGATCGAATGCGATACCGGGCGCAAGCGTGCCGGCGTCGAGACGGCGAAGGAGGCGATCGCGTTGGCTGCCCAAGTCAAAGCGGCGCCGGACCTCGCATTCCGCGGTTTCATGTTCTACCCGACCGAGACGTCCTGGCCCGAAACGCAAAGGTTCTTCGAGGAGGCCAGGCAAGGTGTGCGAGCGCTCGGGCTCGATCCGGTGATCGTCTCGACGGGCGGCACGCCGAACCTCGGCAACGTCGGCAAGCTTGTGGGCGCTACCGAGCATCGTGCCGGCACCTACATCTTCAACGATCGCATGATGGTCGCTTGCGGAGCCGCGTCGCTCGACGATTGCGCGCTCTCGGTCTACACGACCGTTGTCAGCCGGGCGGCGCCGGAGCGCGGCATTCTCGACGCCGGTTCCAAAACATTGACGGCGGATCCCGGCGGCGGACTCGATGGCTTCGGATATATTCACGAGTACCCGCAAGCGCGGATCGGGGCGTTTGCGGAAGAGCACGGCTTCCTCGATCTGGCGCGCACCAACGAGCGGCCGAAGGTCGGCGAGATCGTTCGCGTCGTGCCAAACCATGTCTGCGTCGTCGTCAACATGGTGGACCGGCTGATCGCGGTGCGTGGCGAAGAGATCGTGGACGTGTTGCCGGTCGCGGCGCGCGGGCGGCTGGCGTAGGGCAAGGTTCAGTTCGGCGCTCCTCAGCTTGCGCCCGCGACGAGGAACAGGCGGCCGTCGCTGGCCGCTTGCCGCAGCGGGATGATCGCCTGGTATTCCTTGCCGTAGTAGAACGCGCGAGCTGCCGCCATATCCGCGAACTCGATGATGACGACGCGCGATTTCGGCGGCGTCCCTTCGAAGCATTCGACTTTGCCGGCACGCGCCAGATATTTGCCGCCCGATGGCAGTGTCACGCCCGGTGCCTTGTCGGCGTAGAGTTTGTACTTCTCGGCGTCCTTCACATCGACTTCGGCGATCACGTACGCGACCATGGGGTGCGTCTCCGTCAGTTCGTCAGGTTGAACAAATTCTCCGGCCGCGCCGGCAGCTGATTACGCTCGACCTGCTGCACGATCTTCGTCAGAGCGGCATGGGTTGGTGCCAGGCAGCCGACGCCCGCGCCCTTCTCGGCGATGTAGCCGTTCATGTAGTCGATTTCGGTACGCCGCCCCTTGGCGATGTCCTGCGCCATCGATGGCCGTTGCAAATCGCTGCGGGCGCCGCCCATGGTGCTGGCGATCATCTTCTCCTCGAGGTCGGCCAGTGCTTTCGGATCGTTTTCGGCGGCCTTGGCGTAAAGGTCGGGTTCGATGCCGGCGACCTTCTCCAGATCGAGGCCGAGGGCGCGGCCGACGTTGACGGCTTCACCTGCGAGCTTGATGACGACGCGGCGGATGCGGTCATGCCGGTCGCGTTCGTTGCCGCCGAGGCCGGTCGCGGCGGAAACGCCGTTGCGCATGCCGTTGACGCAGAGTTTCGACCAGCGCACGCCCCACAGGTTCGTTGTCGTCTCCGCCTTGTCGACGGACTGCAGCATCTCGACCAGTTCGGTGATGCGCGGCGTGATGCGGCCATGCACCTCGCCGACCTGGAGCGACGCGACCTTGCCCGTCTTCGGCATGGTGCGGCGGATCTTACCTGCCTCGTAGAGGTCGACGGCGTAGTTGTTGCCGACCATGCAGCCGACTGTTTTGCCCCAGCCGACGACGGAGGCGATGCGCTCCTCGTTGACGCAGTTCTGCGCCGAGACGACGAAGCCTTCAGGCGTCAGATACTGCGCGATCATGTTGGTCGCCCACATCGTATCGTAGGACTTGACCGAGATGATCGCAATGTCGACCGGCTTCTGCTTGACGATGTCCTGCACCTCGGTGAGATGCAGCGCCTTCATCTTCACCGTGAAGGCCTCTTGCGGTGTCATGCCGGAGATCTGTATGCCTTTGGTGCGGATCGTTTCGACGTGCTGCGGCCAGGGATCGACCATCGTCACGTCGTGGCCGGCGTTGGTCAAGTGCGCGCCGATGTATCCGCCGACTGCGCCCGCTCCAACGATGACGACCCGTTTTCCAGCCATGGTTTGCCTCGAGTTCGAATGATTTTCGGTGTGCAAGTTCGGCCAATACTGTAGGTCGGGTCAAGCCGTCATGGAGTAGCCCTGCTCCGCAGGGACGCACTTGCGCGACCCAACGACTAGTTTTGCCACATCGCGAACCCGATTCTGCATAGCAAGCGGTATCCACGCGCCGGATGCACCAGTGGACATCCGAAGGCGAAGTCAACGAAGCGGGTGGAGAGCACCGTCTGGCCACCGTGTTTTTGTTTAGTAGTGGCAGCCTCGCGGCGCCCTCCGCAGCATTTTCGCGTTCAGTATCGACTCTTCGGGACCTCTCCAGCAGGGAACTGCCCCCCGCCTCGATACCTCACGCCCGGGTTACGTAGTGGCGATCACCCCTCCATTGCCCGGCCGTACTGCCACCTGCCCGCACTCTCGAACGCCTCGCGAAAGCGCCCCGCCACGGAACAAGTTGCCGACAGTATGTGGGGCACGCGAGAGAAGGGGGATAACTTTCTGCGTGGTGCTGGTCGCGGTTGCGCAATTGACAGTCCGCCTAGCGGGCTGAACAGTGCTTCCAGATCCAATAGCGAAATGCGCATGCAGGAGAGACGATATGACTGGCCGGGTAGCGGTGATCGCGGGCGCAACGGGCGCGGCCTCGAAACGACTGGTCGAGGTGCTGGTGGCGGACCCCGCGTGGCGGGTGATCGGGCTGTCGCGCAATCCGCCGAAGTCCGAGAGCCCGCGCCTCAGCTACATGGCCGCCGATCTGACGGACCTCGCCAACACGAAAGCAGCACTTGCCAAGGTGCCGGACGCGACACACGTGTTCTATACGGCGCGCGCCAAGTTCACGGACGCTTCCCTTGGCGTCGAGGATGTCGAGGGCAACGCCATGATGGTGCGCAATCTCGTCGTGGCGGCAGAGTCGGGCTGCAAAAATCTGGAACACGTGCACCTCGTCGAGGGCACCAAGTGGTACGGCATGCATCTGGGCAGCTTTCCCTCGCCAGCGCGCGAGGACGACCGCCGCCACATGCCGCCGAACTTCTACTACGCGCAGGAAGATCTCTTGCGGGAGCATCAGAAGGGCAAGCGCTGGACGTGGTCGGCATCGCGGCCAGGTTTTCTCTACGATTTCGCGCCGGAGCGGCCGCGCAACCTGATCGCGGTGATCGGCGCCTGGGCGGCGATGGCTCAAGAAGCCGGCGCGCCGCTCGATTTCCCGGGCAAGCCCAAATGCTATGACGCGCTGTTCGAGGCGACGGATGCAGCGCAACTGGCGCGCGGCCTGAAATGGATGGCGACCTCCGAGAAAGCGCGCAACGAGGCCTTCAACGTCGTGGATGGCACGCTGTTCCGCTGGAACCGGCTGTGGCCGCGTATCGCCAAGTTGTATGGTCTCGAAACCGGCGTCATCCGCAACGTGAAGCTGACCCAGTGGATGGCGGACAAGCAGCCGATGTGGGATGCGATCGTGAGGCGGCGCGGGCTGAAGCCGGGCAAGCTCGAGGAGTTGGCGACGTGGGGTTTTGGCGATTTCTGCTGGGGCCTCGAGCACGACGTGGTTTCGAGTGTGGCGAAGTTGCGGCTGGCGGGCTTCCACCACACGGTCGACACGGAGGAGCAGATCCTGGCGCATCTCGTGCGCTATCGCGAGGCGAAGGTGCTGCCGTAGGCCGTTAGGAGTCTGCATGGACGCGAAAAAGCTAGAGGCACTGCGGGCGAAGTACGCCAACGCGAAAGGCGGCGAGATCTTCGATCCGCATTTCGCCGAGGTCGCGAAGGGCGTGTTTCCGACGCCAGACCGGCGCAAGTGGCCGTTCGCGGGTGTCGCGACGTTGCTTGGAGCGCCGTTCGATCCCGAGGCTGCCGCGCGGGAATTCGCCGGCCTCGATGTGGCGCTGATCGGCGTGCCGATGGATCTCGGCGTCACGAACCGAGCCGGCGCGCGGCTCGGGCCCCGCGCGGTGCGTGCCGTGGAGCGGATCGGCCCTTATGAGCACGCGTTGCGTATCGCGCCGTCGGCGTCGCTGCGGGTGGCCGACATCGGCGATGTGCCGATGCAGAGCCGGTTCAGCCTCGAGCAGTGCCACGCCGATATCGAAGCGTTTCTCGCGCGCATTGCGGCGGCCGGTGTCGTTCCGCTGGCGGTCGGCGGCGACCACTCGATCTCGCTGCCGATCCTGAAGGCGTTGGGTCGCCAGCGGCCGGTCGGCATGGTGCACATCGACGCGCATTGTGACACGTCCGGCGAATACGAGGGCGCCAAGTTCCATCACGGCGGCCCGTTCCGGCAGGCGGTGCTCGACGGTGTGCTGGATCCGGAACGCACGGTGCAGATCGGCATTCGCGGCAGTGCCGAGTGGCTTTGGGAGTTCTCGACCGAGAGCGGCATGACCGTGTTGCACGCCGAGACGATCGACACGATGGGCCTCGCCGGCGTGATCGCGAAAGCGCGCGCCGTGGTCGGCGACGGGCCCACCTACGTCTCGTTCGACATCGACAGCATCGACCCAGGTTTCGCACCCGGCACCGGCACGCCCGAAGTCGGCGGGCTCACACCACGCGAAGCGCTGGCCATCCTGCGCGGCATGGCCGGGATCGACATCGTCGGCGCCGACGTGGTGGAGGTGGCACCGCAGTACGACGCCAACACGGCGACGGCGCAGATCGGTGCGCAGATGCTGTTCGAGGAGCTTTGCCTTGTGGCGCTGGGTAAGGCGCGGGGGTAACGCAGCGATGGTCGATAACAACGAGATCAACTTCTCGTGTGTAGTGCCGCTGGGGTCTTTTGCACGACGATGTCGTCGCTTAGTTTGCCGCTTCTATCCTCAGAAAGGTTGCCCATGTCGCGTATCGCGTTCTTGCTGCTCGCCGTCGTCGCTCTCACCCAACCGCTGCCCGTGCAGGCACAGCAGGGGCTGCTCACCGCGATTGAAAGCAAAGCCTCGGTCAAAGATACCGCGGATCGCCTGGTGAAGGCGCTGGAGGAGAAGGGCATCAAGGTTGCGGCACGCGTGGATCATGCAGCTGCCGCCAAGGGTGCTGGCCTCGATATGCCGCCGACCGAAGTCATCATGTTCGGCAATCCGAAGCTCGGCACGCCGCTGATGCTTGCCAATCCGGAAATCGCGATCGATCTGCCGATGAAGATGCTCGTCTGGCAGGACACGGCCGGCAAGGTTTGGGTCGGCTACGTCGCGGCGGAAATCCTCAAGGCCCGGCACGCGCTCGTCGGCAACGACGACGGCATCAAGGCGATGTCCGGCGCGCTCGCCAATTTCGCCAAGGCAGCGGCCGGCGTGAACTGAACCGGTCCCGCCACGTGCTTGCCCGTGATCAGGTCATGCCATACACCTGAGTGATCGGGGTCTGACCCCAGTCCTTCCCGGGAGTTTTGCATGTCCGTCTATCGCACGTTCTTGTTTGCGCCCGGCAACCATCCCCGCCGCGTGGAGAAGGCGCTGTCGCTCGATGCCGACGCGACGATCCTCGATCTCGAAGATGCGTGCCCGATCGCCGAGAAGAAGGCGACGCGTGCGGTGGTGGTCGCGGCCTATCAGAAACCGCGCCAGTGCATGGGCTACGTGCGCGTCAACGCCATGACAACGGAGTGGGGCTATGGCGACATCGTCGCGGTGGTGCGAGAGGGTATCGACGGAATTGTGCTGCCGAAGCTGGAGACCGTCGACGAGATCCGTGCTGCCGAATGGCTGGTCACCAATCTGGAGCGTGAGCGCGGTTTGAAGCTCGGCGCGTTCGACATCATCCCGATCATCGAGACGGCGAAAGGCCTCACCAACATCCGCGCCATCTGCGCGGCTGGCACGCGGGTGAAACGCATCGCCTATGGCGCCGGGGATTTCACGCTCGACCTCAACATGACGTGGACGCGCAGCGAGGCGGAGTTGCTGCCCTACCGCAGCGAATGCGTGCTGGCCTCGCGCGCCGCCGGCATCGAGCCGCCGATCGACACCGTGTGGGTTGACCTGAAAGACGCGGAAGGGTTCCGCAACTCGGTCGCTGCGATCAAGGGCCTCGGCTTCCAGGGTAAGATGTGCATCTACCCTGATCAGGTGCCTGTCGCGAACGAAATGCTATCACCGACGGCCGCCGAGACAGAGTGGTCGCGCCGGGTGGTTGCCGCGTTCAAGGAAGCGGAGAAGGCGGGCTCGGCGTCGATCCAGCTCGACGGCAAGTTCATCGACTACCCGATCGTGTATCGCGCCGAGCGCATCATCGCCATGGCCGAACGGATCAAGGCGCGAAGGTAGCGGGATTGGGCATGGAAGCGTCGCAGCCATCGCTCAACCCGTCTCTGCCCTGGATCCACCCCTGTGGCGCTTAACCGTGATTGTGTCGGCAATGGCACGCGCCTGCGCCATATCATAGGCGAGCTGCATGCGCAGCAGATGCTCCATGCCGACGCCGAACGCTTTTTCGAAACGTAGTGCCATCTCTGCCGAGAGGCGGGCTTTCTCGTTCAACAGATTATTGAGCGCTTGCCGGCTAACCCCGAGGGTCTCGGCCGCGGCCGTAACGGTGAGCCCAAGTTCCTCAATGACCTCGGTGCGCAGAAAGCTGCCAATGTGCGGGGGACTTTTCATCGGTTTCAGCGGCATGGGGCGTGCTCCATTCAATGGTAGTCGATCAATTTCAGTTCTGAGCCATCACCGTTCTTGAAGCGGAAAATCAGCCGCCAATTGCGCGTAACCGTCAGACTCCAATAACCAGCAAGATCTCCTGACAAGCGATGCAGCTTCCAACCCGGCATCACGCCAATGTCGTCAATCTGCTGCGCAGTATCGATGGCAACGAGCATCTTCTTGAGCTTGTCGGCTGTCGTCGCCGGCACTGCACGGGGGTCATCATCCTCGAACAAGCGTTTGAGGCCCTTGTGCGAAATGCTTTGTATTGGCATCGCTCCCCCATCCCACGAAAGTACAGTGACAAGCCATGATTGTCAATTTGATCTATAGCATTCGCTCGCCGGCCATTGGCATCCCCGCGCCACCGCGCTAAACCTGTCCGGACTTAGTGCCAACCGCAGGAGAAGACTCATGTCCGCCGACGGCGCCACGCCATCCCCGCATCCGACCGTGAAGCCGCTGCAGGGCATCCGCATCATCGACGTATCGAGCTTCCTCGCCGGGCCGTTCTGCTCGACGCAGCTGGCCGAGTTCGGCGCCGAGGTGTTCAAGCTCGAGCTGCCTGTGGTCGGCGATGCGCTGCGCAAGTTCGGCACGCCGACGCCGTCCGGGGACTCGCTGCCGTGGATGCAGGAGACGCGCAACAAGAAGGTGGCGACGCTCGATCTGAGGAAGCCGGAAGGCGCGGAACTGCTGAAACGCATGATCCGCAAAGCCGACGTTCTGGTGGAGAATTTCCAGCCGGGCACGCTGGAGAAGTGGGGCCTCGGCTGGGACACGCTGAAGGAGGAGAACGGCAAGCTGATCATGGTGCGCATCTCCGGCTTCGGCCAGACGGGGCCTTATTCGCCCCGGCCGGGTTTCGGGCGCATCGGCAATGCGTTCGGCGGCTTGTCCTATCTCGCGGGTTTCCCCGAGTTGCCGCCGACGACCCCCGGATCAGCAACGATCCCCGACTACATGGCCGGCCTTTACGGCGCGCTCGGCGTCATGTTCGCGCTGCGTGCCCGCGACATGACCGGACGCGGCCAGTTCATCGACATCGCGCTCTATGAGCCGATCTTCCGCATCCTCGACGAGCTCGCCGCCTCCTACAACTACAAGGGCTACGTGCGCGAGCGCATGGGACCGGGCACCGTCAACGTCTGCCCGCACAGCCATTACCCGACCAAGGACGGCAAGTGGATCGCCATCGCCTGTACCTCGGACAAGATCTTCACCCGCATCGCCGCGGCTCAGGGCGAGCCCGAGCTTGGCGGCGACGGCAAGTGGGGCAAGATCGCCGATCGCGACCGCGAGCGCCGGCAGGTCGACGCCTGGGTAGAGCGGTGGACGCTGAAGTTCACACTCGATGAGTGCATCAAGGAGTGCGACAAGTTCGAGGTGCCGTGCGGGCCGGTCTACTCGATCGCCGACATCTTCAAGGATCCGCACTACGCCGCGCGTGAGAACATCCTGCGCATGAAGGATCCGCGCGTCGGCGAGATCGCGATGCCGAACGTGGTGCCGCGCATGTCGGATACGCCGGGCAAAGTCGAGTGGCTGGGCCCGCCGATGGGCACGCATACCGACGAACTCTACAAGGGGCTGCTCGGGCTGACCGACGCCGAGATGGGCAAGCTCAAGGACAAGGGCGTGATTTGAACTTGCGCTGTCATCCCGGGGCTTGTCCCCGGGACCCATCGTGCCGCAACCTCAAGTGTTGGCGTGCCTGGCAGATGGGTGGGCAATAAATGCCGGGATGACAAGTACGACGGAGGACCACCCATGAAATTCGGCTTGAGCACGGTGACGCGCGGGGTCTTCTCGACCGCGGACAACTACACGGCGATTGCCGCTGCCGCAGAAAAGGCTGGCTTCGATTTTCTCGCCGTCAGCGATCATCTGGTGGTGCCTGGGCAGTTCCAGTCTCAATACCCGTACGTTCCCGGCGGCAAGTTCATGGTGGCGCAGGAAGGGCATTGCCTCGATCAGCTGTCGACGATCGCGTTCGTCGCGGGCACGACGCAGAAGCTGCGGTTCCTTACCTCCGTGATGGTTGTGCCGCACCGGCAGGCGATGCTGACCGCGAAGATGCTGGCGACGATCGACGTGCTCTCCAAAGGCCGCCTCATCGTCGGCGCCGGCGCTGGCTGGATGAAGGAGGAAATGGAGCTGCTCGGTGGCAATTTCGCCGAGCGTGGCCGTTATACCGACGAGACGCTGGCAGCGTGCATCGAGTTGTGGACCAAGGAGCGCGCGTCCTTCGTGGGCAAGCACGTCAATTTCGCGGACGTCGTGTTCGAGCCAAAGCCGCTGCAGAAACCGTTTCCGCCGTTGTGGATTGGCGGCGAGAGCAAGGGCGCCATCAATCGCGCGATCACGGTCGGCACGGCTTGGTATCCGGGCAACAACAGTCAGACGATGCCGCTCGATACGGCGATGCGCTTGGGAGCGAGTTTTGCGGAGGTGAAACGTCGTGCCGAGGCGGCCAAGCGTGATCCGGCAACGCTCGGCTTGGCCCTGTTGGTGCAGGACGTGTTCGAGTGGAAGGAACTGAAGATTCACGACGCCAGCGCGCGGCGCATGTTCAACGGCACGTCGGCGCAAATGCGCGAGGACGCTGATGCGTTAGCCGCCGTTGGCGTCGGGCACGTGGCGCTGCGCCTCGGCGGGCAGACGTTACCTGATACGCTTGAGCGGATCGCGCGCTTCGGCGCCGAGGTGATCGCGAAACAGGCGGCTTGATCGGCCTGTCGACAAGGGGTTTGGGCACTTCAGTCGGTTTCCCGGACGGCACGAGCAACGCGCGGACCGATCCGGGATTTGTATCGGTGAGATCGAAACTTCAGCATTGCCCGGAAAGATCCCGGATACGATCGGCCGTTTCACGGTCGCTCGTTACGGGAAAGCGTTGGGTTCAGCTCAAGAAGTCGTTAGCCCACCCGTCGTATGCGGCGGCGCGCGTCAGCTGCTTCATCAGGTCTGCCGAGGCGATGCCTTTGAGGTCGGCGACCGTGCCGCCATCGCGCATGTGCTTCAGCGTATTGTAAATGCCCTGCACGGCCGCCGCGAACTGCTGATGCCCTTGCAACGCAACGCGGACGCCCTTCGATGCGAGATAGGCCTTGTCGGCCAATTCGCCCGATGCGTTGCCCAGGATGATCGGCTTGCCGATTTTGGCGGCGGCGACCGCGTCCAACTCGGCGCGCGATTTCATGCCGACGAGGAAGATCGCGTCGACGCCGGCAGCCGCGTAGGCCTTGGCGCGCTTGATGGCTTCGTCGATGCCGGCGATCTGCGGCGCGCTGGTGCGACCGGCGATGACGAGATCGGGGTCGCGGCGGCCAGCGAGCGCGGCCTTCATCTTGCCGACGCCCTCCTCGACCGAGAGCATGCGCTGTTTCTCGCCGATGCCGAACGGTTGCGGCAGGTCCGTATCCTCGATCGAGAGGCCAGAGACGCCAGCGGTTTCCAATTCCTCGACCGTGCGCATGACGGAGAGCGCGTTGCCGTAGCCGTGATCGGCGTCGCACATCAGCGAGAGATCGGCAGCGCGCATGATGCGCAGCGCCTGGCCTGCGAACTCGGTCAACGTCAGTGTGATCAGATCCGGCGCACCGAGCACGGTCAGCGACGCGGTTGAGCCGGCGTACATGCCGACCTCAAACCCCAAGTCCTGCGCGATGCGGCCCGAGATCGGGTCGTGCACCGAGGCCGGATGGACGCATTGTTGGCCGTTGATGACTTGGCGGAACCGCGCGCGGCGGCCGCTCCAGCGTGATGGCATTGTGGGTTCTCCTTGTTCCCGCTCTCCCCGTTCTTCCCGGGGAGAGGGTTGGGGTGAGGGGCAGCGACACCACGATCGCTATGAATGCGCGGCCCTGGATACGATCAGGCGTTGAGCAAATGTCGGCCCCTCACCCTAACCCTCTCCCCGCAAAAGCGCAGCCTGCGGGGGCGAGGGGATCTCTCAAATCCCGGCGACCAGCTCCGGGCTCGGTTTCGCCTGCTCTCGCTCGATCCGCCTCACCGCGTCGATGATGCCGTCGTTTGCGGGTGTCTTGATGCCGGCCTCGCGGGCCTTGGCGACGACGAGGCCGTTAATGTAGTCGATCTCGGTGCGGCGGCCCTTCTGGATGTCTTGGCCCATGGATGGCCGCTGATCGTCGTTGCGGAACTTGGTGTTCTCCAGCAGCACCTCTTCGCAATAGGCGAGCGCGGCCTTGTCGCCCTCGCCCGCAGCCTTCACGCGCATCGGGTCCATCTTGTAGACCTCCTCGAGTTTGTAGCCGTGCGCGAGACCGACGTTGATCGCTTCGGAAGCGATGCGGATCGCCAGCAGCCGCGTCATGGGATCGCGATCGTTGCCATTGCCGCCGCGCCCGGTCGCCGCCGACACCGGATTGCGCATGGCGTTGACGATCAGCTTCGACCAGCGCTCGCCCCAGAGGTTGGCGGTCGGCTTCGAGCTGTCGACGCATTTCAGCATGTCGGCGATCTCGACGACGCGCGGCGTGATGCGGCCGTGTGGCTCGCCGACGCGGAAGATCAGGCGCTTTTCGCCGCCGAGCGCGACGTTGCGCTGGACGAGGCCAGGCTTCACCAGCTCCACCGCGATGGTGGCGGCGATGCAGCCGATCGTCTTGCCCCAACCGACGACCGAGGCAATGCGTTCCTCGTTGATCGAGTTCTGCAGCGAAACGACGAACGCGTCTGGCGCCAGATAAGGCTTGATCAATTCCGTCGCCCAGATCGTGTCGTAGGACTTCATCGAGACGAAGGCCAGGTCGAACGGCTGATCCTTGATGGCGTTCTGCAGCTCGGTGAGGTGGATCGCCTTCACCTTGACGTTGAAGTTCTCCGGCGCCGTCTGGCCGCGCAGGGTCAGCCCGTCGCGGCGCATGGTCTCGACATGCTCAGGCCAGGGATCGATGAAGGTGACGCGCTCGCCGTTCTTGGTGAGATAGCCGCCGACGTGGCCGCCGAGCGCGCCCGCGCCGACGATGGCGATGTTCCGTTTCCCTGGCATGCAGCCCCCTGCTCTTCGATTGGCGATTTGCTCGCGGCAGGGGAGGACAGCGCCAAGCCCAAGTCAAGTCGCGGATCGACAACTCCGGCTCGCCGAGTGTGCATATCGGCGAATAGCGTGGCGCGTCATTCAAGTTTGATGTCGGCAGCCTTGATGATGCCAGCGGTCACCTTGCTGTCGTCTTCGAGATGTTGAGCAACCTCTTGCAGCGACTGCGGTGTCAGCACAGCGCTTGATACGGCCAGCCGCGCCTGCATCTCCGGCGTCTTCCCGATCTCGACGAGCTTGGCGTTGAAGCGCTCCAGGATCGGTCGCGGGATTCCGTTGAGCCCGAAGAGGCCGAACCATGAGCCGCCGTCGATGCCCGCGTAGCCAAGCTCGGTCAGCGTCGGTACGCCGGGGAAGATGTCCGTGCGGGTCGGATAATTGATGTTGAGGAGCTTCAGTTTTCCGGCGCGGATGTGCGGCGTGCTGGCGGATTCGCAGGTCAACTGTATCACACCGGCGAGCAGATCGTTCAGTGCATCGGAACCGCCACGATAGGGCACGTGGAGGATGTCGACACCGGTCTTGAGTTTGAACAGTTCGAGCCGCAAATGCGGCGCGGTTCCCGTGCCCGTTGATCCAAACGCGAGCTTGCCGGGATTTTTCTGGGCGTAGTCGATCATCTCTCCGAGCGTGTTCAAGCCCGTCACCGGAGGCGTTGCGAAACCGGTGACCGCATCGCCGACGCGGCCGATCGGCATGAATGCCTTCGCGTCGTAGGCGACCTTGCGCAGCAGCGGCAATGTCACGATCGAGGTGGAGGTGCCGAGCAGGTAGGTATAGCCGTCTGCCGGCGCCTTGGCGACGGCCTCGGCGCCGATCATGCCGGAGGCGCCGCCGCGGTTCTCGATGATGAACTGCTGGCCGAATGCTTCGGTCAGCTTCTCGGCCCAGGGTCTCGCGACAAGATCCGTCGAGCCGCCCGGCGCGAACGGCACTACCAGTTTCACCGGCCGCTCGGGCCACGGCGCTAGGCCGCGGACGATCGCGGGCGCTGCGACGAGGGCGCCGAGTGTGCTGGCCGCAGACTGGAGGAATTTGCGTCGGCGCATGGGGGCAAGCTTCAATTTTGTGTCAGGTCAATGACGCGGTTGCACTGCTATTCGACGATGATCTCGGCATCCCATGCCGCTTTGACGTGATCAATTGCACTGCGGCACTTGGCCTCCGCCTTGTAGGCTTCGTTCGACGCAGCAATGACGCGCCCGTTCGCGCCAACCAGTTGCCAGCGCCACTGGCCCTGCGCATCCCGAAAGACTCGATAACGAGGTTGCCTTGAGCTTGGGCGGCGCCTTTTTTCAGTCGCTGAAAGTTCCTTTGCACGCGCTTCGACGTTAGCGCGCCGCGCGGCAGGGAGACGTTGCATCACTGTTTTCAGGGAAATCGGCATGTCATCTCTTCGTCTTGCTCTTCCGAAGCTCGGCGAGATGCCGACCAAACCGATCATCTGCCGCCTTGATGATGCTATTGTAAAACTTTTTCTGTGACATGCCACTCTTGCTGCCACCGACAAGCAGGATAGCCTTTCGCTCCGGATCGAACGCAAAAGCCACCCGCCATTTGCTACTTGCGGCATCGAAACGCAGTTCTTTCATGTTGGCAAACTTCGATCCCTTCAGCGTATCTGCATGGGGCCGCCGCAAGGCCGGGCCCAACTCCTCGAGCAGCTTCGCACGTGCCAAAAGTTCGTCCTGAGCCTCACGCGGCCAAGTCTGCCATTCAGTATCGAACGTATCGTCGAACGCGACGCTCCAATTCGGCATGCTCTGCCCCTCCCACGCATGAACTTCGCTTGATCGCGATCTTGCAGCAAGCCTCATTGCATGCGCGTGTGCGTCGGCGCATTCTGGATTGCGCAATGCCTTGAGAAGGATCCCACCCCATGTCCACCACGGTCCCATCCGCCGTTCAGGCCGGCCGCTTTACCGTGCAGCCGATCGATCAGATCATCTTCGGGACGCCACTCGCCGACGCGCTCGTCGCGGAAGCGGACCGCATTGGAGCCAAGCGCGTGTTCGTCACCTCGACACGCTCGCTGTCGCAGCTGGAAAACGGACCGTTGCAACGGGCGGTGCATGCGTTGGGTGACCGTCACGTCGGCACCTATTCGCGGATCTCGGCGCATTCCCCGCGCGAGGACGTCATTGCCGGCGCCAACGCGGCGCGGGCGGCGAAGGCGGATCTGCTGGTCGCGGTCGGCGGCGGCTCAGTGATCGACGCGACCAAGGCGATGCTGCTGTGCCTCTGGCTCGGCCTCGACACGATCGAGGCGATGGAGCCTTACCGTGACGGCATCGATGGCGCCCGCACACCGGCGCCGATCAATCTGCCCGCCAATCCGATCCGCATGATCGCGATCACGACCACGCTCTCGGCCTCCGAGTTCAAGGGGACTGCCGGCGTGACGCTGTCGGCGACGAATTCGAAGCAGTCGTTCAACCACCGCCTGATGACGCCGCGGTCGGTCATCCTCGATCCAGCGGCGACGCTCGATACGCCGTTGTGGTTGCTCTATGCGACGGGTATCCGCGCGGTCGATCACGCGTGCGAAGGCTATTGCAATCCGAAGGCGAACCTCGCGACCGAAGCATCGTCGCTGCAGGGGCTGAAGCTGCTGCATCGCTCGCTGCCGCGCATCAAGGCCGACCCGACGAGTTTGGAGGCCCGCATGGAGGCGCAGTTCGGCATGTGGCAGGCGATCGCGCCGTCGCAGGCGGGCGTCGCCATGGGCGCGAGCCACGGCATCGGCTACGCATTGGGAGCGACGTTCGGCGTGCCGCACGGACACACGTCCTGCGTCATGCTGCCGGCAGTGCTGACGTGGAACTCAACCGTCAACGGCGAACGGCAGAAGGCGCTCTCCGAGGCGATGGGGGCCCCTTCACGTCCAGCCGGAGAGCTGGTTAAGGAACTTGTCGCGAGCATCGATCAGCCGACGACCTTGCGCGACGTCGGCATCAAGCGCGAGAACCTCGACGAGATTGCCAAGCGCGCGCTCGGCTACCGTCCGGTGCAAATCAACCCGCGCAAGATCTCGACGGCGGCGGACGTTCGGGAGATTCTCGAGCTGGCGTGGTGATAAAGAAACAAGCCGTCGGTCGGAGCGAGCGGGCCTGGGCGGTTCGGTTGGTCTTGGCGTTTCGCCCGGGACGTCCGACGCCTTGCCCCGTACGGCCTCGAGGACGTCGGACATCGCCGGCGCCAGCGCCCGGTACATATGCTTGTCCGGTGGCCAGCTCAATCCGACCTACGGCTGAGCGAGTTGGATCCCATTGCGTTTGACGC
>JANLQP010000389.1:0-2044 GCA_031367895.1 Hyphomicrobiales bacterium
GTCATCGCCGTCGCGGCGGAGGTACAGATTACTGTCACCCCAGGCATGGAACTCGGAAGAGCCGCGGAGCGCTTGTCCGGCGCGCACGCCGCCGCCGCCCTTCTTGGCGTGATGGACGAACGAGCACAGCAACACCATGCCGGCGCTGCAGTTCGCGGAGAAAAGCGAGCAAGGGGGCAACCTCGCCGCTGGCGTTCTCGTCGATGCGGTGCAGGCGCACGAACGGATCGAGGATCAGCAGGCGCGGCTGCAATCGGGCGACGGTCTCGGCGAGGTTGCGACGGTCGGCTTCGAGATCGAGCCGGACGGTCGGCGCGGTGATGACCTGGATATCGAGGTCGGCCAGTTCCACGCCTGGGGCGACAGCAATCTCTACCTGCGCCGCACCGGTGATGAGATCGGGCTGTCGGTCGAGCATCGGGCGGCACCGTCGCCGAAGCCGCTGACCATCGAGCTGGCACAGCGCGGCGACGCCCTCGCTCTCGAAGTCGCCGATCGCCGCGAACCCGTGACACCGGCACCCACTTCGCTCGACGAGCGCATCGTGGCCATCCTCACCAGTGCCGACCAGCCTCTGCCGTTCGCCGAATTGCGATCCCAAGTTCGCGTCCGCGCCGCCACGCTCCTCGAGCGGATCGGCGTGCTCTGCGCCACCGGCCGCATCGTCAAAAGCAGTGACGGCTATCGTCTCGCCAGAACCTGATCACCCCGGCATTCAAGCGGGCAGTTCCGCTTCCCGTTCCCAACGTCTCTACAGCGCGCGGGAATGGGAACGGGAACGCGGGGCCTGTTGCGCCCCGGCTTCTCATCACTTCCGAGCTTCCTTTCTGGAGCGAACTTCCTTGGTTCGGCCCCAGCGGAGCTTCCTTCATCCCGGCCACACATCCACATCGCTGCCGTGTCGAGTGGCAGTCAAGACCGGCCCCCTTGGGCCGCCGAAGGCTTGGTCTTGACGGCCGCGAGCACGGCAGCACGCTCGAATGGCACGGGGCGAAGCAGGCGTATCAGCACCGACCATCGAACGACGTGGCCGACGCCACATCAATTTGCGTGATCGTGCTTACAGGCGCAAAC
Organism: Hyphomicrobiales bacterium; assembly: GCA_031367895.1. Lineage (GTDB taxonomy): Bacteria > Pseudomonadota > Alphaproteobacteria > Rhizobiales > Hyphomicrobiaceae. The sequence goes on from JANLQP010000389.1 coordinate 1,075, forward strand.
CCTCGACATAGGGCCATGGTAGCGGCTGGAAATAGCCGCGCTGCCCCGGCATCTCCGTGGGGCGCACGAGCGTTTCGAACGCCACGTATTTCGCACTGCCCTGAGGCTCGACGCGCTTCAACAGATCGGCCAGGGGGAACCCGATCCATGGAATGACCATCGACCAGCCCTCGACGCAACGATGCCGATAAATCCGCTCCTCCAATTTGGCTGGCTTGGCGATGTCTTCCAGTGCGAGCGTAATCGGTTTCCCGACCAGCCCATCGATCTTGACTGCCCAGGGCGTCGTCTTCAGCGGGCCTGCGTTTTGGGCCGGATCGGACTTGTCCGTTCCGAATTCGTAGTAATTGTTGTATGAGGTCGCGTCCGCACGGCGCGTCGGCGCTTCATCTGTCGATAATGTGCTTTTTGCAGCCGCCAGCGTTCCGGTGCTCGCGGCGGCGGACCGCATCATGGACAGCGCGCCGAGCGCCGCAGCGCCGGCCAGCAGGTCGCGCCTCCTCAAATAGAGCTTCGGGGGAGTGATTTCCGAGGACGGGACTTGGGTCGATCTACGGATGTGCACGGGAAGATTTCTTCATTCAGCCGCACTCATATCTGTCTTACCCTAGCCTAATACTAGCGGCGTGTTGTCACGATTCTCACCGTTGTCATCAACCCTTCGCGAGCAAGGTTTTTCGTTACCTGTTCTTGAGTGGTTTGCCACTGCGGTTGGCGCGCGGGCTTTGATCTGTGGTTGAACTTCATCCGACGCTCGGACATTCTTGGCCACATCGTACTGCCGCGGTTGTGGCCGTGTCGTCACTGTATTGGATGCCGGACGGCGGTAAGAATTAGCTTGCCGCCGTCAGCCCTTCAATATCGAGTCGTCAGACTCGTGAGCCATTCGGGAGAGAGGCTCACCAACTCGCGTTGCAGAGCCTTATCCGCGCCGCTGAGAATGAGCAGACCGAACAGGATCATCGCTCCG
>JANLQP010000001.1:0-2225 GCA_031367895.1 Hyphomicrobiales bacterium
CAGTGATTGTAGGCGGGGAGTTTTCCGTGCACGGCTTCGAAGAACAGGCTTTGCAGCTTGGTCGTGATCGGGCCGCGGTTGCCGGCGCCGATCTGACGACGATCAAGTTCGCGAATCGGCGTCACTTCGGCGGCGGTGCCGCTGAAGAAGGCTTCGTCGGCGGTATACACGTCATCGCGCGTGAGCCGCTTCGAGACCACGTCGATGCCGAGGTGATCCTTGGCGAGCTGAATCACGCTGGCGCGGGTGATGCCGATCAACGCCGAGGCGATTTCGGGTTCGTAGATCTTGCCATCCTTGACCATGAACAGGTTCTCGCCGGCGCCTTCGGCGACAAAGCCATCCACATCGAGCAGCAGCGCTTCGTCGTAGCCGTCGTCGGTGGCTTCCATGTTGGCGAGGATGGAGTTGGTGTAGGAGGCGGCGTACTTGGCGCGACACATGGTCACGTTGACGTGATGGCGCGCAAAGCTCGAGGTCTTGACGCGAATGCCCTTCTCCATGCCGTCGGCGCCCAGATAGGCGCCCCACGGCCAGGCCGCCACGGCCACATGCACCTTGGCGCCCTTGGGCGATACGCCCATTTTTTCCGAGCCGTAAAAAGCGATCGGACGAATGTAGGCGGAGTCGAGCTTGTTCACGCGCACCACTTCTTTTTGTGCCTCGATCAAGGTGGCTTTGTCAAAGGGCATCTCCATGCGGAAGATATGCGCCGAGTTGAACAGACGTTCGGTATGTTCCTTGACGCGGAATATGGCGGGGCCGTTGACCGTGTTGTAGGCGCGAACGCCTTCAAAAATGGACAAGCCATAGTGCAGCGAATGCGTCAGCACGTGGATGTTGGCTTCGCGCCAGGGCACGAGCTTGCCGTCGTACCAGATAAAGCCGTCACGGTCGGCCATGGACATTTTTGTGTTCTCCAGCAATCAGTCGAATGAGCCGCGCATTTTAGCCGATTCGGCACCCCCGCCGCAGAACAGGCAGCGGGCGCGATAAAATGCGACCTCATGAACGAACGTATCTGGAAACCCAACGTCACCGTCGCCGCGCTGATCGAGCGTGGCGGCCGCTACCTGATGGTGGAAGAAGAAACCGATGATGGCATCCGCTTCAACCAGCCGGCGGGACATCTCGACGAGGGCGAATCGCTGCTTGCCGCCTGCGCGCGCGAAGCGCTGGAAGAAACCGCCTGGCAGTTCACGCCCACCGCACTGGTCGGCATTTATCAATGGACAAGGCCACACGGTGACATCACCTACCTGCGCTTTGCCTTCAGCGGCGAACTCGGCGCGCATGATCCGCAGCGCACACTCGATACCGGCATCCTGCGCGCGGTATGGATGACGCCGGCGGAAATTGAAGCGAGTCGCTCCCGCCACCGCAGCCCGCTGATCTGGCAATGCGTGCAGGACCACGCCGCCGGCAGGCGCTTTCCGCTTGACCTGATCAAACATTATGCGCATGACTGAAATGAAAAAAGACACCGTGGTCGTCGGCCTGTCCGGCGGAGTCGACTCGTCGGTCGCGGCGTTGCAGTTGAAGCAGGCCGGCTGGAACGTGATCGGCCTGTTCATGAAGAACTGGGAAGACGATGATGACGATGAATACTGTTCGTCACGCGAAGATCTGGTCGATGCGGCGGCGGCCGCCGACGTGATCGGCATCGAACTCGAGGTGGCGAATTTCTCCGCCGAATACAAGGAACGCGTGTTCGCCGATTTCCTGCGCGAATACAAAGCCGGCCGCACGCCCAACCCCGACGTGCTGTGCAATTCCGAAATCAAGTTCAAGGCCTTCCTCGACCACGCCCTGCAACTCGGCGCCGAGCGCATCGCCACCGGCCACTATGCCCAGGTGCGACAGTTCATGGGCGAGTTTCAACTACTCAAGGCCGAGGACGGCACCAAGGACCAAAGCTATTTTCTGTATCGGCTCAATCAGGCGCAATTGTCGAAAACGCTGTTCCCCATCGGCCACCTGTACAAGCGCGACGTGCGCAAGATGGCCGAAGAAGCAGGACTCGGTAATTACGCCAAGAAGGACTCGACCGGCATCTGCTTCATCGGCGAACGGCCCTTCCGCGAATTTCTGCAACGCTATCTGCCGGTGCAGCCGGGCGAGATCCGCACGCTGGATGGTGATCGCGTCATCGGTCATCATCAGGGCCTGATGTATCACACCATCGGGCAGCGTGACGGGCTGGGCATTGGTGGCGTCAAGAATGC
>JANLQP010000040.1:0-20880 GCA_031367895.1 Hyphomicrobiales bacterium
TACCGGCGAGCAAAATGTTCGACCTGTCATCGACCAGCCAGGCGCCGGTATCGCTTTTACTTTGCGCCATCCGACTCCCCTGCAGGGAGCCGGCCGGATGGCGCGGGCAGCGGCGAAGCACAGGTCAAACAATCTGCACAATGGTATCACACGATCTTCAGCTCCACCTGCCCGAGGCTGCCAAAGTCTGCGACCGATGTCGTGCCCTGATCGGCGTAAACGATGCCGGACATGGAGCCGGTCGTCAGGATCTGGCCTTTGGTCAGTGTATGGCCGCGCTTGGTGACGCTGTTGACCAGCCAATGCAGCGACTTGAACGGGTGGCCGAGCACCAGCGCGCCCGTCCCCTCGGCGGCCACCTTGCCGTCGATCAGATGCCGCGTCTTTTGGGTGGGATAGTCGATCTCCCGCCACGCGGTCACTGGCTTGCCGAGCACGAGGCCACCGTTGACGCCGCAGTCGGCCAGCGCCGCGCCCGGGGTTCCAAACGGTATGGCGTGGTAGCGCGGCGAAATGATCTCGAAGGCCGGCACCATCGCGTCCATGGCGTCGAGTATCTCGGAATCGCTGTAGCCGCCGGCCTTGGCCCCGAGATCGCGCGCGACGCGGAAGGCGAATTCGACTTCGAGCGCGATACCCGGTTTTGCGGCGTCCTTGCGATGCTCATAGTCCGCAGCCTTGGCCGTGGCGGGACTCGGCAGTATTGTCGACTTGAAGATCGGCCCGAGGAACGGCTCTTTCAGCCCGAACCGTTCTTGGACGGGAAGCATCGTGGCGCCCGATTTCCAGCCGGCGACCGGCTCGCCCCAGGCGGCAATGTAAGCTTTCTGAACAGCGTACCCGTCCTCCGCCGACGAGACTTGGCAATCGGCAGGCAATGCCGCCAGAGGCTGACGTTCGCGGCGCGCCTTGACGAGCGCTTGCACGGCCTTGGCGATCTGATCCTGGTTCATCGTGCCCTCTCCTGGGTATCCGTAAGGTCTCGGTTGCGCCTTGGACAACACTGGCCGCGACAAGGCCGGCTCGGACAAGTGGCTGCGACTGGCTTGTGAACGAACCAGCTTGCGGCAGTGAGGCCGGTTGACCCCCTACTCCATCACCACCATTATCTCGACACAAGCTCTTGATTGAGAATCGGACGCGGACGAATCCGGCTTGTGAGCCGTCTGGAGGCGGCAAGAATGGCGACGGCGACACTCAAACGCGCAATTCCGGCCAAGCGCCTGGCGTTCCTCGCAGCGGGCTTGCTGTCGCTCGCCTCACTTTCAGGGTCCGCTGCGGCCCAGGGCTGGTGGCCCTGGAACAACCAACAGCCGCCGCCACAGCAACGACCGGCGCCCGTTCCGCGCGATCCCGTCTACCGCCCGCAAGGCCAGCCCGGCGTCCCCGCACCCATTCCGCAGCAACCCGGTCAACGGGCCAACGTCTGCGTGCAGCTCGAAACGCGACTGGTGGACGCCCAGCGCGGTGCTGCTACCGACCAATTGCCCCGCATCGAGGGCGAGTTCCGGCAGCTCGAACGCACCCATCAGCAGGCGCAATCGCAGCTTGAGCGTTCCGACTGCTACGACTACTGGTTGTTCTCGAAGACGCTGCGCCGGACCAAGCAGTGCATCGATCTCGCCGGACAAGCCGAAAGCTCGAAACGCAAGTTGGCCGAGCTCGATGCCCAGCGCCAACAGATCCGCGGTTCGAGCAGCCGCTCGATTACGGACGATGTTTATCGCGAGCTGGCGCGGAACCGTTGTGGTGCCAACTACGAGCGGTACGTAAAGGAGAAGAACCTCGACAACCCGTTCGCCTCGCTCTGGCAGGACGAGGATGCCGGGCCCGGCGGCCGCGGCGGCAGTTTCGGCGCGCCTCCCGGCGTGACGACCTACCGGACGGTTTGCGTGCGCCTTTGCGACGGTTACTTCTTCCCCATCAGCTTCTCGACGCTGGAGAGCCACTTCGAGCGCGATGTCGATGCCTGCCAGTCGCGCTGCGCGGCACCGGCCGAGCTTTATTACTATCAGAATCCGGGCGGCAGCATCGAGCAGGCCATCTCGGCGCGCAACCGGTCACCGTACAATGGCTTGAAGACGGCGCTCCGCTTCCGGAAGGAATACGTGCAGGGCTGCTCGTGCAAGCAGGCTGAGTACACGCCGACACCGGCGGACCGGCCACTGGAACGCAAAACCGAGGCGCCGGCGTTCACACCCATGCCGGTACGCCAGCAGGCGCAGCAGTTGCCCCGCTGAGATCCTTGCCGACAGAGAAGCCGGCGCGATAGTGAGAGCGCCGAAGCCGGATTCCAAGCATCCGATAGGCGGCGGCGACCCTACGTGGTACGGTTTCCATGCAAAATCGCAAGGTTGCTACCATCAGTTGCGTCGGATGCGTCTGGCCATGACAGATCCCGAACCATCGCTCGACCTGCATGACGACAACGCGATCGGCACGCGCGTCGTTCTCGAACCCATTGGCCTGGACGACGGGTCGGATCTGCGCCATCTGCACACCATTTCGTTCGATCGGCTGATCGCCGGCCATCTGGATGAGGGCGAACTCGAAGCATTCAAGACCATGGTTGCTTCCTTCGAGTATTCCGAGGATCTACACCAGGATGCGCTGATCGTTGCGCGGATCGACGGCTACCTCGCCGGCAGCTGCGGCTGGCGCCCGAGCGATGACGCAGGCCTCTCTGCGCGCATGACGTCGATCTTCGTCGATCCGCTGTTCACGCGTCTCGGCATCGGCCGGCGTCTGTTGCTGGAGACGGAAGCACACGCCCTCTCGGCGGGCTTCCACATCTTTGCCGTGCGTGCGCCGTTGAATGCCGTCGGTTTCTTCGAGCGGCTCGGCTATGAGACCGCATCCTTTGGCAGCCATATGTTCGAAGGCGGCCACGGCATGCCGGTCGCCTTCATGCGCAAGATGCTGGTCGCGACGTAACCGCTGCGGCCACATGCAACCCGCGGACTGAGCTGCAAGTGCGTGTCAGGCCTTATTCCCCGGCTGAAAGATTGCGATCGATCACAAACGTAGAAAATCGGGGCTTGGGCTGCGTCAAGCAGCTTCGACCCCTCGCTACAGCTAAGCTCTCGAACATGGCCAGGGATGTTTCCAGCCGGGAAATGGGGTCAGGTGAACCTCGACCGCAGCAGCCGCGTCAGCGCGTCGGTCTCGCTTTCCGCAGCACTGGTGAAGCGGACGGTCTCGCCGCTCACCATCGCCAAGTCGACGTGAAAGAGATGGATCCCGCGCGTGCGCCGGATCTCACCGACGGCAGTGGCGCCGATGCCGATGAAAAGCACACCGCCGAGCAGAAACTTCGCGCTGGCAATTGACATCACCACCGGCAGAACAAACAACGCGCCACCGACGAAAAAGATCCCCGCCGCCATGATGTGACCGAGCACGTTCGGCTCGTAGGTTTGGCCCGCATCGAAATCCATGACGTCCACCAGCGGGATGACCCGCTTGCCGATGCGAAGATAGCGGCCGTCAGGCTCGACGGCCCAGGGGCGTGGTGGTTTGGAAATCGACGGGTCCAAGGAGACGCTCGGGAACAACAGATTGCACGGTGTACTTGTTTACCATGACGAGAGTTTGCAGAAGCCTAACGCGGCTCGTGTGGCGGTTCGGACTGTCCGCCGATTGCGCGTGGTTCACAACCCGCCGGTCACGTCGATGGTGAGGCCGGTGACGAAATCCGCGTGCGACGACGCCAGGAAGCAGATCACGTTCGCCTGATCGACGGCGAGCCCCATGCGCCGCATTGGCGTCTTCTCGATGTCGGCCTGCCGGTCTTCGGGCGGGCGCTGCTCCCAGCGCGGACGGATGCGTTCGGTCAGAGTGGTGGCGGGCGCAATGGCGTTGACGTTGATGCCATGCGGGCCGAGTTCGCTCGCGAGCTTCGTGGTGAAGGCGATGATGCCGCCCTTTGCCGTTGCGTAGGCCGACGACGAGGCGACGCTCTTGCCGCGTCCCGCGATCGAGGCGAGGTTGACGATCTTGCCGCTGCGCTGACGCTTCATAAGCGGAATGACGGCATGCGTGAACAGGAACGTGCCGGTGAGGTTGAAGTTGATCAGCGCTTGCCAATCGGCGAACGTCAGCTCGTCGGTTTCGGCGCCCGGCTTGGCGATGATCGTGCTGCCGCCAACCGCGTTGACGAGAACGTCGATCCGGCCGAAACGTTTCGCGGCATCGGCAACGGTGGCGTTGACCACGGCCTCATCCAGCGCGTCGGCGTGATAGGGATGCGCCTCACCGCCCGCCGCGCGGATTTCGGCGATCGCTACATCCAACCGTTCGCGGTTGCTATCGACGGCAGCGATCCTGCCGCCCTCTGACGCTATGATGCCTGCCGTCGCACGGCCGATGCCGCTGGCAGCCGCCGTGATCAATGCCGTCTTGCCCTTGAAACGCATGCTGCAACTCCCTCATTCTCAATCGTGCCGGTCGTCAGTTCACGCTTTCTTGTTGATCGAGCGGCCATCGCCCGGCGCGTCGAGGCCGATGCTGCGGAGTTCCCCGAACAGGGCGTACAGCTTCTCGACGTCGGCCTTGGGCAGTGGCGGCGACAGGATCGAAGCGATGTTGCTCTGCAAGTGCTCGATCTTCGATGTGCCGAACAGCACGATGTCGGCGCCGGGCTCATGGCGCGCGAAGCGATAGGCGGCATCGGTGAGGTTTTTCGCGCCGCCCGCGTGGATCAGGAAGTCGAGCGGGTTCTCTTTCGCTGCGAACTCGGCCGGCACTTTGCCATCGGCCGCAAGCTTGCGCATCGTCTCGGCCAGCACGCCTGGTTGCGAGAAGATGTTGCGCACGACGAACATCAATAGCGTGCCGACGCCGGCCGGTTTCGTCTTCGGGAACAGATCGCGGCGCGCGCCCTGGTTCAACATGTGATAGGCGAGCATGAACACCGCCCACTGCGGCTCGGCGAGCGCGCGCTGCAACATCGTTTGACGTGAATCGTTTGCCGCCGTCTCGCTCAAGCCGAGATGCCGGACCTTGCCTTGCGCTTTCGCTGCGGCGAGTGCGGGCAGCACCTCGTGCAGGCAATGCTCGTAGTCGGTGGGTTTGACGCCGTGCAGCAAGAACACGTCGACGTAGTCGCTCTTGAGCCGCTTCAGCGACGCCTCGAGATTGGCGACGACTTGCGGTCCGGTCAGACGCGCGCCACCGTTGACGAGGTTTGCGAGCACGCGGCTTTTCGTCGAGATGACGATCCTGTCGCGCTCCGACGGCTTGAACGCCTCGCCGACGATGTGCTCGGTCTCATAGGCTTCGGCCGTGTCGAAGAAGTTGACACCGAGATCATAGGCGGCGCGGACAAGTGCGACCGACTGCGCCGTCGTGTAACCGGCGTTGAGGCCGATCTTACTGTTGCCGCCGCAGCCGAGCCCGGCAACGCTGACCTTCAAGCCCGTCTTGCCGAGCGTCGTATACTGCATGGAGGACGCCCTCTGAATGTCCGTCTTACCTGAACGTTATTCCGCAGCGACGCGTTGCTCGGCCCGGCTAAGCAGACCGGCGTTGATCAGCGCCGCACGGATGCGGGCGATTTCGTCGGCCGGGATCTTGTACAGCGGCGGCCGGACGGCGGCACACTTGAGCTTGCCCAGCAGCACGAGCGCTTCCTTCATGCGATTGTGCATGTCGACGGCAGGTGCGGCATAGAACACCTGCGCGGTCGGATTGATGCGGTCATTGATGCGCCGCGCTTCCGCGAGATCGTTGCGCTGCACGGCATGGAACAGCGCCGACTGCAATCCCGCGATCACGCTGCCGGAGCCTGACAACAGTCCGCCACAACCAAGCACGAGCGAGGAATAAAGCCATGCCGAGTGCGTCGAGAGAACCGTGATCGGCCGGGTCAGCCCATGCAGCGTGCGGATGTTCGCCTCGTGCTGCACCGGGTTGTTGCACCAGTCCTTGATGGCACGCACCGTCGGCACGGCTTCGCCGAGCTTGACGATCATCTCGGTCGTGTAGCCCTGGTTGATCGCCAGCGGATAGTTGAAGGCGATGAGCGGGATATCGCCGGCCGCGTCAGCGATACGCTTGAAGTGCTCGATCACCATTTCCGGGCGATGGCCCATCGTGAACGGGCCCGGCGGAAAAACCAGCAACGCCGAGGCGCCACCTTGCGCCGCTTGTTTTGCGATGCGCGCGCCCTCGAGGCTGCCCTCGGCATAGACGCCGTGCACGATCGGCAGCTTGGCGCCGATTTCGCTCTGCGCGATGTCCATCACACGCTTCTGCTCGTCGAGCGTGCAAGACGCCGCTTCCGTCGAATGCGCGTTGACGGTGATCGCGGACAATCCCGGCGCCGATGTCACATCGCGCAGATGCGCGCGGAACTCAGCCTCGTCGATTGCCAGATCCGGCGTGAACGGCAGCAGCACCGCCGGAATGACACCCTTGGGGACATAGCTCTGGTGGCGCGGCATCGGTTCCCTCCTCGGCGCGAAAATGATTTGCGCCATGGTAGGGCATCGGCGCCGGATGGCAACCCGAAGGTGACAGCGCTCAATGCTTGTGCGGTGTGCCCGTGTCGAAGGCGGCCTTCTGCGCGGGCGTCGCTTCCTTCTGGTGCTTTGCCTGCCAGTCCTTGTAGGGCATGCCGTAGACGATTTCGCGCGCGTCGTCCTTGCTGAGCGTTACGCCCTTCTCGCCGGCCGCGTCCTGAAACCAGTTGGCGAGACAGTTGCGGCAAAAACCTGCGAGGTTCATCAGGTCGATGTTCTGCACGTCGGTGCGCGTGCGCAGATGCTCGACGAGGCGGCGGTAAGCGGCGGCTTCGAGCTCCGTCTGGGTCTTGGCGTCGATCTTATCGGTCATGGGGCTTGCCTTTCGATCGGTTTTCGATGGCCGCACCGCGCTCAACCGGCGCTGGCGCGCGTGCGCGGACTGGGTGCATTGAGCAAGAGATCGGCGCGGGCAAAGATGTTGTCAATGACGTTGATCGTGCGATCGGCCCATGCCCGCTGGCCTGCCTCGTCGCGGATCAAATCTTGCCGGTACTCAATCAACGCGCTGGCGATGCCGCGGCTGGTCGCGTGTTGCCAGATGCAATCACCTTCAAGGCTGCCTTTGTACGGCTGATTGTCGCCGACGATGAGCTGCCCGTCTTCGGCAAACGCCTCGATCATCGGCCGCGCGAAACGATCATCGTGGTCCCAGAGAACGCCGACATGCCAAGGCCGCGGCACGCCTTTCCAGCTCTCGGTGAAGCTGTGAACCGAAACGATCACGGGCTGCACGCCGGTCGCGAGGCATTGCTCGATCACGCCCTCGATCGCCTCGTGATACGGGTAGTAATAGTGCCGCATGCGCTTCTCGCGTTCCGCCGCCGTGTAGTTGCGATTGCCCGGCACGACGGCACCATCCGAGAGCCGCATGATCATCGTCGGATCATCGTGGCCTCGGTTCGGGTCGATCAGCAACCGCGAATAGCGCGTCATCACGGCCGGCGCGTCAAAAGCTGCGGCAAGGCGGCGTGTCACAGCGGCCGCGCCGATGTCGTAAGCGATGTGCCGCTGCAGCTCCGAGTGGGCCAAGCCCAGCGTCCCATAGCCGGGCGGAAAGGCATTGCTGGCATGGTCACACAGCACGATCAGGCCCGCATTCGCACGCCCCCCGAGCACGACAAAGCTGTCGGCCTCGGCGTCGGCAATGGCTGGCCGGGGGTTCATGTCCTGGCCCTCCTGATGCCCACTTCGCATCCGGGCGTTCATGTCCTGGCCCTCCTGATGCCCACTTCGCATCCGGGCGTTCAATTCGTTTCGCATCTGCGAAGTATAGGGTCGGCATTGGGCGATGGGAAGGCATTCGCCCAAGCCGAATGCCGCATCCATTCAGGCCGCACCGAGACGTGCCCGCCAAAAATTGACGTTAACGGCACCCTAAGGCATGTATGCCCGCATGACCGATGCAGAGACACAGGACATCCGCATCCCCGCCGACGACGGCTACGACCTCGCGGCGACGGTGTCGACAGTTGCCGGTTCGGAGGACGACCGCCGGCAGTCCGAGAAAGTCGTCGTCGTGGTCGGATCGGCGACGGCCGTGCCGCGCAGCTACTACGCGCGTTTTGCCCGCTTCATTACGCAGCAGGGTGTGCCGGTCGTGACGTTCGACTATCGCGGTGTCGGCGGATCGCGGCCAGCATCCCTGCAAGGCTTTCCCGCACGCATGCGCGACTGGGGTGAGCAGGATATTCCGGGCGTGCTCTCCTGGACCAACGCCCGTTTCCCCGACCACCATATCCATTGGATCGGCCACAGCTACGGCGGCTTCGGCACCGGCCTCGCGCACAACAATCATCTCGTCCGCCGCCAGCTCGGAATCGCCACGATGACCGCGCACTGGAAGATGATGGCGGGCCTCGAACGCTATCGCGTCGCCCTGCTGATGGGTTACGTCGCGCCGCCGTTCGTGCGCGCACTCGGCTATTTCCCAGGCGTCCTGATGGGTTCGGAAGATTTACCGCGCGATGTGTTCCTGGAATGGGCACACTGGGTGATGACGCCGCATTTCCTCTTCGGCGACGAAACCCTCACGTCGCATCGACATTTCGCAACGCTGAAGGCGCCCATGCGGTTTGCCCAGATCGAGGACGATCTCTGGGTGACGGACGAAGGCGTGCGGCATCTCATGGGGCAATGGCCGGCAGCGACCGAGCGCTCGATCTGGCATGTGACGTGTGCCGATGCGGGCGGAGCGAAAATCGGCCATCTCGGCTTCTTCCGCGCGGCCTTCCACGACACGCTTTGGCCGAAGGCGGCCGAGTGGCTGCTCGCGACTGACGGTGCCTAGCCACTGGTCCTCTATCAATGCAGGCGCGGTGTCATGGTCGGGCTTGTCCCGACCACCCATTGTGCAACGGCTGCTGCGGTTGCCTCCTGTTGCAACGCTGCCGCGAAAAGCACTGCGCGCGCTCGGAGCTATGGGTACCTCGGGACAAGCCCGATCATGACAACCGTGACATTTTCCGGATATTGGCCACCGCTATATTCGGATCGTCCACCGTTGCCAAAGCACGCTATGTTCGCACCAACGGCAATACGGGCAACGGGGCACAAGATGACCAACCGCAGGATAATCGATGCAGCATTGAGCAGCGCTGTCGACCGTGGCGACGTGCCGGGCGTCGTCGCCATGGCGACCGACGGACGCGACACCACTTATGAAGGCGCGTTCGGCAATCGCGTGCTCGGCGGCAGCACGGCGATGACGTCCGAAACCGTGTTCTGGATCGCTTCGATGACGAAGGCGATCACGGGCACCGCCGTCATGCAGCTGGTCGAGCAAGGGCGCATCGGTCTCGACGACGAAGTCGGCCGGCTCGTTCCCGCGTTGGCCAATCCCCGCGTGCTCGACGGGTTCGACGCATCGGGCAAACCGAAACTGCGCGCCGCGCGCCGCCCCATCACGTTGCGGCACCTGCTGACGCACACGGCCGGCTTCGTCTACGACATGTGGAACGCGGACATGAACACGTACGTGTCGAAAAACAAGATGTCGCGCGCGGCCACCTTCATCAAACCCGAGGACTGCCTGCCACTGGCGTTCGATCCCGGCACCAAGTGGGAGTACGGCATCAACATCGATTGGGCTGGAAAAGTTCTGGAAGCGGTCACCGGCGAATCGCTCGACACTTACATGCAGAAAAAAGTGCTCCAGCCGCTCGGCATGCATTCGACCGGTTATCTGCTGCGCCCCGAAATTCGCGCGCGTCTCGCCGGCATGCATCAGCGGCACGAGGACGGACAGCTGGAACCAGTCGCCTACGATCCGCCACAAGACTCGAAGGAATTTCTCGGCGGCGGCGGTCTCTATGGGTCATCCGGCGACTACATCCGCTTCATCATGATGATGCTGAATGGTGGCGCGCTCGACGGTGTTCGTGTCCTGAAACCCGAAACCGTTGCACTGATGGGCCAGAACCACATCGGCGACATCAATGTCGAGACGATGCGCACGCAACGCACGTCGATCTCGCAAGACGCCAACTTCTTTCCGGACATGAAACAGAAATGGGGTTTGAGTTTCCTCATCAATACCGAGGACGTGCCGGGTCGCCGCGCCGCGGGAAGCCTGTGCTGGGCAGGATTGCGCAACACCTACTACTGGATCGACCCGCAGCGGCAGGTCGGCGGCACGATCATGACGCAGATGCTGCCCTTCGCCGACAGCAAGGTGATGCGCCTCTACGAGGCATTCGAAGCGGGCGTATACGCAAAAGCATAGTGCAGTCCGCGTCCCCACCAGAGATCCACAAAGTGTAACAATTGTCATGGTCGGGCTCGTCCCGACCACCCATGGTGCAACAGATTGCGACTTTAGATTTTGCTGCTGCGGTACCGCAAAAAAGCACTGCCCACACTCGCGGCACCATGGGTCCTCGGGACAAGCCCGAGGATGACACACCATGTTTTTTGAACGTAACGCGTAACTTGCGACACCCCGCTCACGTCTCCTTCGGGTCGAGCGCGTCGCGCAGGCCGTCGCCAAGCAGGTTGAACGAGAGCACCGAGAGGAAGATCGCGACGCCGGGAAAGATCGCCATCCACGGCGCATTGGTCAGGAAGCGTTGCGCCGTATTCAGCATCGATCCCCAGGACGGCGCCGGCGGCTGTTGGCCCAACCCCAGGAACGACAACGATGCCTCCGCGATGATTGCCGCCGCAATGGAAAGCGTCGCCTGCACCAGCAGCGCCGGCAGGATGTTCGGCAGGATGTGCTTCACCGCAACCCGCCACGCGGGATTGCCGACCGAGCGTGCGGCCTCGACGTAATCCTCGGATTTGACCACCAGCACTTGCCCGCGCGTCAGGCGCACGAACACCGGCGTTGCCGTGATGCCGATCGCGATCATGGCGTTGGTGAGCGACGGCCCGAGAAACGCCGCCAGCGCAATCGCGAGGATCAGGTTCGGGCAGGCGAGCATCGCGTCGGTGAGGCGGCTGATCAGGGCATCGACGAAGCCGCCGCGATAGCCGGCGATCAGGCCGACCGGCACGCCGAGACCGAGCGCTATCGAAATGGACACGACACCCGCCAGCAGCGACGCCCGCGCGCCGAACACGACGCGCGAGAAGAGATCACGGCCGGACTCGTCGGTGCCGAACCAGTTCTTCAACGACGGCGGCTTTCGCACCAGGTTCCAGCTCTGTTGTGTTGGATCGAACGGCGCGACCAGCGGCGCCAGGATCGCTACCAGGATCAGCGTCACGATGACGACGAGGCCGAACATGGCGCTGCGCCGCTGCTTCAAGCGACGCCACGCGCGCGCCGCCGGGCTCTCGTCGGAAACTGTTGCTGCTGCTGGACTTGCTGCGGCGATTGCGTCTCCCATCGCGCTCACCCCCTCAGCCGCGGATTGACGAGCACATAGGCCACGTCCGCCATCAGGTTGAGCAGCACATAGGTCGTCGCCGTCACCAGCGTCACGCCTTGCACGACGGCATAGTCACGATTGAACACGGCATCGACGATCAGCTTGCCGAATCCCGGAATCGAGAACACCTGCTCGGTCAGAACCGCGCCCGACAACAGCGTGCCAAGCTCCAGCGCACCAAGCGTGATGACAGGTGTCAGCGCGTTGCGCATTGCGTGCTTCAGCACGACGACGCGCTCACTGAGCCCCTTCGCACGCGCCGTGCGTACGTAGTCGCTGGAGAGCGCCTGCAACATGGCGCTACGGGTGTGACGCATGAGGACGGCGGCGAACGAGTTGCCGAGCACGAACGCCGGCATGATCGTTGTCTTCAGGCTCATCCATGGATCTTCGAATGGCGACACGTAGCCCGACGCCGGCAACCAGCCGAGCCAGACCGAGAAGAAGAAGATCATCATGATGCCGAGCCAGAAGTTCGGCGTCGACAATCCCCAAAGCGCCAGCACGTTGACGCCGTAATCGAGGGCTGTGTTGCGGCGGACAGCCGAGATGATGCCCGCACCGATGCCAACCGTGAGCGAAACAACGATCGCCATCAGCGCCAGCTGCAGCGTTACCGGGAACTTCTGAGCGATCAGCCTGTTCACGGGCTCCTTCAGGCGCATCGATTCGCCGAGATCGCCCGAGAGTACACCCTTCATCCAATAGACGTATTGCACCGGCACCGGCTGATCGAGCCGGTATTGGCGGCGGATCTGCGCGAGCACAGCCGGATCACGCTCCTCGCCCGCCATGACCAATGCCGGATCGCCCGGCAACAGTTGCTGTAGCGAAAAGATGATCACCGACACGAAGAACAGTGTCGGAACGAGCTGCAACAGGCGTTTGCCGAGAAAGAGGAGCATCTGAACCCGCAAGTGAACCGAACGGGTATGATGACCGATCGCCAGCCGTGACGCCACGCGGCAAAAATTACCTTATTCCCCGACTGAAAGATTGCGTTCGATCACAAACATCGAATTTCCGCGCCTGGGCAGCGTCAAGACGCGGCATCCGCAAAATTCAGTCTCGTTTCTGAAGCCAGCTTGGGACTTTTCTCAGCCGGGGAATGGGGGCAGCACACTCAGTCAACTGCAACTCCCGCTCAATCCGCGACCGCGCCCAAGATGTTGCGCACGCCGGCCATCAGGATGCCGTGGTCGGTGCCGGTCGCGATCATGTTGAAGCCGAGCTTCTTGTACTGCTTCGCCCAGGCCGGATCGGCGGCCATGACGCCGAGTGCCTTCTTGTGCTTACGCCCCGCAGCGACGATACGCTTGATCGCAGCGATGTAGGCCGGATGCTCGAACTGCCCCGGGATCCCCATGAAATTGGTCAAATCGAAATGCCCGAGCCAGAGGCAATCGATGCCATCCACCGCCGCGATGTCTTCCACCGCCTCGAGCCCGCGCTCCGTCTCGATCTGCGCGATGATCAGGTTGCGCGCGTCCGCCGCTTTCATCTTGGTCGCGGGATCACCCGGCTCATAGTCATCGTGAGCAAACGAGAACGCCGCGCCACGCCGGCCTGTCGGTGGATAATGCGTCGCCTCCGCGATCGCACGCGCCTGCTCGGCGCTGTCGACCATCGGCACCATCACGCCTTGCGCGCCGACGTCGAGCGCGCGTGCGAGGAAATGATATTCGCCGCGGGGAACGCGGACATAGGGCGCGATCCCGAGCCCACGGCAGTGCGCGACCTGCACCTTCAGGCTCTCGATCGAGAAGCCGGCGTGTTCCATGTCGTAGATGGCGTAGTCGCAGCCGGCAAGCCTCAAGACCTGCGCGATGCCCGGCGTGAAGAATTCGAACACCATGGCGCCCGGAACAGTCTCGCCCGCGAGCGCGCGCTGCCGCAATGTTTTCCTGGCCATGTTGCCCTCCGCGATTGAACTCCCTCGTCCGCGGAGGATGCCAGAAAACGCCGAAGCGTCAAAGCACCTGATCGAGAAACGCCTTGGTGCGCGCGTTCTGCGGCGCGCCGAGCAGGTCGGCAGGTTTGCCGTGTTCGACGATGACGCCGCCGTCCGTGAAGTAGACGTGATCGGCCACCTCGCGCGCGAAGCCCATCTCGTGCGTGACCAGCATGCAGGTCATGCCGTCCGCCGCGAGCTCGCGGATGGTGACGAGCACCTCCTTCTTCGTCTCGGGATCGAGCGCCGCCGTCACCTCGTCGAACAACATCACCAGCGGGTTCATGGCGAGCGAGCGGGCAATCGCGACGCGCTGCTGTTGACCGCCGGAAAGCTCGCCCGGATAGGCGCCTGCCTTCTCCGCCAGCCGCACCTTCTTCAGCAGAGCGGTTGCGCGCGCTTCGACCTCGGATTTCTCCTGCTTGAGCACCGTCAGCGGCGCCATCATCACGTTTTCCAACGCGGTCTTGTGCGGGAACAGGTTGTAGCTCTGAAAGACGATGCCGACCTTGCGGCGCAGTGCCAGCTTGTCGAGCTTGGCGTCGTTGACTTCGATCCCATCGACCGTAATGGAGCCGGAATCAACCGCCGCCAGCCCGTTGATGCAGCGCAGGATCGTCGACTTGCCCGACCCCGATGGACCGATGATGCAGATGCATTCGCCCTTGGCGACATCGAGGCTGACGCCTTTCAGCACCTCGACCGCGCCGAATGATTTGCGCACGTCGCGGATCGAGACGATCGAAGAAGCAGCCGTCATGGTGCGGCCTCGAAGGGGTTGACGACACGCACGCCGCGTTGCTCGAAGTCCTTACGATTGCGCGTCACGACTGTCAGATCTCTAACGAGTGCGGTTGCGGCAATGAGCGCGTCGGCCAGATCACCGCGCGCCCGCGGCGACATGCGTCCCCAGGCGATAGCCGCGACCTCGTCAAACGGCAGGATGCGACCATTGAACGACTGCCGAATACCGGTCAACCATTCCTCGATATCCGACGCATCTTTGGGTCGCTTCGGCCGCAGTTTCTCGACGCCTCGTTGGAGCTCGCCGATTGTCATCACGCTAACGAAAAGCAGGTCACTTGGCGCGTGATCCAACCATCGGCGGATACGCGCCCGTCCAGTCTTCGTCCGGAATGCAGACACGACATTGGTATCCAGAAGAAAGGTCAGAACTCCACCTCTCGCGGTTTGACAGGGAGCCGTTCGAACAAATCGTCTTCCTCGCCGTCTGGCGCGAGCGGCATAGCAAACAAGTGCTCGATAAAGCGCTGGTTCTCTGATTTCTTTTCCAAGTCGCGATCGCGTTCGAATTGCTCGTAGGGCACGACGACGGCTACCTTCCGGCCGTTGCGTGTGATCGTTTGGGGTCCTTCCGCACAAGCCTTCTCGATCACCTCGCTGAGCCGGTTTTTCGCGTCAGCCAGCTTCCATTCGTCCATAGCTGGACCTCATCGTAAATTTCATCGCAAATCTAGACAGTCTAGCCAAATTACATCCGCGGACGCTCGGCGTCAACGTGGCCCGACGATGCTCACACCTTCACTTGGTAACGCCGCTCCAGCGCCACGGTCCATTTCCCGATCGGATAGCAATAGAGGAAGAAACAGAGCAGCACGAAACCGTAAAGTGGCGCCAGCAAGGCTGGCCGGGAGCCTTCCGCCGCCAGCACCTCGTT
This sequence comes from Hyphomicrobiales bacterium, assembly GCA_031367895.1. GTDB lineage: Bacteria > Pseudomonadota > Alphaproteobacteria > Rhizobiales > Hyphomicrobiaceae. The sequence goes on from JANLQP010000040.1 coordinate 15,025, forward strand.
GGTCAGCGTGATGATCTCGGAAACGCCGACGACGGACGCGTTGACGGTCGACATGGTGATCAGTGAATAGAGGTTCATCCACGGCGGCAACATGCGTTTCACGCACTGCGGCAGGATGATCTCCGCGAACGTCTGGCGCCGCGTGAAGCCCAGCGATTCAGCCGACTCCCATTGGCTCGTCGGCACGGACTGCACGGCGCCGCGGACAATTTCCGAGACGTTCGCCATCACCGGCAGCGAAAAACCGAAGATCGCCTTCGCCCAATCCGGGAACGGGATGGTCGCGCCGAAAATTCGGATCTGGAACGGCAGCAGCAACACGCAGAGGAACAGCAGCACCAGCCACGGTGAGTTGCGGAAGAACTGCGTCACGAGCCGCGCCGCCGTTTGCACCGGCGCCGAACGCGACGTCTGGAGGATGCCGAGCGGCAGCCCAGCGACCGTGCCGATCAGCATCGCCAACGCGGAGATCAGCAGGTTGAACAGGAAGCCCTTGAGCAGCAATGGCCACCAGACCCAGATCACCTCGAGCGCGGTACGTTGACCGCTCGCCGCCGTTGCGGCGCTCGCAGCCGACGCAACGAGGCACAGGCCGGCGACAATCGCCAGCGTGCGACCGTCGATCAGCGGACCCAGTGCAGTGTTCGGAACGAGCAAGAACGAGGCGCCCGAACGCCACTCGGATTTGGCGAGTGGAGCGACCATCACCGGCGCCGTCGCGATTGTCATCCTCGGGCCGGTGCGCAGCACGTCTTCGACATGACTCCCGAGGACCCATGGTTCAACAGGAGCGTGCGGTAAGTTCCGCTGCGAGTTTGCGGCAGAACATGTGCTATTGCGTTCGTTGCGCGATGGCTCCTCGGGACAAGCCCGAGGATGACAAACGTGAGTTTTGTTCTCCATGCTCATGCTCCCTGCCCGACGCCTGGAACACGCAACCGTTTCTCCAAGGTCTTCATGCCCCATGCGAACAGGCTCGCGAGACACACGTAGAAGATCAACACCGTCAGCATCATCTCGCGCACGTTGGTGGCGTCCGCCCAGATCTGCTTGGCGGTGTACATCATTTCAGGCACCGCTATCGCATAAGCGAGGTTCGTCGTCTTGATCAGGTTGACGAGGTTATTCGAAAGCGACGGCAACGCGGTGCGGATCGCCAACGGCAGCACGACTTGTCTGTAGGTCTGCCAGCGCGAGAAGCCGAGCGATTCAGCGGCCTCCACCGTCGAACGCGACACCGCCTCGATCCCTGACCGGAATATCTCGATGTTGAAGGCGCCGGCGAACAGCGACAGTGAAATGATCGCCCATTGCACGTTGGAGAGCAGCGGCTCCAGAGCGCCCGAAGCGCCCGCCGTACGCGGCAAGAGATTGCCGAGACCGAAGTAGAAGAAATAGATCTGCACCAGCGGCGGCGTGTTGCGGAACAGGCTGATGAAGCCATCGACGCCAAGCCGGATCACGCGTGAGCGCGAGCCCTGCGCCCATGCGCCGATCATGCCGACCAGTATCGACAGCAGCACGGTGATGATCGACAGCTCCAGCGTCAGCCACACGCCCTTCAGCATGCGGGCGCGATCGAAGTCGTCGTACATGTAGTTCAGGTTGACGCCGGTCGTGTCGTAGAGCCACCGGAACCAGTCGTAGATGCGTTGCATCAAGCTCCCCCGAGGGCAACTCGTCAGGTAGGCACTTAGCGTCTCACGTCCGCTCGATCGCCGAGATGGCACGGTCGATGTCGGCGCTGGTGAGCACCCAGTCGTTGTCGAGATCGGCGACGACCGCCTTCATGAAACGCTCCGAGAGGCCGATCGCGCGCGTGCGGTCGCCCAAGTGGTCATAGAGCACCGCCAGCGCTAGCTGCTGCGGGCTCTCGCCCTCATAGGTCCATTCGAAACCCCAGGTCGTGAACTGCTGGACCTCGCAGTGCTCGGGCAGTTTCTTGCCGTCGACAGTCACGATCAGTCCGTCGAATGCCCGCTTGCCTTCGTAGGTTTTCATGCGTCTCCCAATCGCTTAACCGTGCCGCGCCCCCGGACGGTCCCGTCCCGGGAGTGGTGGGAATTGCCAAAAGCGCCCTCCGGCCGGTTTCAACGTATCGCGTCACGCGGCGAGGTCAATCGGCTTGGCAAGCGGCGTCGGAAACGTCGCCCAGCCGCCGACCTTGCGCAACACGATCTGGCCGGACGCGAGCAAAGCCCAGAACAGCATCGCCGCAGTTTCTGCCTGGAAGCACCTTCTGCGTCTTGATGCGGCGTTTGAACTCGTCTGTGCGGAGCACGGCTGCGCCATGACGTGCAACCGCTCGCCGGTCAGTGGCGATGACGCGTCGATTGCTGTAGATGTGGTCATGGCGTTGTCTCCGCCGGCGGCTGCTAACCGCCGGTTTGGCTTGAGGGTTCAAGCCGGAGATAACGCCATTCCGTGTTTGCCACCAAAGCCGGGACAGGACCGCCTCGAGTTCGCGGAACCCAAGATCTGGGGACTTCAGTGATGCACAAACTCGCGCGTGGCCAGCGCCTGGTCGTCGCCAGCCACAACCCCGGAAAGATCCGCGAGATCGGCGATCTCATCCGCCCGTTCGGGGTCGAGGCCGTGTCGGCGGGTACGCTCGGCGTGTCGGAGCCCGAGGAGACGGAAACGACGTTTGCGGGCAACGCTCGGTTGAAGGCGCTGCACAGCGCCAATGCCACCGGGTTGGCCGCCTTGTCGGACGACTCCGGCCTCGAGGTGGAGGTGCTGAGTGGCGCCCCCGGCATCTACTCCGCGCGTTGGGCTGGTCCAACGAAGGACTTCAAACTGGCGATGGAGAAGGTGCAGCAGGCCTGCGCGGAGAAGAAAGCCTGGACCAGCGACGGCCCGCGCGCCAACTTCACGGCAGCGCTGTGCGTCGCCTGGCCTGACGGCACGACGCGGGTGTTCGAGGGCAAGGTGCACGGCCACCTCGTCTGGCCACCGCGCGGAGGCAAAGGCTTCGGCTACGATCCGATGTTTCTGGCCGACGGCGAGACGGAAACCTTCGGCGAGATGGAGCCGGACAAGAAGCACGCCATCTCGCACCGCGCCCGCGCCTTCAAGTTGTTCGTGGAGGCGTGTTTCGAGTAGGTCCAATGTAGGCTCGATTTCGTTGCCGAACTCCACTATGTTCACAGACAGGAGATCGCAATCATGAACATTCAAGTTCCGAAAGATCGCATCAATTGGCTCAATGGCCTAGTAGAATCAGGCCGGTTTGATTCGATCGAGCAGGCCATGGAAGCAGCCGTTGCCGCTCTACAGGCAGAGATCGAGTTCGACGATGTTTGGGCAAAACCTTACATCGAAGAAGCGTTACGATCGCTCGAGCGGGGAGAAGGCAAGCCATGGACCAAAGGGGACGCATTAAAAGAGTTCCACGCCCGACACCCAGAACTCGTAAATGAAAAATCTCGTTAGATCGCCACAGTTCGACGCCGATTTATACGATATTTGGCAACAAATAGCGCGGCGCCATGTGCCAACTGCGGACCGCGTCACAGAGGAGATCGAGGCTGTTATCGAATTGGCTAGCGGGTTTCCCGGAATGGGGACGCCGGTGCCCCACCTTGCACCAAATCTGCGTCGACTACGATCGGGACCATATTTGATTTATTACCGTTTGGAGGCCAATGAGCTTTGGCTCATCCGCGTGCTCAATGGCCGACGCAAGATAACATCGAGCCAATTTCAGTGATTGGCCCAGTGATTGATGCCCCTGCGATCTCGACGGACCCCGGTTTTGCCGTCTACGTGCACTGGCCGTTCTGCGCGCAGAAGTGCCCCTATTGCGACTTCAACAGCCATGTCCGCCACAACGGCTGGGACGAGGCGCGTTTTCTCTCAGCCTACCGCCGCGAGCTCGGCTGGTTCGCCAACCAGGCGCCCGGCCAGCGCGTGCACAGCGTGTTCTTCGGCGGCGGGACGCCATCGTTGATGAAGCCGGCGACCACCGCCGCCATTATCGACGAGATCGCCAAACTTTGGCCCATGGAAGCGGGCGCCGAAATCACGCTCGAAGCCAACCCGTCGAGTGTCGAGGCGGAGCGGTTTCGCGGTTATCGGTCAGCAGGCGTCAACCGCGTCTCGCTCGGCGTGCAGGCCCTGAACGATCCTGACCTGAAGGCGCTCGGCCGGCTGCATTCACACGTCGAGGCGTTAGCCGCACTCGACATCGCGCGAACGACATTCGCCCGCTTCTCGTTCGATCTGATCTACGCGCGTCCGCGCCAGACACCGGAGGCGTGGGAGGCGGAACTCACCCGCGCACTTGCCCTGGCCAGCGATCATCTCTCGCTCTATCAGCTGACGATCGAGGCTGGTACGCCCTACGCGGCGCTACATGCGGCGGGAAAGCTGATCGTGCCGGATCCCGAGAGAGCCGATCGGCTCTACGAAATCACACAAGGCATGACAGAGGCACGGGGAATGCCGGCCTACGAGATCTCCAACCACGCGCGGCCGGGTCAGGAGAGTCGCCACAACCTCGTCTATTGGCGCTATGGCACGTATGCAGGCGTCGGGCCGGGCGCTCACGGGCGGCTGCTGGTCGACGGGCGCCGGCGGGCCGTTTCAACGGAACGGAACCCGGAAGCCTGGGCAGCGCGCGTCGAACAGAAGGGCCACGGCCTCGTCGAGGACGAGATGTTGTCGGCCAGCGATGCAGCCGACGAGTTGCTGTTGATGGGGCTGCGTTTGACCGAGGGCATCGACCTGACGCGGCTCGCGGCCATCGGTGGTGTGCAGCCATCGACGACCGCGATGGCGCGGCTGATGAAGCTCGGCATGCTCGAGAGCCGTGGCAACAGTCGGATTCGTGCAACGCGCGCCGGGCGGTTCGTGCTGAACGAGGTGGTGCGCCAGCTCGCGGCGTCATTCGAGGCGGCAGCATAAGCAGTACCTTCGCGTGCCGCCGCCGAACGGAATTCAACCGCCTGACTTCAGCAGCTTGGCCGCGGCCGGCGCAAAATAGGTGAGGATGCCATCGCAACCGGCCCGCTTGAAGCCGATCAACGATTCCATCATCACCCGGTCGCCGTCGAGCCAGCCGTTCCGGGCGGCCGCCATCAGCATCGCGTACTCGCCCGACACCTGATAGGCGAACGTCGGCATGCCGAGTTCCGATTTCACGCGGCGCACGATGTCGAGATAGGGCATGCCGGGCTTCACCATCACCATGTCGGCGCCCTCGTCGATGTCGAGTGCGACCTCGCGGATCGCCTCGTCGGAGTTGGCCTGGTCCATCTGGTAGGTGCGCTTGTCGCCGATCAGCGTCGCGTTGGTGCCGATGGCGTCGCGGAACGGCCCGTAGAACCCGGACGCGTACTTTGCGGCGTAGGACATGATCTGCACGTCCTCGTATCCCGCGCCGTCGAGGGCGCGGCGGATGGCGGCAACGCGGCCGTCCATCATGTCCGAAGGTGCGACGCAATCGGTGCCGGCTTCCGCGAGTGCCAGCGCCTGGCTGACCAGCACCTCGATCGAGGCGTCGTTCATGATGCGGTCGGCGTCGTCGAGTACGCCGTCGTGGCCGTGGCTCGTATAGGGATCGAGCGCGACGTCGGTGATGAGGCCGATTTCGGGCACGGCCTTCTTGATGGCGCGGACGGCGCGGTTCATCAGGTTCTGCGCGCGCAACGCCTCGCTGCCCGTGGGGTCACGCAGTTTCTTGTCGACGTAGGGGAAGGGTGCGATCGCGGGAATGCCGAGCTTGGCCGCCATCTCAGCCTGGGCCACGGCCTCCTCGATGTTGACGCGGTCGACGCCAGGCATGTGGTCGACCGGAATGCGGCGCTTCGGCCCATCGATCAGGAAGATCGGCCAGATCAGATCATTGGTCGT
>JANLQP010000078.1:0-2694 GCA_031367895.1 Hyphomicrobiales bacterium
ACCTGAAGAATCCTGTTCGTCGTGTTATGCGATGTGGTGAATTGAATCACCCTGGCTTACCAGCCAGGTGCGTAGCTGAGCGTCACGTCCGGCGCACGAAGGCCGTCACCACTTCGGCCTGCGCTTCTCCAGAAACGCCGCCAGCCCTCGCCCGCGGCAGCCGTCTCCATGACGTTGCACATGGTCTCGACCTGGTTTTCGATGTTGCGGCGATAGTCGAGGTCGTTGGCCCGCATATAGGACTGGCGGCTCCATGCCGCCGCCACCGACGACATGCCGGGCTGACGACATGCCGGGCTTGTCGTCCGAGGCGAAGCAGGCGAGGCTCGCGCGAATGAGCTATGCTTGGTTCCTCATCGACGCGGTCGGGGCTCTCCAGTAAGGTCCTACGCGACGTGATGAGCCCGCTCGATCTGCTTACCCCGGCGGCCGATGCTTGCAGGCACCGACAGCTGGCCGTCATGGTGGCATCGCAATTGCCGCGCAAACAGTTGTGCGGTCGCGGAGGGGTCGCGGCCGATTGGTGTCAACCAAGTGATGGATACGGGGGGAGCATGCGCACGAGCAGCCGGTTCGCGCAGACCAGAGAGATCCTGCTCATTGCCGTACCGATGCTTCTGCTGCTCGGTGGCATCGTGTGGGCCGCACTTAGCTTTGCCGGCAACGCGCCGCGGAAGACGTTCGTCATCTCGACCGCCAGCAAAGGCAGCCCGTATCATCGCCTCGCCGAGCGCTACGCGCCGGTATTCCAGCGCAACGGCATCAAGCTCGAGGTGCGCGAGTCGGACGGATCGCTGGCCAATATCAAGGCGCTGACCACATCGGGCTCGGGGGTCGACGCCGGCTTCCTGCAAGGAGGCCTCAAATCGCAGAAGGACGCGCCAAGCCTGGTCTCGGTGGGACGCGTTGCCTACGAGCCGCTTTGGGTGTTCTACAACGGCAACGTGAAGCTCGAACGGCTCGCCGATCTGGTGGGCAAGCGCGTGCTGGTCGGCCCCGCGGGTGGCGGCACCAATGCGCTTGCCATACAGCTACTCGGCGCCAACGGCGTCACCGCCGAGACCGCGACGCTCCTCAACCGGGAACTGCCGGACTATGTCGATCTGCTGGCCAACGGAGAGGCCGACGCGGGGTTCCTGTCGCTCAGCGCGGAAGCGCGGACGGTGCAGCGGCTGCTCGTCGCGCCCAACGTCAAGCTCATGAGCTTCACCAACGCGGATGCCTATACGCAGAAATTTCCGTTTCTCTCCCGCCTGGAGCTGCGCGAGGGCGTGATCGACCTCGGCAAGCGTATTCCGCCAGCGGACACGACGCTGATCGCGACCACGGCGGCCGTCCTCGTAAGAGCGGATACGCATAAGGCACTGGTCAACCTGCTGGCGCAGGCGCTTGCTGAGGTGCACAGCGCGCCGCCGGCGGATGCCGGGCCGCAGTCGAGCCTGTTCCAGAGGCCTGGAGAGTTCCCGACCCAGATCGACCCCGAGTTCCCGATGTCGGAGGACGCCAAGCGCGTCTACAAGACAGGCGCGCCATTTCTGCAGCGCTACGTGCCGTTCTGGCTTGCCACCTCGATAGACCGCATGCTGGTTTCGCTGGTGGTCATCGTGCCGCTGCTCGTTCCGCTCGCCAAGCTCGGCCCGCAACTCTACCGTTGGCGGGTGCGGCGGCGGATCCTCCACTGGTACGGCGTGCTCAAGGCGCTTGAGCTGAAGGCTGCGGCCGCTCCCGCCGACAAGTCACAGCATCTGGCCGAACTCGATCAGATCGAGGCCGCGGTCGACCGGATCCCTATTCCGCTCGGATTTGCGGACCAGCACTTCGAGCTGCGCAACCAGGTGGGAACCGTGCGCAACCGCTTGCTGGGTCGTATCCTGGGCGGGCCGCGCCCAATGGAGGCGGCCTGAAGCGCGGGGCTCGTTTTCGGTGCAATGATCGCCGGACACCTTGCCCCGCATCAATCGTCGGCACCTCGTCGCGTCTGCCCTCGCTTTCGGCATAGCCTCGCCCGCCCAATCGCAATCCTACCCGGAGAAGCCGGTCGCGCTGGCGAATGCTGCCGCCACTCGGCGGTTGTCCTGGTGGCTGCGTCTGCAGAAGACCACCGGCTGGTAAGGTTGCGACGGTGCCCGAGGGCAGTTCGACCGGAGCAAGTATCGGTCGCTGACCGCGCGGTGGTCGCTTACATTTTCGTGACGGCTTATGCCCGCGCCACCGATGCGCAGCATCGGCCAGGGTATATCCGATTGTCAAGTATCTCGTTGCGTGTCCGCTATTCTCTGGCGGCCGATATCGAGGTATTTTCTGTTTGGAGAAGCTCGGTGTTTTTGGGGTCCTGCAAGCTCGACGCCGGACGGGTTGGAAAATGCTGAAATTATAAATGGCCTGAAAGCCTTATCGGTTCAGTATCTAACGAAGAAAGGGAGCGGGGAACGGGGGAACGGCCCACGTTCGAAGAACGCGACTGTTCGAAAATCCTGAAGTTGATTTTGGGGACTGTGAATTAAAGGTTCAAGCTCGTGATCAGGTAAGCTGCTGAGCCTTTTGAAGCTTGGAGACCGTTATCAAGTCCGGGGCTGTGAACTACCCGGCGCGGAGCGCCCACCTGTTCAACCTTCGAGCCTCAAAACCGCGGCGCGGAGCGCCCATCCTGCGCAGAGCTTAGGTAGCCACTTGAGCAACTTGGCAAGTTTGACA
>JANLQP010000254.1:0-4044 GCA_031367895.1 Hyphomicrobiales bacterium
ACCGGCGGCTGGTCGCCGCCGACGCGTCGAGCGTCGCGTTCAAGTACAAGGACTATCGCGTCGAGGCGAGGGCCGCTTCAAGGTCATGACGCTGACGACGGGCGAGTTCATCCGCCGGTTCCTCTCCCACGTCCTGCCCAAAGGCTTCCATCGCATCCGCCACTCGGGATGCTCGCCAACGGCCAGCGTGCCGACAACGTGGCCAAGGCAAGGGAGTTGCTCGCCGTGCCAGCGCCGGTCGCCGAGCCAGAACCGGAGAGCCACGAGAGCGACGCCGCGCAGGTTCACCAACGCGCGTGTCCCTGCTGCGGTAGCCGCATGCTCGTCATCGAGGTGTTTGCGCGAGGCTCTGAGCCATCATGGCGAAGCGCCGAGGGGTCGCGGCCGACCCCGGCCGTCAGCAGGATCGATACATCATGAGCGAGCATCGTTGCCGCATCCGCATCGGGGGCGATGGAAGTCGCTGGTCAACGGCCGGCATCAATCCCGCTCGCCTGAAATCGACCGAGCGACCCGACGCACAGTCCACCGCGGTACCAGCCGAGCCCGATCAGGCGTCAAAAACAGGACGATCAGCATCTGAGCGCGCATCGAGCCGGGCAACCGGTGCGCCGCCGGCGATCACCGCAAACCCAGGTCCCAGCGGCAAATCCCCATAGAGACTGCCGCACCCTCGACCCACATCTCCCGCGACTTCGTGCCTGGGCGCTTCTCCGACGTCGGCCAGCGCACGCCGCACCGCCGTCACGCCGACCTTCGAGAAACCTGCACCATACCAGCGGTTTCCAGATACGTTCTTTTGCCGACAGAAGTTCCTCCGATTTCGGACCATCTGTCTCGCCCCACAGCAGTTCCGCTGCTCGGAACGACTGCCGCCAGAACGCTGGAAGTTGCTCCCCGAGGGAAAGCGAGAAGTAGGTATCGACGCGATCAAGACGACGAGTTGGTCAAGAGCGGTTTGATTCCAGGAAGAAGCGCCTATACAGTCTCCCGGGTGGGCGTTGTTTCACACCGGTAGCGTCGTTTCGATCTGCTCGAAGTCATTGCCGACTGTAAGGGTCGGGCCCGACTTCTGCATGTTGGGCGACTCGCGCCTTCGAAATGTCTCTCGCGGCAAGGGGGAAACACGATGCGGCCTTTGCAAACGACGATTGTTGAATCACCGCGGAAAATTCAAATCTCTGCGCTATTTTTCCTCTTGACGTTGGCTGGCGCCCACGGCGCCGACATCACCGCACCTGCTGAACACTTCCGGGCGCAGCAAGCGAGTGGCAACTTCGGCGGCAGCTTCATTCCGTCCGATCCCGTCAAATGCGATCTCGTTCTCGAAGGCTTGATCGATCCTGGTGACACGAAGCGGTTGTGGCAGGTCCACGAGGCCGCGGGCTTCAGGCGGCACCATGTGTTTCTCTGCCTGCGCAGCGGTGGCGGTGACGTTACCGAAGCGATGGACATGGCACGCAGCCTGCGGGGCGAAAGCTTCATCATCACCGTTGTGGAGGACGGGAAAACATGCGCCTCGGCCTGTGCGCTGGTGTTCATGGCCGGCCAGGCGCTGGGGCGCCGCGTGCGGACCCCGCAACGCTACCTGCATCCGCGTGGTCGGCTGATGTTCCACGCATCCTACATTCCACTCGAAGGGGCCGGCGACGACGCAATCAAGGCCTGGGCCAACCGGCCGGCCGATCAGTTGCGCCGCAGCCTCGTCGAAACGTATTCCCGCGGCCTCCAGGACTTGCAGGCGGTCATCGGGACGTTTTCCGATCCGGGTCAGGTGGGCGAGACCGTCGGCAGCGCGTGGGTGCGTCCGAGCCAGCTCGTCAAGGTGTATGCGCAGGCGCCGACGGAATGGACCTGCGTCGACAATCTCGATCAGATCGGCCTCTGGAACATCGATTCTTTCGGCATGTCGATCGCCCCTAAGCCCTCGAACCGGATGCTGCGCCAGGCATGCGACAACGTCTACGCTTGGCGCACCGACGCGTCCGCGGTGCCGCGGCGGCCCGACATGACGCGATTGCAGGAGAAAGACATCAAGGTCTCCTCGCCCACGCCGAACAAAGCGATCGGCGGCCGAAACGTCGAGAGCCATTTCTTCTCGCAGCGCACGCTCGTCGAATTCGGCACGCGGACGTTCAGCCAGTGCGTGGTGGAGTTCCATGCCGACAGTGACGATCTCGCAAAGCTGTCGCACCTGTCGGTGTTCTTCCTCGACAAACAGGACTTGCGCGCCTCCGACGTCTACAGGCTCGATCCGTCGGCGCTATTGCCGCCGGAAACGCTCTTTCGCACAACTGCCGTCACACCTGTTTCGGCATCGGCGCGGAACCCGGCGTCAGTTGCCTTCGACGCGATTGCAAACAGGCGGATGGCAGGTTGCACCTTGCGTCAACTGCCAAGCATCACCCAGCCTGCTTGCGAGGCTGCCTGTGGCGCCGAGGCCAAGTGCCAGGCCTACAGCTATGACCGCTGGTCGCGCGTCTGCCGCCTGAAGCACGCGGCGAACGATGTCCGGCTCGATCCCGCCTCGGTCACCGGGGTCGTCATAAAGAACGGTGTGCGGCCGACGGTCAGGACGTCGATCCACAAGACCGTGCTCGAGGATTTCAGCATGGATCACGGGCCCGTGCGCCTCAACGGGCGGGAGATTGCGGTGCAGACAGTCGCATCGACCACGGCTTGCGCCGCCGCCTGCAAACTGGACAACGGGTGCCTTGGCTATACCTATGCCAACGAAGGCAACAGTTGCCGGACATTTTCGGCGATCGATTCTTTGAGCGATGCCCAGTACCACTATTCGGCGATGTGGGTGCAGAAGGAATGGACACTGCGCAACCGGTAATCGAGGCAAGGCGCGGCGATTGGGGCCGGCCTCCACCGAAAGTATTCATTCAACGGAAGCTGGAGGCTTGCAATGCAAATTCGAAACGGCGTCCCATTCATCGTCGCCGCTCTACTGACCCTGACCTGCCCGATTGCCGCCAACGCACAACAATCCAAACCCGCACCGCAACCCAACGCCAAGAGCACGAAGGTAGACGATATCCTTGCGCATCCGAAGGCGACGCTGCCCGAATGCCTCGATTGCACCCAAAACCTCCAGCTCTGGCGCAGCAAGGGGTGCACGCCGGGAAGTTGTACGGCCGACTGCCAGGATATCGTCAACCTGATGAGCGAGTGCCGGGCAAATTGCTCGACCTCGGTGCCCCAGTGCTGACCGGCGCAGCGGGACGCCGGTAGCAACAGCGCCATCGGAGCACGTCATGGCCGATGAAACTGGTGCCAGGACCGGCCGGTCCAGGCCTCTGACGGTCGCGAGGAGCGCGCTTGCAGTATTGCGGCTGCTGCGCGTTCCGATCGTGTGCGGTGCAATCACCGTGCTGGCATTGCTGGTGCCGGAACAGACGCCGGAAATCATCCGCGCCCTGGTTCAGCGGGTTCTGCTGCCTTTCGACGAGTGGCTGCCTTGGGTCGAGCTCAGTCTGGCGATTTCCGGGTTCGGGCTGATCGTTCTGATGTTGTGGTGGATCGCGCGACAGCTTGCCGCCAAATTGGGGGACAACCTCGCGCCTGAAGCTCACCGTGCACTCGATCCCGTCGTCAGAGCGCTGGTGCTGTTGCTGTTCGCTGCCGCCGCACTCGCGATATGGCGGTCGCGAACTCAAGATCCCGATGGCCAGACGCGGGATGCCGTGCTCCTGGCCCTGCGCCGAGAGTTTCCAAGGCTGCACAAGGACGCGCCAGTCGTGGCCTCACTGTTCAGCTACAATCGGATTCTTGCTTATGCAACGTTCGTCACAGGCCTGGCCGGCGTCGCCGTGGCGGCGCTGCTGCCGAAACTGTCTGCCGCGCCGCGTGAATTTGCAGCGGGCGGCGCGACATCGCTGCTCGGCTGCGCAGCATCGATTGCGGCCTACGGCGCCGGCGCGGTAATTTTTCTCGTTTTCATTGCCTCGCCCGTGCGCGTGCCGATCACCGTTGGGTCGCTCGCGATCCTGTTCGCCTTCATCATCTGCATGGCCCTGGTGCTCGCACAATTTTCCT
>JANLQP010000125.1:0-4146 GCA_031367895.1 Hyphomicrobiales bacterium
GCCGAACGGCACGAGGCCCTGTGCAGCCTGCTGCGCAACCTGGCCGGCGGCCAGTGGGCCGTGTGGACGCACAGGCTGCACCGCGTCGTCGGCGACGCGCTTCAAGACCCGGCCGCGCCTGGCTTTGCGCGTGACCTCTCCGTGGCCTACCAAGCGAAGCTCGGCGAACGCCGGATGATGAGCAACGAGCTTTACCTCACCCTCGTGTACCGGCCGAACGTCTCGCGCATGAGCCGTGCGCTGCAATCGACGCAGCGGTCGCGCGCCACCATCGCAGAAGCGCAGGCCGACGCGCTGCGCGTCATGGAAGAACGCTCGGCGCTGGTCGGGCGCGTGCTCCGCGGTTTCGGGCCGCAGTTGCTCGGCACGCGCACGCAGGGCGGACGCAGCTACTCCGAGGTGGCCGAAGTCCTCGGCTACCTCGTCAACGGCTGGTGGCGTGCGATCCCGATGGCCGCCGGACCGCTGTATCGGACCCTGCCGACTACGCGCCTGTCCTTCGGTGGTGACAAGCTCGAACTCCGTCATGGTGACCGGCGCCGCTACGCCGCGCTGGTGGACATCAAGGAATACGCCGATGCCGTCGAGCCCGGCATCCTGAACTCCCTGCTCTACGAAGCCAGCGAGTTCATCGAGACGCAAAGCTTCTCGATCTTGCCTCGCCGCGAGGCCATGCGAGCACTCGAACTTCAGCGCGACCAGCTCATCGCCAGTGATGACGTGGTCGAGAGCCAGGTCGCCGAGATGGACGTGGCCCTCAATGAACTCGGCGACGGCCAGTTCTGCATGGGCGAGTACCACTACAGCCTGGTTGTCTTTGGCGATGACGTGGCCGATGCAGGACGCCGTGCGGCGCAGGCCATCGGTGCGGTCGGGGAGGCTTCGAGCCTGCAGATGTCGCCGGTCGATCTCGTCGCTGATGCGGCCTGGTTTGCCCAGATGCCCGGCAACTGGCAATGGCGGCCACGCGATGCGAAGCTGTCGTCGCGGGCGTTCGCAGCGCTGGCCAGCGGCCACAACTTTGCGCGCGGCAAGCGCGACGGCAACCCCTGGGGCGAAGCGCTGGCCCTGCTGCGCACACCCTCGGGCCAGCCGTTCTACCTGAACCTGCACAGCAGCCCCGAGGGCGAAGACTCGGCCGACAAGAAGCTGCCGGGCAACACGCTCATCATCGGATCGACCGGCGTCGGCAAGACCACGCTCGAGATGTTCCTGCTGACGCTCACGCGCAAGTGGGACCCGGCCCCACGGCTCGTGTTGTTCGACCTCGACCGCGGCTGCGAGATCGCGATCCGCGCGCTGGGTGGCCGCTACTTCACGCTCGAAGCTGGTAAGCCCACCGGCTGCAATCCGCTTCAGCGCGACCCCTCCCCCGCACGTGTGCAGTTCTGGGAGCAACTGATCCGCACCTGCATCGCCACGCCAGCCATGCCGCTGCTGCCATCGGATGAACGTGCCATCGCGGACGCCGTGAAGTCCGTGGCCATGATGCCGGTGAACCTGCGCCGCTTCTCGACGGTGCGGCAGAACCTGCCGAAGTCGGGCGAGAACAGCCTCTATGAGCGGCTCGGCCGCTGGTGCCAGGGCGGCGCGCTCGGTTGGGTGTTCGATCAGGCCGATGACCGGTTGCTCGACCTCAATGCCGCCTCGGTGATCGGCTTCGACACCACCGAATTCCTCGATCTGCCCGAAGTGCGCACGCCGGTGATGATGTACCTGCTTCAGGTCATGGAAGAGCTGGTCAACGGCGAGCGGCTGATCTACGTGATCTCCGAGTTCTGGAAGGCGCTCGATCACGAGATCTTCAGCGACTTCGCCAAGCAGAAGCAGAAGACCATCCGCAAACAGAATGGCCTGGGCATCTTCGACACGCAAAGCCCGTCCGATGTGCTGCGCCACCCCATCGGGCGGACGATGATCGAGCAGAGCGTGACGAAGATCTTCCTGGCCAACCCCGAGGCGGTGCGCGAGGAATACGTCGAAGGGTTCGGGCTCAGCCAGGCCGAGTTCGAGATCGTCCGCAGCCTCGGCGCGCAAGGCGGCCGGCGCTTCCTGGTCAAGCAAGGGCACGCCAGCGCCATCTGCGAGATGGACCTCGCCGGCTTGGACGACTTCATCACCGTGCTGTCGGGCACCACCGATAACGTGGCCTTGCTGGACTCGGTGCGCGAACGGCATGGTGACGATCCGTTTCAATGGCTTCCCGTTCTGCTTTCCGAGGTTCACGATCGCAAGTTTCGAACCTCCAGGAGAGCAGTATGAAAGTCGTTCAACTCATCGTCGTTTTCGCAGGACTGGTCGCCGGGACTTCAACGGCTCTCGCGCAGTTCGTCAAGGGCAATGAGGCCGTCAAGGTGATGGCCGATGGATCGAAGAACGTCGAGACGCCTCCAGTGCCATCGACGGGGCCAGCGAGCAAGTCGAAGCCATGCGCGGCCGATGCAGGGTGCCACGCTGGACCCTGGCACATGGTGGAGACATCCAACGGACTCCGCGAATGCACGGAGCCGTTCGCGCGGGCAACGAGCTGTCGCGTTTCGACCTACGGCACTCAGAAGTTGTCTCGCCTTTGGATCGCCAAGAAGGGACCGACCTGGCTGTGGTGTCAGTACCCAGACCTGGGTGGCAAGTGCGTTGACATGAACGCCAGGCCTCCACTGAACCTGCCGGTGTCGGCCGTTCAGTAGGCCACGGAGGACCAAATGTTCAATTGGGTGGGTTCGCAATTCGACAGCGTTCTCAGCACCTACGTGCTGAGCGTTGTGTCCACCTTGATGACCGCGATAACGCCAATCGCGTTGAGCGCCATGACCATCTGGGTGACGCTCTATGGCTGGGCGGTGCTGCGAAGCGAGGTTTCCGAAACGCTGCCGACGTTCATGTGGAAAGTCTTCAAGATCGGCCTGGTACTGGCCTTCGCTCTTCAGTCCGGCTTCTACATCAGCAACGTATCTGACACGGCGAACTCGTTGGCGATGGGTGTGGCATCGACGTTCCTACCGTCCGCGGTTGATCCCGCGACCGTTTCCACACCCTACGCCTTGCTGGACAAGTTCAACGACGACGCCAGCGCACAGGTCGCCGACATCATGAAGGAGGCGAGCATGTTCCGGCTCGACCTTGTACTTGGCGCCGTCATCTTCTCGATTGGTTCGGTGATCTTCCTTTGCATCGCTTTGTTCGTCGTGACCTTGTCGAAGTTGTTCCTGACGTTCGTCATTGCGATAGGGCCGCTGTTCGTTCTGTGTCTGGCCTGGCGCCCCACTGCGCGCTTCTTCGACAGTTGGCTTTCCATGGTCTTGAACGCGGTTGTTCTGACTTGGTTTGCATTCTTCGCATTGGGGCTGAGCGCGTTCATGGGGAACCAGATGTTCCTCGCCATCCAGAGTGGCGGCGGCTTTCTAGGCGGTTCTTTCAATGTGCTTGGCGAAGCGACGCGCTACTGCGTCCTGATGATCCTCATGGCCATCATCTGCTTCCAGGCGCCCAGCCTTGCCTCTGCGCTCACTGGTGGCGCCGCCATCCAGCAAGGCATTCAGATGGTCCAGAACGCCATGATGGTCGGTGGCTTGCGCTCGGCTTCCGCCGCACGCGGCGCCGGCCCGGCGGCAGCCGGCGGCGTTGTCCGTGCCGGCGCCGGTCTGCCGCACGCGGCAGGCCGAGCCACCGGCGCGGCCGCTGCGGCCACCGGTCGATTCGCAGGAACCATGGCGGCCGGCGCCGGCGCCATCGTCCGCCAGGGTTACGGGGCGGTGCGAACCGCTGCCTACAAGCTCGCTGCCCTGCGTGGCCGAGCGTAGTCGTCAACCAGCCGAAGGAGCGTCACATGAAAACTCGTCTCAAGGTCGCCGCCGCTGCTTGCCTCGTTGCTGGCACCCTGGGTGCCGGCAATGCGCGAGCGCAGGGCATTCCGGTCATCGACATCGCCAACCTCATCCAGACCATCCTGCAGGTCCTGAACGATGTCACCGAAATCGAGAACCAGGTGCAGCAGATCACGCAGCTGGAGACTCAGGTCAAGAGCATCAACGGCGTCCGCAACCTGGGCAATGTCTTCAACAACCCGATGTTGAAGAACTATGTGCCGGCCGAGGCGTACACCTACCTCAACGCCGTCAACACCTCGGGCTATTCGGGGCTGAATGG
>JANLQP010000178.1:0-2239 GCA_031367895.1 Hyphomicrobiales bacterium
AGAAGGCGGCCGCCAAGAAGCCGGCGGCCAGGAAGTCCACCAAGAAGGAGAAGTAGCCGATGCCAACGCTTCATCGCACGATCGTGCGGCCGCTCATCACGGAAGCGAGCTCGGTCGCCTATCAGGACCGCGGG
Organism: Hyphomicrobiales bacterium; assembly: GCA_031367895.1. Taxonomy (GTDB): domain Bacteria; phylum Pseudomonadota; class Alphaproteobacteria; order Rhizobiales; family Hyphomicrobiaceae. Next base: position 135 of record JANLQP010000178.1, read on the forward strand.
GAGTACCTCTTCCAGGTACATCCCGATTCCAACAAGCAGGAGATTCGCCACGCCATCCAGACGCTATTCGGCGTCAAGGTGACGGGTGTGTGGACGTCGAACCACCGCGGGAAGGACAAGCGGATGGGAAAGAGCGTCGGGCGCAAGCCGCACTGGAAGCGAGCGATCGTGAAGCTCGCGGACGGCGACAAGATCGAGATCTTCGAGGGCTGACCCCATGCCAATTCGTCAATTCAAGCCAGTCACCAAGAGCAGCCGTTTCCGCTCGGTCTCCGATTTTGCGGAGATCACGCGGAGTACGCCCGAGAAGTCGCTGCTCGAGCCGATCAAGAAGAGCGGCGGCCGTGACAATCATGGCCACATCTCGATGCGTCGCATCGGTGGTGGTCACAAGCGGAAGTACCGCATCATCGACTTCAAGCGCAACCGCCTGGGGATGCCGGCGACGGTGCGTGAGATCGAGTACGATCCGAACCGGTCGGCGCGCATTGCCCTCGTGCAATACGAGGACGGCGAGAAGCGCTACATCCTGCACCCGAAGGGGTTGAAGGTTGGCGATGTGATTTCGTCTGGTCCGGGCACGGATGTCCGCTTGGGGAACGCGTTGCCGCTCGGTGAGATCCCGCTGGGGACCGACGTGCACAACGTCGAGCTCAAGATTGGCAAGGGCGGGCAGGTCTGCCGGTCAGCGGGGATGTCGGCGCAGGTGATGGCGAAGGAGGGTGACTACGTCACGCTCCGCATGCCGAGCACGGAAGTGCGCATGATCCACAACAAGTGTCTGGCCACGATCGGGGAAGTGGGCAATGCGGAACACGAGCTGGAGTCGTGGGGCAAGGCCGGCAAGAGCCGTTGGATGGGCCAGCGTCCGAAGGTGCGCGGCGAGGTCATGAACCCCGTCGATCACCCGCACGGTGGACGGACGCGTGGCGGGCGGAACGTCGTCAGCCCGTGGGGCAAGAAGGAAGGCGTGAAGACGCGCAACAAGAAGAAGCCGTCCACGCGGATGATCGTCCGCGGGCGGAAGCGCGGTAAGGCCACGCAGTAATCCGGGACAGAGACCATGGCGAGAAGCGTAAAGAAGGGTCCGTTCGTACAGGCGGCCCTCGTGAAGAAGGTCGAGACGCACAATGCGGCGGGCTCGAAGAAGGTGATCAAGACGTGGTCGCGGGCGAGCACGGTGCTCCCGGACTTCGTCGGGCACACCTTCGCCGTGCATAACGGCAACAAGTTCGTGCCGGTGTACGTGACGGAGAACATGGTGGGGCACAAGCTTGGCGAGTTCTCGCCAACGCGTCTCTTCCGTGGTCACACCGGCGGCAAGGCGGTGGACAAGAAGACGTCCGCGCCGAAGCCGGGAGGCAAGTAAGCGATGCCGGCAGCCAAAAAAGCGGTCGCCAAGAAAGCGACGGCCAAGCGGTCGGCTCCAGTTCGCCGTGGTCCGGCCACCGAAGCGCGCGCGTTTCAGCGTGGCACGCGGCAGTCGCCGTACAAGATGCGCCTGGTGATCGACCAGATCCGCGGCAAGGATGTGAATGACGCGCTCGCGTTGCTGACGTTCTCGAAGAAGCATGCGGCGAAGCAGATCTCGAAGACGCTGAAGTCCGCCGTCGCGAATGCCGAGCAGGCGGCGCGGGCGACGGGGTCGGCGCTGGACGTGGACTCGCTGTACATCAAGCTCGCCGTCATCAACGAGGGGCCGAAGCTCAAGCGGTTCATGCCGGCCGCTCAGGGGCGTGCGACTCCGATTCAGAAGCGGACGAGCCACGTGGAAATCGTGGTCTCCGAGAGGACAGGACGCTAATGGGACAGAAGACTAATCCGATCGGCTTTCGCCTCGGCATCAGCAAGCAGTGGAGCTCCCGGTACTACGCGGGACGCGAGCTGCCGGCGCTGCTGCGAGAAGACGAGTTGCTGCGCAAGTACTTGAAGGCCCGCCTCGGTCATGCGGCGATCGCGAACATCGTGATCGAGCGGAAGCCGGGCAAGGTCGTCGTCACCCTGCACACGGGCCGTCCTGGCGTCGTGATCGGGAAGAAGGGCGCCGAGGTCGACAAGCTGCGTGACGAGCTCTCGCACCTGACGAGCAAGGAAGTCGGCATCAA
>JANLQP010000260.1:0-10723 GCA_031367895.1 Hyphomicrobiales bacterium
GTCGCAGATGACGTTGTCGAGCGTGCCGTTGAAATTGCCGCGCCGATAGAGCAGCCCCTCGGTTTTGCCGAGGACCCGCGACAGATCCTGTGCGTAGGGTGCACGATGCTTGGCGATGATAGCTGAAGTCTCGGCATCCGCGGCAATCGCATCTGAAAAAATGGGTATCAGGCGATAGCGAAAACCCTTGATCTCTTTGCCTTGCACGTAGAGATCAAGTCTCGACACAAACTTGCCGTGGCAACCCGATGCGACCAGCAGCGTCTTGCCGACTTTTGTCACTTCGGGGATAGCGTCGTGCGTATGTCCCGTGAGAATGACATCGATACCTTTGACGCGGGACGCCATTTTTCCGTCGACGTCAAAGCCGTTGTGCGACAACAGAACCACGAGATCGGCGCCAGCGGCCTTAGCAGCGTCGACCTCTTTCTGCATTTCTGTTTCGCGGATGCCAAATGTCCAGTTCGGGATCATCCAGCGCGGGTTCGCAATAGGCGTGAACGGCAAGGCCTGACCGATCACGGCAATCTTGACGCCGCCACGCTCGAAGATTTTTTGGGCGGGGAAAACCGGATCCTCGAACTCCTTGTCCTTGACGTTTTGGGCGAGGAACGGGAAACCCAGTTTTTCGACGATTTCCTTGACGCGGGCCTCGCCGAGGGTGAATTCCCAATGGCCGGTCATGGCATCGGGCTTGAGCACGGCCATGGCGTCGACCATATCCTGGCCGGCGGTTTTGTAGGAGGTCCAGCTGTTGGTCCAGGTGTCGCCGCCATCGAGCAGCAGGCATTTGTCGGGCCGCTCGGCGCGGATGGATTTGATGACAGTGGCGATCCGGTCGAGGCCGCCCATCCGGCCATAGTTGCGGGCCAACCCGACGAAGTCGTCAGATGTCAGGGCGTGCGCCAGCGCCGACTTCGGCTCCAGTTTGAAGGCCCTGAGAAAGGCCTCGCCCGTGATGTGCGGCGCCAGCCCTTTATTCTCGCCAACGCCGATGTTGATCGACGGCTCGCGAAAATGCAGAGGCATCATCTGGCCGTGCAGATCGGTCAAATGGATGAGGGTGACGTTGCCGATGGGCTCGAAACGGAGCAGGTCGGCTTGCGTGAGCTTGGCTTGTGCGGCGGCCCGGCCAAGCTGACCGCTCCCCGAGCCCACCAACGCGGCGGCGGCGGTAGCGGCGGTCAAAAAATCGCGTCGAGAGATCATGCCCACTCCGTGTCTCGTCTTGGAGCTTTGCAAGTGAACGCAAAACCCCGCTGGTTGAAGCGGTGCCTCAACCTTGGCAGTCCCTGGATTTCAATTTGCAGCTTGCCGTTGGTCTGAGGCCAGCGTCAGCCAACCGTGACCTTCTGCTCGGCCGTGTAGACGGAGCCGTCATCGTCGGTCCACGTGAACACGAACGTTCCGGTTTCCGGCACCTTGACGAAAAACGACTGGTAAGGATTGGCGGACACCGCGCCGTGCCAGTCCGCGCTCATGACGTCTTTGCCATTGAACGTGACTTTGAACTCTTTGATGATCTTGCGTGGAATGAGCTGGCCAGCGGCATCCTTGCGCTGGCCGCTCTCCATCTCGTGGGAAATGAGCGTCTTGACCTCGATGACTTCGCCGGCCTTGGCGGTCGACGGCATGCGGACGCGGGGGGTGGGTTTTGGTGCGGACATTTTTTAAAACCTCGAAGGAAGCTGGACGATCTGAATTGTTGGATCAACCGGCTATCAGCCGCCGCAGCCGCCGATCGTGACCTTGACTTCTTTCTTCGCCGTGAAGATCTCGCCGCTCGACATCTCGGCAATGACGATGATGTTTTGTGTCTGCGCCAACCGGATTCGGATCGCGGCGGCGGCCTTCGGGCTCATCGGCGTGAAGCGGAACGAGGCCACCTGAGGATTGGGGTTGCCTTCGGCGAAAACATGGACCGACTTGACATAATCCTTGTCGGTCATCGGGCTCTCGACCTCGAAGCTGAGCGGAACCACGAGGCCGTTCTCGGCGATCGACGGGAGATCCAGCTTGATCATGCCTTCGGCGAGCTTCTTGTCACCAATCAGCTTTTTGATCTCGGCGGCGACCTGTTCGGGGCCCGCCATCGAGGCTGAGGGTCGCAGCAGCATCGCCGCGGCGCCGATAGCAGCTAGAGCCAGAACCTGCCGCCGATTGCGCGCATGACCAGTCATCGTCATCCCCATCTCCTCAAAACTCAGGTGGCCGAGAACTCGATCGCGAGCCATGGCGGCCTTTGGCGCTCAGTGGCGCGCCGCCTCAATTACATTGTAAAAATCGAATATGTCAATATGATCTTGCGGCGATGTCTCAATTGCGAATAGACTGTGGCGGCGCAAGGGCTCGCATCGACAGCAGCACGACCAATGATGCTGCAGCGCGCCATACGGGGAGGTCTGAATGCGGTCTGCCAGATATGTCTTTGGTCTCGCGATGATGATCCAGCTCACGGCTGGTGCTGTGCTTGCGCAGGGGGCGACGGATGCCGAAAAGGAGATCGAGAAGTACCGCGAGATGATCAGCGATCCGCTGTCCAACCCCGGCTTCCTCAATGTCGATCGCGGCGAGGTGCTGTGGAAGACGGCGCGTGGCACAAAGAACGTCAGTCTCGAAACGTGTGACCTCGGTGAAGGGGCCGGCAAGATCGACGGCGCCTACGCCAAGCTGCCGCGCCACTTCAAGGATGCTGACCGCGTCATGGATCTGGAGCAGCGGCTCCAGTGGTGCATGCAGAACGTGCAAGGGCTCGATACGGCCGACGTCGTCAAACGCCGGTTCGCTGGTCCCGGAGTGCAGTCGGACATGGAGGACCTCACAGCGTTCATCGCCAACAAATCGAGCGGAATGAAGCTTGCGGTGACGCTCACGCATCCCAAGGAGCAGGAGCTGTATGCCGTCGGCCAGGCGATGTTCAACCGTCGCGGCGGGCAGTGGGATTTCTCCTGCGCGACCTGCCACGCCGAGGACGGCAAGAGGATCCGGCTGCAGGGCCTGCCGAATTTGTCGAAGCCCGGCAAGGCTGTGCAGGAGACGATGGGATCTTGGCCGACCTATCGCGTGTCGCAGAGCCAGCTGCGCACGATGCAGCACCGCCTGTGGGACTGTTACCGGCAGATGCGCTGGCCGCAACCCGACTATCTCGCCGATGGGCTCACAGCGCTGACGCTCTACTTGAACAAGAACGCTGAAGGCGGGCTGATCCAAGTGCCGTCTATCAAGCGCTGACGCTCCGAGGGAGGAAACATCATGCGACAAGCACTCGTTCTGTCAGCAGCCATTCTCGCGGCGTTCGTGAGCGCGGCGATCGCGCAGCAACCTGCCAAGGTCGAGGCCGCCGTGGTCGACGCCACCATCAAGGCAACTTTCAAGAGCGCGCCGCCCGAGTGGCAGGCTCGGATCGAGCCCGACGAGGCTCACCGCATCTGCTCGCAGGTGCCCTTGAAGCTGACGCCCGATGTCGAGAAGAAGCTGGTCGAGAGCGCCCTCAAGGCCGTTGTCTATCCGGCCGACGGCAACGTCATCGGCGATTGGAAGAAGGGGCAGCAACTCGCCCAGCGCGGCACCGGCGGGCAGTTCAGCGACAAGCCGGACGGTCTGATCGGCGGCAATTGTTATGCCTGCCACCAGCTGTCACCCAAGGAACTGAGTTTCGGCACTCTCGGTCCCACGTTGCTAGAGTATGGCAAGATCCGCAAATTCAAGGCCGAAGAGGCCAAGCAGGCCTATGCCAAGATCTTCAATGCGCAGTCGGTGCAGGCCTGCTCGAACATGCCGCGCTTTGGCCACAACAAGTTCCTCTCGGTCGAGCAGATCAAGGATCTGACGGCCTATCTGTTCGATCCCGAAAGCCCCGTGAACAAATAAAACAACGGTGACGCGCTTGGCCTTGAAACGGAACAACGCTGCACGCAGGGGGTGGTGCGCCGCTCGCAGAGGATGGTGGATCACGTCCATCATTCTGTTGATGCTCCGCTTCGCCTCGCCCGTCGGTGCGGCTGAATTGGTCATGTTCGAGACACGTGGATGTCCGTGGTGCAAGCTTTGGCATCAGGAAGTCGGCCCCGGTTACGAGAAATCGTCGGAGGGACGCAGAGCCCCACTGCGCCGGGTGGATCTTGCCGATGTCGAGAAGACTGGTGTCGCCCTCGCCGCGCCGGTCACCGCGTCTCCGACGTTTGTGCTCGCCGACAAGGGCAAGGAGGTCGGCCGCATCACGGGGTATCCCGGGGCCGATTTCTTCTGGGGCCTCCTCGGCGAGTTGCAGAGCAAGCTCGATCGCGAGGCCCACTAGCGCGGGCCAGTAGCGGCAGGAGACTTCGCGCAGTTGTGGGCACAGCGTTCGCCGAATGCAGGAAGCAAGAGACAATTCCGTGATGACCAAGAACATAGTGCACGACATCGAGACAGCCTTGGAAGACGGACGCGAGATGTCGCCAGAGCTCGAAAGCCTCATGCGGAAGGCTCGTAAAGCCAGCGACTTCTTGAAAGCCGTCGCCCACGAGAGCCGTCTGGTGATCTTATGCCTCCTGTCCGAGCGTGAGCGCTCCGTGACCGAGTTGGAAGAACTCCTCGCGCTCAGTCAGGCAACGGTTTCCCAGCAATTGGCTAGGCTGCGTCACGAAGGGCTCGTCGAAACACGGCGCGACGGCCGCGCCGTCTACTACAGCTTGTCCGACGACACGACGAAGCGGTTCATCCAGGCGATCTACGATAAGTTCTGTCGCAGCTGAGGCAGCGCTTTGGGCGCTGGTGCAACCATGCTGTTTCGTGGCGGTCGCTGGCCGCGCTGGGGGACATTTGGCAATCGATTGGGTAATCATCGGTGGCCTCGTTTGCGGCGCTCTTGGCGGTGGTGCTGCGCGCTTCGGCCGGCTGTGCACAATGAGTGCCGTCGAAGATGCCTTGGTAGGGCGCGATTTTCGCGGCGCCAAGGCCTGGGGCTTGGCAATCGCCGTCTCGGTACTAGCGACGCAGGCTCTCGGTTGGTTGGGGTGGGTCGACCTCGCGCGCTCTCCCTATGCCGCTCCGCAACTTCATCTGCTTGGCACCGTGCTCGGCGGTTTCTTGTTCGGCCTGGGGATGACTTTCGTTGGGACCTGCAGCTTTGGACTCCTGGTACGGGCCGGTGGCGGGGACCTTCGGGCTGCCGTCTCCGCGATGATTGTCGGTATCGTCGCCATCGCAGCTACCGCCGGCGCTCTGTCGGTTGGGCGGGAAGCGCTGTTGAGCGTTGGCAGCGTCAACTTCGCATCTTATGGCGGTAGCTCGATTGACGGCCTGCTGGGCAATGTCGCGGGTGCACGAGGGGCGCAAGTGATCCTCGCCTGTGCCCTGGCGCTGTTGATCGTCGCTCCGCTCGCAGACAGCAGATTGCGCAACCGGCGCCGCCTGTTGATCGGATCGTGTCTGATGGGGTTGGCCATCGCCGCCGGATGGCTTGCGACATCGTTTGCAGTCGATGCTCTGGCGCTCGATAGGCCCGAAAGCCTGTCGTTCGTCGCCCCCGTCGGCAGAGCGCTGCTGCAGTTCATGATGGAGCCGTTCAGAAACATTGGTTTCGGCGTGTCTGCCGCAGCGGGTGCTTGGGGCGCCTCGCTGCTCATCGCGCTGTGGCGGCGTGAGTTCCGCTGGGAAGCTTTCGACGATGCCATCGAAATGCGACGGCATCTGCTGGGGGCAGCCCTCATGGGGCTCGGCGGCGTCCTGGCGCAGGGCTGCACGATCGGTCAGGGCCTGTCAGCTGCCAGCACACTCGCCATCAGCGCCCCGATCTTCATCGCCAGCGTTCTCGTGGGCGCGAAACTCGGTCTCGCCTATCTCATTGAGGGACGCGCCATGTGGCGGCTGGGCCTTTCGTAGGGCGATGTCCGGCGGAGCGATCGGGCGGCACCTGCAAGGGACGAGACGTGTTGCAGGAGCAGCGCGCCGCACCAAACATCCCGCCCCGACGACCTAGAGATCCTTGCTCTCCGCAAAACATTCTCATATCATTATATGACAATAATAATGGAGGAAGGAAGTCATGAGTTTGCGCGTCGTTGGGCTCGTTCTCGCGGGCATTTTGCTGAACGCTCCAGCCGTATATGCCCAGGATCTGGCGAACGGCGAGGATGTCTTCAAGAAGTGCCGGGCGTGTCATCAAGTTGGCGAAGGGGCCAAGAATGTGGTTGGTCCACTCTTGAACGGGATCTTCGGGCGCAAGGCCGGCAGCATTGAGGGCTTCAAATATTCCGATGCGAACAAGGAATCCGGCCTGACATGGGACGACAAGACGTTCGCCACCTACATCAAGGATCCGAAGGCCGCGATGCCCGGCAACAAGATGGCATTTGTGGGTATCAAGGACGAGAAGGACGTCGCGGACTTGATGGCGTACCTCAAGCAGTACAATGAAGCCGGAAAGAAGAAGTAGCGGCTCAACACGCGCCGCCGTTGGATGGGCAGCCCGCTCGCACACCCGGTCTGCGGCGAAGATGACGATCCTGGTCCCGAGTTTCATCGATAACGGCATAGTTGGCGGGCATTGGCTAAATTTGGGTGTGACCATGGCAGATGCACCGGACCGACCAAATACGGCTCATTGGCCGCCGATCATTTACGCGGCAACGCTCGTCATCGCCTGGACTATGCAGCGAGTGTGGCCGCTACCCAGTCTCGTGCCTCAAACGGTCGCGATGATTGCATGGCTCATACTCTTTGTGGGGCTGGGCATCGGCGTGGTAGCGCTCGTTCATTTCCGCCGCGTTGGTACGCCATTCGATCCGACGGCACCTGCTCGTGTGCTGGCCACCGGTGGTATCTATCGATATTCGCGCAATCCGATGTATCTCGCTGCGATCATCTGCCTGATCGCAATCGGACTGATCGCCCATTGGACCTGGCTGATCCTGTTCGTCCCCGTCGCATTGATGGCGTTGATCAAGCTCGCGATTGAGCGGGAAGAAGCCTATCTAGATCGTAGATTTGGCGGCGACTATCTCGCTTACCGCGCACGTGTTCGCAGATGGATCTGAAGCCATTTGGACTACCGGCTCGATACCTTTATTGAACGCCCGTTGCCCAAACCGACCACCACGACGGGCTTTCCGTTGTCCGTCTCCAGCCGGAAATCAGAAACGGCTGGCGATGGTAGTGACTTGCGCGCGATTTCATGCGCTCCGCCCTTGAAGCTGATGAAGCGCAGCGAGCGGCGGTCCATCGACGGAATCGCGAGGTCCATGATCCCGTCGCCGTCGAAGTCGGCGACCACGGCCAGTCCGATATTGCGGGTGCCTGCAACGTGGTTTGACGTATCGGAAATCGAGGCAATCTCGACGAGCTTCCCAGCCCGCAGCGTCCAGACGCGAAGCCGGCCCAAAACATGCGGCATCTGCACGTAGGCAATATCGAGCTTGCCGTCCCCATCGAAATCGGCGATCCCAGCCGGATTGATCCACGTGCGTGGTGATCCGGTGGGCGGAGTTTCGGCAATGATCTTGAGCTGGTTGTCGACGACGCTGATGACTGCCAAGGCAGCGCCGTGGTCGAGGTAGGACCGCACAAGCACGATTTCATCGCGGCCGTCGCCGTCCAGGTCGGCCAATCTCGGCTGACGATCCTCGAAAACCGAGTCGTCGGGCAATGTGAGCTTCAATATGCGCCCATCCTCGAGGCGAACGACGAGGCTGGCTGCTTCATATGGCGAACCCAGCACGAAGTGCTTGTATCGTGTGGTCGGGTCGGCGAGCCATGCTTGCGCAATATTCTTGTTGCCCTGGGCAACGCGGAAATCTGGCAAAGCACCGGCCGGTCTGGTCTCGGCTATGGCCGTCGTCGCGAGCATCGTCGCGAAGACTGCCGCCACGACTTCACGCAGTACTGAAGATGCCATAGGTCCATGTCCTCGTTTTCATTGGCCACGGCCTGGCTCAACCGCTCATGAGATGCGGCAGGCCACGCGCCAGGACCATGGCGCCAACGACGATGACGGTGCCGGCGAAGATGCGGGTCAACAGCCGTTTGTTGCCGGCCAATCGGGCGTTGAGGCGGGATCCGGTCAGAGATCCGACGACCCCGCCGCCGATCACGAAGCCGACCAGTGGCCAATCGATGAGCCCGGCCACGGCATAGCTGCCGGCCGTTGTCAGACCGAATGCTGTGACGGCGACCAATGACGTGCCGATGGCGTTGGCCATGGGCATCCCGGTCGCGAGCATCAGGCCGGGAACGATGAGAAACCCGCCGCCGATCCCGAAAAGGCCGGCAAGCAACCCGACTCCAAAACCGATGCCGACGAGACGCGGGAGCAAGTGGGCGGCTGAGGACAACGTCAAGCGGACTTCGGGGTCTCCAGACTGGGCCGGTGAACGCAACATCGCCAACCCGACCCCCATCATCAGCAGTCCAAACACGGCGAGCAATCGCTGGCCATCGACGGCCTTGCCGGCGGTCGCTCCAAGCGCCGATCCGGCAATTCCCGAGGCCGCAAACACGAGCGAGCAAGGCCACTTCACCGTGCCGAGGCGCGCATGGGCCGCCAAGCCAAAGGCAGCATTGACAGCCACCGCAATGGCCCCGGTTCCGATGGCGACGTGCGGTGATGCCACACCGACGACATAGACGAGCAACGGGACGGCCAGGATCGATCCGCCGCCGCCAACCAACCCCAGGATCAGCCCTATGAGTCCGCCGGAGCCGACGGCCAATACAGCTGGAAGGGCGGTGAGGATCATATTGACGATGCCTTGTTCACGGCCGCGCGCACCGAATCAGGCAGGCGTCGCTGAGCGCCGGTTCCACGGCAGCAGGGCCAAAAACTTCGCCATGCCGCACCAACCGGTGAAGCCCGCGAATGTCAATCCAGCACCGACAAACGCAGACAGTGCAATGTAGCCGGGAGCAACGAGCTGGCTGAGAACCACCCCAAGCAGCACCAGACTTCCGGCCGCGATTTGCACCTGTCGCTGGATCTCGATCGGCTGTTTGCGGTCGGCAATGACGGGCAGACCGCTGCTCTTCCACGCTTCGATGCCACCCTCGACGATATAGGCTTCGCAGTTCGCGGCTGCCGCCAGTTTGGCGGCATTGACGGACGTCCGGTTGCCGGACTTGCAGTGAAAGACGATGGGGTTGGAATTGCCGGGGATCGTGGAGAGCTGCTCAACGGGCATGTTGCGGGCGCCGGCGATGCGCTCGCGGGCATGCTCGTCAGCGCCACGAATGTCGATCAGGACGGCTCCGCGATCGATAAATTGCTTGGCGACAGTCGGGGAAATGGTGGGAAGACTCATGAAGGTGCTCTTTCTGTAACGGCCTGGATGTTAGGGTTTTCGTTTGCGGGGGGCCGGCTCGGGCGGGCAAAAGATTTGCTGGAGATGTCCTAGCAGTTCTTCGGTCCTTGGATCGGCGACGCGGTACCACAATGTCTGGCTCTCGCGCCGGTAGGTGACGATGCCCTCCTCGCGCATCTTGGCGAGATGCTGGGACAGCGCCGACGACGACAAACCCACGGCCTCGGCGAGCGTGCCGACATTGGCCTCGCCCCACTCGACCAGTTTGCACAGGATCATCAGCCGTCGCTCGTTGGCGAGCGCCCGCAAGATGCCGGCAACCATTGTCGCGTTGGCTTCGAACGTCGCGAAATCGGCCGGTGCTTGAGACATCACAAGCTTCCTCTTCATTAGGTGTTGCTAATTTAGATATGCCTAATATATAAGTCAAGCAGGAACGAGATCCACGTCCACCAGGAGCAGCAGCCATGTTCTCCTCACCCCCGTCCTCCGCACCTGTGATCCGTGCGTTTTTCGACGAGCCTACCAACACAATCAGCTATCTGGTTCACGCCCCCCTGACCAAACGGGCTGCCGTCATCGATCCCGTGCTCGACTACGATCACCGCACCGGAAAGGCATCGACGGCTTCCGCCGATGCGATCCTGGCCACGGCACGCGGAGACAACCTCGTCATTGATTGGGTGCTGGAAACGCACGCCCACGCCGACCACCTTTCCGGTGCGCCCTACATCAAGCTGAAGACCGGCGCCAAGGTTGGTATCGGCGAACACATCCGTGACGTACAAAAGATCTTCCGGCCGGTCTTCAATGCGACCGACCTCAAGGGCGACGGCAGCGAGTTCGACCATCTGTTCAAGGATGGCGAATGCTTCCAGATCGGTGGCCTCGTGGTCCGCGTGATGCATGTGCCCGGCCACACACCGGCCGATGTCGCCTACCTGATCGGCGATGCCGTCTTCGTCGGTGATACCCTGTTCATGCCGGACTACGGCACGGCCCGGGCCGATTTTCCCGGTGGCAGTGCGCGCGATCTCTACCGCTCGATGCGCAAGCTGCTGGCGTTGCCTCCACGGACGCGGCTTTTCATGTGCCACGACTACAAGGCGCCGGGGCGCGACCAGTTCGCGTGGGAGACGACGGTCGCCGCGCAGCGGGCCGATAATGTCCATGTCCGCGATGGTGTCAGCGAGGACGACTACGTGACCATGCGGGAAGCGCGTGACGCCAAGCTCGCTGCGCCGTTACTTCTGATGCCCTCGATCCAGGTCAATATCCGGGCCGGAAAACTGCCGCCCGCCGACGCGGACGGCATCCATTATCTCAAAATCCCCGTGCAACTTCAGCCGTGATCATCGTACGTGCGGCGCGCGACCTGCTTGGGAAACGGACACGGCCACGGACGCACAAGGGCGACACGACGCTTGTGATCGCAGCTGGCTTTCAGT
>JANLQP010000200.1:0-30835 GCA_031367895.1 Hyphomicrobiales bacterium
GTGCAGGCGTGGGCGCTGAACCGCTTCTGCTATCAGGCGGGCGTGCCGAGGAAGGACGCAGCCCTGATCAGCCGCACGCTCGACCGCGAGTTGCGCCGCGAATGGCGGCATCGCATCGAGGATCACGACGGCACGCCGGAAACGGGCGAGGAAGGCGGCATCGAGCGCTGGCTGGTGCTGACCACGGGCCTCGGCCTCGACCGCGATTACGTCATATCGATGCGGGGCGCACTCCCGGCGACACGTTTCGCGGTGGAAGCCTACGTGCGCTTCGTGCACGACGAGACGCTGTTGGAAGCCGTCGCCTCGTCGTTGACCGAATTGTTCGCGCCGACCATCCACCAGGAGCGAATTTCCGGCATGCTGGAGAACTACCCGTTCATCACCGAGGACGTGATGCGCTACTTCCGCCGCCGCTTGGGACAGGCGACGAAGGACGCCGATTTCGCGTTGGCGTACGTGAAACAACACGCGAAAACGCCGGAGCAACAGGCGGCGGTTCTGGATGCATTGCGTTTCAAGTGCAGCGTGCTGTGGGCGCAGCTCGACGCGCTCTATTTTGCCTACGTGGAACCCGGTTGGATCCCGCCCGGTGCCTTCTTGCCTGAGGGTCACAAGGGACTGCTGCATGGCCGATGACAAGTCCGCACCCGTACGCCTGATGCTCGATGCCGCATCGCGACCGCGCCTCGCGCGGCACGTTAAGCTCCGCCACGACGCGACACGCGACGCCTGGGTGATGCTGGCGCCAGAGCGGATTTTGACGCCGAGCGAGACGGCAGTCTCGGTGCTGCAGTTGTGCGACGGTGCAGCGCGCATCGACGGCATCGCCGCGACGCTGGCGACGGAGTACGAGGCGCCGGCAGCCGATATCCTGGCCGACATCCTGCCCGTGCTGCAGGACCTCGCCGACAAGGGTTACGTGACGGCATGAGTGCGCCTGCCACCACACTGGTGAAACTCCCGCCGCCGATCGGTCTGCTGGCGGAGCTGACGCACCGGTGTCCGCTCGGTTGTTCGTATTGTTCAAACCCGCTGGAGCTCGATCGCGTTGCCGACGAGTTGCCGGCCGACGTCTGGCTGCGTGTGCTCGACGAGGCGGCCGATCTCGGCGTACTGCAACTGCATCTCTCGGGCGGCGAACCAACAGCGCGGCGCGATCTCGAATTGATCGTCGAACGCGCGGCCAAGCGCGGCATCTACACGAACCTCATCACATCGGGCATCGGCGTTACGGCGGACCGACTGAAAAAGCTCGCGGACGCCGGCCTCGATCACGTGCAGCTGTCGATCCAGGATGCGGACGCCGCCAACGCCGACCGGCTCGCCAATTATGCAGGCGGGCACAAACGGAAACTTCTGCTGGCACGCGCGGTGCGCGCACTTGGTTTGCCACTGACAATCAATGCGCCGGTGCATCGCCAGAACATCGGCAATCTCGCGGCCAGCATCGCGCTCGCCGTCGAGATGGGCGCAACGCGCATCGAGGTCGCGCACGTGCAGTACTACGGCTGGGCGCTGAAGAACCGCGCCAGCCTGATGCCGACGCGCGCGCAGGTGCGCCGTTCGCTGGAAATCGTAACGGAAGCACGCGCACAGCTGAAAGGCGTGCTGGAGATCGATTTCGTCGCGCCGGACTACTACGCGAAGAAGCCGAAGCCGTGCATGGGCGGCTGGGGGCGCGGCATCATCAACGTAACGCCGACCGGCAAAGTGCTGCCCTGTCACGCGGCTGAGACGATCCCGGGCCTCGTCTTCGACAACGTCCGCGACAAGCCGCTGGCCGCGATCTGGCACGGCTCGACAGCGTTCAACGCCTTCCGCGGCACGGACTGGATGGCGGAGCCGTGCAAGGGGTGCGAATTCCGCGAACAGGATTGGGGCGGCTGCCGCTGCCAGGCGATGGCGCTGACCGGCGATCCGCGCAACACGGACCCCGCCTGCGCCAAGTCCCCGCGCCATTCGGAGCTGGTGGCGCTGGCCGAGGCGGAGTCGGCGTCCGACGCGCCGCCGCTGACGTTCCGCGCGATGGCGGCGCGGACAAGGTGAATTGTGGTCAGACCCCTCGCCCACCTGTTCGCGATCGAACTCGAGGCCATCGACAATAGGTCTGACCCCGATCCTCTGCGTTGTCATCCTCGGGCCGAAGTGCGAAGCACGTCTTCGACATGACTCCCGAGGACCCATCGTACTGCGACCACCGAAATTGAGAGCTCGTGACACCGTCGCAATGAAACGGAGGCACCTGTTTCGTTGCGCCATGGGTGGTCGGGACGAGCCCGACCATGACAAGCGTTTATGTTGTTGGCCGAGACAAATGCTGCCCGGCCTACCTTCCGTACTGCAAGCGCTTGGCCGCCGGCCATTGCACACGGTATCCGAATTCGAGCACGCGCTCCTCGTCGGCGTTGAGCGTGCTTTCCCAGGCGAGCACGCCGCGCTTGTCGTCGATGTTCTGCTTCGTCGGCTGGGTCTTGGCGACGAGATCGATCTTGATCTCCTGGTTCTGCGACACCGGGATCTGATCCATGATCGAGAGTTGTATCGCGCGCTCGTGCAGGTTCTTCACGGTGATGCGGAAGTTGCGTGCGTCCGTCTTCGACGACGAGATGATGCCGCTTTCGCCGCGCTTTTCATCGACGATCGCATGCCGCACGCGCACGTTGTCGTCGGGGCCGAAGCCGAGCTCGAACTCCTCGCCCGGCGACAATTGCGGCAGGCGGCCGTTGCCGACGAAGGTGCCGTCTCGGAACAGCGACACCTGCCCAGGAAGATAGGGCGTGGTCTTTGGCGTCGTGAGTTTCGTGTAGAGGTAGGCCTTCGGATTGACGCGCGGCACCGTGCGCACGACCAGGATCGGTTCGAGGCCGGCTTCGTCGAGTTGCACGCGCTTCTGCTCGCCGGTTGCCATGACCGTGAGCTTGCCGGGCACCGCGAAGATCGCCTGGAACGGGGCGTTTTCGACGGTGGCGGTTTGTTCCACAGCTGCCATTTGCTTCATCGCAGCCGCGGGAGCCGCCGCACCGACCGAGTCGGATGACTCAGCCATCGAACGCGAGCGCACGTTGCCGGCCACCGGAGCCGGAGCCGACATCGGCATGGGCCGAGGCGGCGGCATGTTCTCCTCGAAGTCCACCGTCATCGCAAACAACTCCGGCGCGGCGGTGCCGGTGCCCGGACGCGTCGTCGACAGTTGGATGCCGATGTCGACCCAATCCTCGCCGGTGCGCTGCTGGATCGAGGCGCGGCGGACGAGCGCCAACTTCGGCGCCGTGTTCTTGGCGCCGGTCGCGAGGCGCGCGTCGTAGTACGGCGACCACGAGGCATTGCCGACTTGATAACGAATGGTCAACTCGACATCGAGCGGCGCGCCCACGGCGACGAACACCTTGGCCTCGGTGCGCTCGTCCTGCGCCGGCGTCAGTTGCACGAGCTTCTTGTTCAGGTCGTCGATCCTGCGGTCGACGTCGCGCAGCTTCAATTGCGCGTCGAGCAAGGCTTTCTGTGCTTCGGCGCTGCGCGTGCCGATCAGCGCGAACAACTGACCCCAATCGGGTTGCGCGGCCGAACCACCAGTTACAGGCGCTGGATGCTCCGGCAAGGTGGTCAGCTTCTCGATCAGCGTCAGCTGCGATTGCGCCGCCTTTTGCTGCGCTTCGATTCCTGCGCGCTCATCACGCAGCTTCTCGATCTCCGCCTCGATTCGGCGCCGCTCGGTTGCCTGGACGACGGGATCGGCGCGCGGCACCTGCACGCGGCGCGTATCGACCGAGCCGATCTCAAGCTTGCCCGTCGCTTTGCCCTCGACGCGGATCGAACCCGGCACGGCAATCGCCGGCAGGTCTGTAAACAGCAGCGTGTGCTCGCCGGCTTCGAGTTTGAGTTTAGCGCCGCGCGTGATCTCGGCGCCGGTCGGAAACACGGTGACCGCCTCGATCCGCGATGTCGTTTTGATATCGGCGGCCTCGGCGAAGTCGCCCACAATCAGGGGTGCTGCAACCGCGGCGACAATCAGAATGCGCATGAATTTCCTCCCGGCGGGCGACAGTGCCCTTTGTACGTTGGTGCCGGAGGCTAGAAGTTGGTTCATGACAGGATTGTGGCGGTAAGCCTCCGACAATCATTTGACGGTGCTGTTTTGGCAATCCTTGGGTCGCGCGAGCCTCAAAACCGCAGACGGTTGGCGCGCACGACCTGCGGCAGGCCTGAAACCTGCTCCAGCACCGCGTCCGAAACCGGCTCGTCGACCGAGACGAGGCAGATCGCGTCGCCGCCCGGCTTGTCGCGGCCGAGGTTGAGCGTCGCGATGTTGACGCCGGCCTCGCCCATCAGCGTACCGAAGCGTCCGATGAAGCCCGGCTTGTCGCGGTTGCGCACGAACAGCATGTGCGGCGTCACCTCGAATTCCATGTTGATGTCGCGCACCTGGATGAAGCGCGGGCGGCCGTCCGAGAATACGGTGCCGCCGACAGAGCGCTCGAACTCGTCGGTCTTGACAGTCAACTTGACGTAGCTCTCGTAGGTGCCGTCCTGGCCGCGCGTCGTCGTCGCGACCTTGACGCCGCGCTGCTCGGCCAGCGACACCGCCGACACCATGTTGACGCCCTCACCCATGTGCCACTTGAGCACGCTGGCGACCGCCGCTGCCGTGATCGGCTTGACGTTGAGTTCGGCGACGGCGCCGGAATACTCGATGCGGATGCCCTTGATGGTCGATTCCGTCAGCTGACCCGCGAACGAGCCCAACTGCTCGGCAAGTTTGATGAACGGGCGCAACCGCGGCGCTTCCTCCGCTGTGATCGAGGGGAAATTCACCGCGTTGGAAATGGCGCCCTTGAGCAGATAGGCCGACATCTGCTCGGCGATCTGCAGCGCGACGTTCTCCTGCGCCTCGCCGGTGGCGGCACCCAGATGCGGCGTGCAGATGAGGTTCGGCGCGCCGAACAGCGCGTTCGCCTTCGCCGGTTCTTCCTCGAACACGTCGAGCGCCGCGCCCGCGACGTGGCCCGACTTCAGCGCGGCGAGCAACGCTGCCTCGTTGACGAGTCCGCCGCGCGCGCAGTTGACGATGCGCACGCCGCGCTTCGTCTTCGCGATCGCTTTGGCGTCGATGATGTTCTTCGTCTTCTCTGTCAGCGGCGTGTGCAGCGTGATGAAATCGGCGCGGCGCAGCAGGTCATCCAGCTCCACCTTCTCGACGCCGATCTTCATGGCGCGCTCGGACGACAGGAACGGATCGAACGCGATCACCTTCATCTTGAGACCGATGCCGCGGTCAGCGACGATGGCGCCGATGTTGCCGCAACCGACGACGCCGAGCGTTTTGCCAAAGAGTTCGACGCCGAGGAAGCGCGACTTCTCCCATTTGCCGGCCTGAGTGGACGTGTCGGCTTCCGGGATCTGGCGGGCGAGCGCCAGCATCATCGCGATCGCGTGCTCGGCCGTCGTGATCGAATTGCCGAATGGCGTGTTCATCACGATCACGCCCTTCGCGGTCGCCGCCTTGATGTCCACGTTGTCGACGCCGATGCCAGCGCGGCCGACGACCTTCAGGTTCGTCGCCTTGGCCAGCACCTTCTCGGTCACCTTCGTCGCCGAGCGAATGGCGAGGCCGTCGAAGCCGCCGATGATCTTTTCCAGCCGCTCCTTGTCCTTGCCAAGCGCCGGCTC
The DNA here is from genome assembly GCA_031367895.1 of Hyphomicrobiales bacterium. Taxonomy (GTDB): domain Bacteria; phylum Pseudomonadota; class Alphaproteobacteria; order Rhizobiales; family Hyphomicrobiaceae. The sequence continues at coordinate 5,671 of JANLQP010000200.1, forward strand.
GAAGGTCACGTCGATGCCGTTCTCTTTGAAGATGGCAACGGCGGCGGGCGAGAGTTCGTCTGATATCAGGACGCGCGGAGCGGGCATGGATTGCCTCTGGGAGCAGGGAGTAGGGAGAAGGAGTAGGAAAGACCCAGGCAATCGAGGCAGGCTCATTCGCCCTACTCCCAACTCCCTATCCCCACTCCCTCACGATCAAGCGATTTTCGCTTTCTCTTGGGCGAAGGCCCAGTCGAGCCAGGGCGTCAGTGCTTCGAGGTCGGCGCGCTCGATGGTAGCGCCCGTCCAGATCCGGAAGCTTGCCGGCGCATCGCGGTGGTTGGCGATGTCGTGTGCGACGTTCGCCGTCTCCAACGTGGACGCGATAGCCTTGACGACGTCCTTCTGTTTGTCGTCGGGAAGCTTGGCAATAGCGGGATCGACGAGCTTCAGGCAGACGCTGGTGTTGGAGCGCGTCGCCGGATCGGCCGCCAGATTGGTGATCCAGGGCGTGTGCGTGGCCCAGTCGAACAGCACCTTCGCGTTGGCGTCGGCACGGGCGACGAGACCTTTGTGACCACCGAGGCTTTCGCTCCACGCCAGCGCATCGAGATAGTCTTCGACGCACAGCATCGACGGCGTATTGATCGTCTCGCCTTCGAACACGCCCTTGATCAGTTTGCCGCCCGAGGTCAGGCGGAACACTTTCGGCAGCGGCCATGCGGGCACGTAGGATTCGAGCCGCTGCACCGCGCGTGGCGACAGGATCAGCATGCCGTGCGCGGCTTCGCCGCCGAGCGCTTTCTGCCAGGAGAACGTCGCCACATCGACCTTGGGCCAGTCGATCGGCTGCGCAAACGCGGCCGACGTTGCGTCGACGAACGTGAGGCCGGCGCGGTTCGCTGGGATCCAGTCGTAGTTCGGCACGCGCACGCCTGAGGTCGTGCCGTTGGCGGTGAAGATAACGTCGCGGTTAAAATCGACCTTCGCAAGTTCCGGCAGCGCGCCGTAAGGCGCCTCCAGCACGCGCGTGTCCTTCAATTTGAGTTGCTTGACGATGTCGTTGACCCAGCCCTGGCCGAAGCTTTCCCAGGTCAGCGCATCGACGGGACGTTGACCGAGCATCGTCCACATCGCCATCTCGAAGGCACCGGTGTCGGATCCGGGCACGATCGCACAGAGGTAATCGGCGGGGAGACCCAGGATCGCCTTGGTCTTGTCGATCGCGAGCTTGAGGCGGGCCTTGCCCTCCTTGGCGCGATGCGAGCGGCCGAGGAACGCTTTGTCGAGGGCTTTGTGGGTCCAGCCGGGGCGCTTGGCGCATGGGCCGGAGGAAAAATGCGTGTTTGCCGGGAGCTTTCCCGGTTTAGCAACAGCGGTCATGTCGCCTATCCTTCCAGATAGAAGCCTCCCGTTGGGGGGAGGTGGCCCGCGGTGGGAGGTAGGCGTGCCGCGCGCGAAAGTCAAGACGGGCGGACGCGGGCCAAAGCAATCTCAGTTGTCATCCCGGCATTTATTGCCGGGACCCATCGCCCAAGAACCCGAACGTTCGCGGTCTTGGCGCGATGGGTCCCGGGGACAAGCCCCGGGATGACAACTTTGGTTGTTTCAATGGCAAGAACTGAATCGCCCTGGGGAATTGGGGAGTAGGGGTAGTGCAGGCTCCGTCTCCTACTCCCTAACTCCCTAACTCCCTAACTCCCTACTCCCTCGTCTCTCACTTCACATCGATGCGTATCCGCTGGTCCGGCCCGGTCGATAGCGTGAAGATTGCGCCGTCGCGGGCCTGGAATTGCGAACCGATCTTGGCGCCGGTCAACCAATTGCCGGAGCGCTCGAAAACGATGTCGCCGGGCTGGCAACCCGAATGCGTGACGATCACGCGGGGATCGACCGAGTGCTTCGTTCCGAGCGCGGTATAGGTGACTGCGACAGGCGCCTTGTTCTCGATCTTGAACTGATACTTGAAGGAGTCCGGCCGACCGAAAAGCTGCACCGATATGTACTTCGGATCCGCGTCCGGCCCCTTGGCAATGCCGACGCCGATCTCGGTGACATCGGGCTGCACCAGGTTCTTGCGGTGCGGCGGCGAATTCTTCCAGCCCTCGACCGCGAGGCCCGCAAGCCCTTGGCTGGTGAAGCCGCGGCTGTCGAGATGCGATGCCAGATTTTCCGCGATCATGCAGAACTTGTAGCCCGACGCCTTGGCCCGGTCGCCGGGCTGGCGGCCATCGGCCTCGTGTGCGAAGCGCCCCGATTTTGCGAGGTACTGTGCGAACAGGCGGGCGGCCGCGGTCAGCTCGGCGTTGGGCTTGACCGCCAACAGCTTCTCGCCACGCCGGAACGTGTTCGTCATCTCGATGATGGCGGCCTCGGTGCGGGGCAAATCGGGAAGGTCGGGCATGACGGGGCTGGGCGGGACCGGTTGCGATGCGGATGTCCTGTTCTGCGCGCTGAATGGTCCGGATTCAAGGCTTACTGTTATTCCGTCCAGCAATCACGCGGTTATGGTTGCGATCCGCCCGACCGCGCGCACACGCCGCGGCGCCGCGAGCCAGATCAGCATTGCGGACAGGCAGCACAGCCCCATGGCGAGCAGGCAGGCCTGATCGTAGCTACCGGTCTGGTCATGAACGTAGCCGAACACCCAGGGCCCGAGCGAGGCGCCGCTGGAGCCGAAAACGGCCATGACGCCGAAGATGCGGCCATAGTTGCGGCCCTGAAAAAGGTCGGCTGGAATGGCGCCGATCGCGGGCGTCATGCCGTAGCCGAAGAAACCCTGCGCGATGACGAGGACCCAGACCAGCCAGGGTTCGGGAAGGCGTGGGAGCAAGAACATCGCGAGATAGCAAACGTAGAAGCCGGCGCAAGCGAGCGTCCACACCCACTCGCGGCCGATGCGATCCGAGAGATAGCCGAGCAGCAGCTGTCCGAAGACGCCGAACATCGGCACGAGGCCGAGCGCCCAGGCGCCGAATGTGGAGGAGAAGCCGAGATCGTGCAGGTACTTGGTCTGGTGCACCAGGATCGCGTACCAGCAGAAGAGACCGAAGAAGAAGCCCCACGAGAACAGCCAGAACCGCGCCGTGCACAGCGCTTTGCCGAGCGTCCATTCGGTGCCGGCCCAGACGGGATCGACGACGCGGATGTGGCTTGTCCGAGCGGCCGGCTGCCCCCGCGTATCGCCCGCAGGCTTCGCCGTGCCGTCGACGACGAGGCCCAGATCCTCCGGCCGCCGGCGCTGCAGCGCGAGATTGAGCGGCACGACAACGAGCACCAGAACGCCGGCCATCAGATAGCAGCCCATGCGCCAGCCGCCGCCGTCGGTCATGCGCTGCAGCCACGGGAACAGCACGATCGAGATGATCCCTGCGCCCGTGCAGGTGAGACCGATGGCGAGGCCACGCTTTCGCTCGAACCAGCTCGGCAGGAAGACGAAGTGGCCGTTGTAGGCAAAACCGGTGCTACCGCCGATCGCGAGCACGCCGAGCGCCAGATAGAAGTGCAGCGGTGTCTCGGCGTAAGAGGTCAGCATGAAGCCGGCTGCTACGACAAGTGCAGCCAGCGGCAGCACGCGTTGCGGACCGTACCGGTCGATCCAGACACCGAGCAGCGGGAAGCTCAACGCCGCGACGATGAAGCCGACCGAGAACACCGAGGCCGTGAGCCCGCGCTCCCAGCCGAATTCGGCGACGATAGGCGGGAACAGCAGCGAGAAGATCGAACGCACGCTGGCGCCCATGCCGAGCGTCACGAAGCCGACCGCGACGACCACCCAGCCGTAATAGAAAGGCAGGCGGGCAGCGAGAGCACTGGAGAGCGAGGCACGTGCGGGCGAGGCTGGCGACGTATTGGGCAAGGGCGTGAGCTCCGATCGGCGGTTGGAAGTGCTCGGTGTGTGCTCGGTGTCAGACCCTGGCCCGGTCTTGTGAGCGCGGCGCAGGCCCTCGGCTTGGTCTGACACCGTACCCTGTGCGTTGCGCGATCGCACCTATTTGAAACAAAGCGCCAGATCAGGCTGTTTCGAAACGATCCATTTACTGTTGTCGGGCACAGTCCACTTTGTCCAAGTAAGCCGAGTGTGGCCGCGTGTTTGATCCTGGTACAATGGGTCTGCGGCCAGACTCCCTCCAAGTCCTGTATCCCTAGTCCTGTTGCGTGAGTTCTGTATCATGGCAAAGCGCGTCCTCATCGTCGACGACGATCCTGCACAGCGCCGTATCCTCGAAGAGACGATCAAGCGTCTCGGCTTCGAGGCTAAGTCCGCGCAAGGCGGCGATCAGGCCCTCCAGATCTTGGAAGGTCCCGAGAAGGACTCGATTGCCCTCGTCCTCCTCGACCTCGTCATGCCCGGCACCGACGGCATGGCTGTGCTCGAGCGCGTCGCCCAGAAACCCGGCATGCCGCCGATCATCGTGCAGACCGCGCACGGTTCGATCGATAGCGCCATCAACGCCATGCGCGCCGGTGCCGTCGATTTCGTCATCAAACCCGCGAGCCCGGAACGGCTCGACGTTTCGATGAGGAGCGCGCTGAAGATCGAGGCGCTCGCCGTCGAGATCACGCGCATCAAGAAGAAGGTCGAGGGTAAGCTCACCTTCAACGATCTCGTCATGCGCGGCGAGACCATGAACCGCGTCATCGCGCTCGGCCGCCGGGCCGCGGCCTCGAACATTCCGGTGCTGATCGAAGGCGAATCGGGCGTCGGCAAGGAGCTGATCGCCCGCGCCATCCAGGGTGAGAGCGAGCGCGCCGGCCGGCCGTTCGTCACCGTCAACTGCGGTGCCATTCCCGAGAAGCTGATCGAGAGTACGCTGTTTGGCCACGAGAAGGGCTCGTTCACCGGCGCCGTCGATCGCCGCATCGGCAAGTTCCAGGAAGCCGATACGGGCACACTCTTCCTCGACGAAGTCGGCGAGTTGCCGCTCGATGCGCAGGTCAAGTTGCTGCGCGCGCTGCAGGAAGGCGAGATCGACCCGGTTGGTTCCAAGCGTCCGCTGAAGGTCAACTTCCGCCTGATCTCGGCGACCAATCGCGACATGATCCAGCTGGTGAAAGACGGCAAGTTCCGCGAGGATCTATACTACCGCCTGAACGTGTTTCCGGTGTCGGTGCCGCCGCTGCGCGACCGCCTCGACGACGTGCCGGAACTCGCCAGCCACTTCCTCGCCCGTTTCGCGGCAGAAGAGGGCAAGCGCGTCGCTGCCATCAGCGAAGACGCGATGGACCTGCTCATGAGCTACTCTTGGCCGGGCAACGTCCGCCAACTCGAGAACGCGGTGTTCCGCGCGGTCGTGCTTGCCGACGCTCCCGAACTGACCGTCGATGAGTTCCCGCAGATCGCGGCGCACGTCGAAGGGTTCCACGCGGTCGTCCCGGCAGCGCCGGCACAAGTCGCCATCCGACAGGGCTACACGGGCCCGGCACTGCTCGGTGCCGAGGCTACGGTTCCGCAGACCGTCGAACTCGGCGGCGCCGCGACCGGCACGCGGAGTTCGCTCGGTATTCCGGCGGTCGACGATGCCGGCGAAATCCGCACGCTCGAAGCCATGGAAGCCGACATGATCCGCCTGGCGCTCGGGCGCTATCGCGGGCACATGACGGAGGTGGCCAAGCGCCTCAACATCGGCCGCTCCACGCTCTACCGCAAGATGCGCGATTACGGCCTCGAAGGCCGTCTCACCTGATTTCAGTGTCCACCTTGTTCTCCGAAAGACGGGGAACGGGGCGTCAGCCTGAAGTTGCGGCGAAGGCCCCGGTCCGAAAGGATGCGGGGTCTTCTGCCGTTTGGCGTCCGTTTATGAAATTGCGACGTGCAACGTTCCGGGAACAAACAGCAGCGCCCATGCTTTCTGGCGACGATGTGTCAGCAATTGCTACAGCCGCATCGGCACCAATTCACGCTGTGATGCCCGGCCGTGCTTGGTTTCACACATGGTGCGGTATCTAACCGTTCGTGCGCTTCAGCTCGGAAATGCCGGCCTCCCAGGCCTTGATCGTCTGGGCGATGTCGGCGTCGTCATGCGCGATCGAGATGTAGTACTTCGACTCGCTCTTGAGAACGCCATGCTTCAGGAGTGTCGCGTTGAAGCGCCGCGCCATTTCCGCATTGCCTTTGAGATAGCCGCGATAGTCGTGCACCTCGCCTGTCGTGAAGACGACGTCGAACATCGGGGCTTCGCCGACGATGCGGGCCGGCAGCCGCGCCTCTTTCAGCATGCGGCCGAGCGTGTCCTTGAGCTGGCCGCCGATCGACCAGAGCTTTTCGTAAGCGCCGGGCCGTTTCAAAATCGCCATCGTTGCCAAACCCGCCGCCGCCGCCACCGGATTGCCGGAGAGCGTACCGATCTGCAACAGGAACGCGTTCTCGCCAACAGCACCGCGATCGAAATGGCGCATGATGTCCTCTCGCCCCGCGATCGCCGCCAGCGGGAAGCCGCCGCCGATCACCTTGCCGAAGGTGGCGAGGTCGGGCGTCACGCCGTAATAGCTTTGCGCTCCACCATAAGCCCAGCGGAAGCCCGTCACCACCTCGTCGAAGATCAGGATGATGCCGGTTTCCTCGGTCAGTTGGCGCAGGCCTTCGAGAAACCCCGGCTTCGGCGGAATGAGGCGCTGAAAGGGCTCGACGATGATGGCCGCAAGCTCGTCCTTGTGCTGCGCGACGAGGCTTTTCACTGCGTCGATGTCGTTGAACGGCGCCACGATCATCTCGTCCTTCACCGCGCGCGGAATGCCGGCTGAATCCGGCACCGCCTGCGGGAAGTTGGCGAGCCGCTTCGGCGCGAGGCTCATCAGCGCGTAGTCACTCATGCCATGATAGCCGCCTTCGAACTTCAGGATCTTGTCGCGCTTCCTGAACGCACGTGCGGCGCGCATGGCATAGAGATCGGCCTCGGTGCCGGTCGAGACGAACCGCACCTGCTCGGCGCAGGGCACTGCCTCGACGATCTCGGCGGCGAGCTTGATGCCGTGCGGGTTGTTGACGAAGAACGTCGTACCGTCCTGGACCTGCGCGATCGCCGCGGCGGTCACTTCCGGATGCGCGTGGCCAACGACCATCGGCCCCGATCCCAGGAGATAATCGACGTACTCGTTGCCGGACACGTCCCAGATGCGCCCGGCCCGGCCCTTGGCGATGACGACGTCGAGTGCGGTGTTGCCGAATGTGCCGGCTGGCAGCACGGCTTGTGCCATCTCGACGAGGGACGCTTCGTTTGCGTTGCGGACACGCTGCTGCATGGTGGGCTCCGGGTTCGGACGGTTGGGGACGGAAATCCGTTGCCGCGATTGGGCATCAGATTCCGCTTGCCGTCCAGGGATCGAGGGCGGAATGTTGGGGCAACCTGTCCAGACACGTCAAGCGACGTTATTCCCCGGCTGACAGACGACGACCACTTGAACCTTCAGAGACCTTCCCCGGAATTTCTGCCAAGCGGCTCACGACGGCCTGAAATGCCAACGCCCGATCCGTCGCCGAGAACCGTGCTCAGCGGGGAAATGGGAAGCAATGTCCATGAAAAGCAATGTCCATCAAAAGTGAGGAATGCGCATGCCAATCGTCAAAGCCGATCGCTTGACCTCGATCGCCACCGATCTGCTGATCGCGTCCGGCGCCAGCACGGAAGAGGCGGTTTCAGTCGCCAAGGGCTGCGTGCTCGCCAACCTGACCGGCCACGACAGCCACGGCGTCATCGCGATCCCGACCTATATCGACCGCGTGCACAAGGGGCACATCGTCCCCGGCGCGCCATTCACGATCGTGCAGGAAAGCCCGACGACTACGGTTGTCGACGGCAATTGGGGCTTCGGTTTTGTCGTCGCTGAACGAGCGATGAAGTTGACGATCGAGAAGGCCAAGATATCGAACGTCGCCGCCACCACGATCCTGCGCCAGAGCCACGTCGGCCGTGTCGGCGCCTACCCGATCATGGCGGCCAAGGAGGGCATGATCGCGATCATGACGGCCGACTCCGGCCGCAGCCCGAAGGCGGTTGCCCCGTTCGGTGGCAAGGAAGCGCGCGTCGGTACCAACCCCATAGCCATCGCGATGCCGTCCGATCTCGACGGCGCCTTCTGCTTGGACATGGCGACCTCGGCGGTTGCTGCCGGCAAGATCAAGCTCGCGCAGGCCAAGGGGATCAAGATTCCGACCGGCTGGATCGTCGACAAGGACGGCAACGCCACCACGGACCCGATGGACTTCGAGCGGGGCGGCGTGTTGCTTCCCTTGGGTGGCGAGGAGGGCCATAAAGGCTACGGCCTCTCGGTCATGGTCGAGATTCTCTCCGCGCTGCTGCCGGGCCTTGGCTTCGGTGTGGATCCGACCGGCCGCCATAACGACGGTTGCTTCATCGCCTGCTTCAAGGTCGAGGCGTTCCGGCCCTTGAAGACCTTCAAGAAGGAAGTCACTGAGTTCGCGCACTATCTGAAGGCGACGCCACCGCAGAAGGGCGTGAAGGAGGTGCTCTATCCCGGCGAGATCGAGCACCGCAAGGAAGTCGACCGCATGAAGAACGGCATCGACGTCGATGACAAGACCTGGAAGCAGTTCCAGGATATCGCGAAGAAGCATAACCTATTGGATAAGATCAAGTTTTGAGCCCGACGGCGGTTTTTGAGTTCGAGGGTCCGCGATCCCGATCGCGAGACTTTGCCCATATTGGCGCCTTCGGACGCGTCGAAGCGGAGCTTGGCTCCCCCAAGACGTCGTGTCGAAGACGCGCCTGCGGCACGGCGCATCCGGCAGGTGTGCGTATCAGCAATTGAGCAACACGATGCCGATTGCTGATGTGGGCGAGGTCGGCTACGCCCGATACGCAGAGAATTTGACCAGAGCTTGTCGGATCGAGCGCATTGAAACGGGCAGCGGACAAAGCCGGCACGGCCGAATCCGGGGGGACGGCTCCCGGCGTGTCTTCGCACGTCTCCAGGATCGCCGAGTACCTCGTCGCAGCAAAGGGCGATGCGGACAAAGGGGACGCCGAAGTCCCCGACCTCGGGCAGTTCATCATTGGCTCCACGGAGCTTGCCGCAGCTTTGGCGGCGCCGACGGGCTGGTCGAAGCGCGGGTCGCTGGCGGCCGTCGGTTCCTCGCTGCTGCTGCACGGCGCCCTTGTGCTCGCCTTGATGCCAGCGGCGGCCAAATCGAAATTCGGCGTCGGCGGTACGGAACTCGAATCGGTGGCCGTCGAGGTTGTGTCGTCGCAAGCGTTGGAAAGCGCCTTGCTTGCGCTGGCCGCCGCATCGACCGGCAGCCTCGGCGCTCTGGCGGAACAGTCCGGCGTCACCGCCGCCGTGCCAGAAAGCGAGGCCGACCCGGCGCGGCCAGCGCCGAAACCGGAACTCGTGACGCCCCGGTCGGAAGCGCAGCTCCGGCCGGAGGAAACGATCCGGGACCCCGATCAGGCGGCTGCATTGACACCGGGCACGGAGGCCCGCGACGCACCCGATCCAACACTCGAGAAGCCGGAGCCCGCCCGCCCGGCCGAGCCGACCGAGACCATGAAGGACGAGGGCAAGGATACGGCTCGGCAGGTGGCCATGATGCCGGTGCCAGCAGGTGGCGCGACATCGCTCGGCGCGTCGGAGGCACCGAGTGATGCCGCAGCCGGCGCAAGCCAGGGCGCTGCGATGCGCTATGCCCTCGAGGTGCGCATCGCGCTGGGAAAGGCGCTCGGGCGGGCTGGTCCACAGCTCATCGGGCGGCGCGGCAAGGTCGTGGTCGGCTTCGGGCTTTCCGCAACGGGCGGCGTGGCGATGGTTGGCATCGTGCAATCGAGCGGTAATGCGACGCTCGACGAAGCCGCTCTCACGATCGTTCGCGGCACGCGCTTTCCGACGCCGCCGCCCGGCATGAGCACGGCACAGCTCCACTACACCCAACCGTTCGATTTCCGGTGATGCGCGTGAGCAAAATCACATCTCCCGACGCTGCCGCACAATCGCCCTGCCAATCGTGCGGGGCCTGCTGCAACTATTCGAGTGAGTGGCCGCGCTTCACGGTCGAGGATGACGCGACCATCGCTCGCCTGCCGTTCGAGTTCATCAACGACGCGGACACCGGCATGCGTTGCGACGGCGATCGGTGCTCGGCGCTCGACGGCACCATCGGGCTGTGGACGGCATGCTCAGTCTACGCCGACCGTCCTGTGGTTTGCCGCGAATGCGTCGCCGGCGATCACGCCTGCACCATGGCGCGCGAGACCTATGGGATGCCGCCGATTTCCACTCCCCTCGACGGGGAAGCCGCCGATTGAGGATGCCGCGTCGTCGCGCTCGGACCCGGCTCAATGCCCCGTGCGCTGGACGACGAGCGTCGTCCAGCCGGTGTAATCCCGCCGCTCGACCACCCGGAAGCCCGATGCGCGGTAGGCAGCACTCACCTCGTGCGCCTGATCGACGAGCAACCCTGAGAGCACAGCCACGCCCTCCGGTTCGATCGCGCGCGCCATGTCCGGCGCCAGGCGGATCAATGGCCCAGCCAGAATATTCGCCAGCACCAGGTCATAACGTCCGTCGCCTCGCAGCGCTGTATGCGCGAGCCCTGTGGCTGCGTAGGCCTTGATGCGGCCGCCGAGACGGTTGCTGCGAAAGTTCCCTCGCGCTACCTCGACCGCGACCGGATCGATGTCGCTCGCACGAACGGTGGCCAACGGCAACGTTTGCGCCGCCGCAATCGCCAGCACGCCCGAGCCGCAGCCGAGATCGAGCACGCGGCGGAACCGGCGCTGCCGTGTCAGGCGGTCCAATGCGATCAAACAGCCTTCCGTCGTCGCGTGATGCGCCGTGCCGAACGCCTCTCCCGCATCGATCAGGATGGCATTCTGCCGCCGTCCGACGCGCGCCTGATCGTGACTGCCGTGCACCGTGAAGCGGCCGGCCTCGACGGGTGGAAGGGCCGCCTGCGAAACCGTCACCCAATTCTCGTCGGGTACGTCTTCCACGGCGATGCTTTTGGCACGATCGAGGATCGCGCTTGCTACCTGACGTATGGCATCGAGGTCGGGCTCGGCCTCGTAGTAGGCGTCGATGCGCCAGCCGCCGGTCGCTGGAATCTCGAACATCGAGTTTGCGAGCGGCGCCGGCTCGGCAAGCTCGAGGTATTCGCCGAGTGCGCGCGCCTCGGCCATCGCGTCAAGTTCCACTGTCAGCTTGCGCAGCGACATTCAATCCCGCCTGTCAGGCTGCAACATCATCAGGCCGCAGCGCAATCAAGCCTGCGCATCGTCCGGCTCCAGCTCGAACTCGACGCCTTCGCTGCCCGCCATATCGGGCAGCTCGTCGAGATACTTGTCCCAGAGCACGTCGATATGCACGGCCGCGGCTGCCGGCGCCAGCGTCTTCAACGTACCGTCCGCCAACTCGGTGACGATGCCGTCCTGCATAAGCCGGCTCAGCGCGTCGTCGACGTCGAAGTTCAAGTTCAACCCGAACGTATTCAGCAGATACTGCTCGATGGCGTGATCGATGTCCTTCAGCTGCGCGCGATTGACCGGCGCCTTGGCAAGCTGGGTGTAAAGCAGCACCTCTTCCTTGATGTCCTCTTCCGAGGCGCGGTCGGCGAGCAACGTCATCACGCCCCGGTTGTCGGCCATGGCGTGGAAATACAGGTTCTGCGCCATCGTCACCATGTACTTGTTCTTCTGGTTCATGAAATTGACGCCCTGCCGGACGGCGATGCCGCACAGTCCCGCGACGGCGCCCGCCAGCGCGATCGGATTGGTCGCGACCGCGATCTTGCCGGCCGTGCCAACGACGCCCATGCCGAGACCACCGCCAGCTGTCACGCCGAGCTTCACCTTGTCGAACAGGCGGAACTTCACCTTGGTGTTCGGGAACACCATTTCAATGTCGGAGCGAGGAATGTTCTTGAACAGCTTCAGATAGATGAAATCGCTCTTTACCTGCGACGGCAGCGCGCTTCGGATGCGCTGGACAATCTTTTCGGCGTCCGCTTTACCGCAGTTGCGCTCCCTCATCATCTCGCTGACCCGCTGCTCGAACGGCTTCAGCTTGAACACGACGCAGAGGCGCTGGAAGATCGGAACGTCGAATTCCTCCTTCCAGAGATAGAGCTTCTTGATATTGCGCCGCTCTTCCTTGCGCTTGGTGGCGCCGCGGAAATAAATCGCAAGTTCGTCGAAGTCGGCAAGATCGACATGCAGGTCCAGCCCGTAGTGGCTGTCCTTGGTCATGATCAGCTCGACATTGTCAGGATCGATGCGCTCGTAGTTGGCCTGCTTCAGCAGCACTTCGCATTGCGCAACGACGCGCTTCTGCATGCTCGCCTTCTCGCTGGCGCTGAACTTGCGCGTGATCAGCAGGTCGCTGTCGGGGCTGAACGGTTCGTAAGTCTGCTCGAGCTCCAGCAGGCGTGCGTTGTAGGTCTGCTTGCGCCAGTAGTCGAGATAACGGAAAAACCGGCGCACGTGCTGCGCTTCCGCGCCTGGCCAGTAGTGCGCCCGCGACAGGCGTTCGATCAAAGCTTCCCGTGTCACCGGAATGAACTTTTCGCGCTTGTCGTCGCCCTGGAACAGCTGTTCGATGGCGTCGGGTTCCTTGCCCTTGCGGACAACCGGCGCCGGCGCTTTCTGAGGCGCACTCTCCAAAGCGCTGCGTGCGGCGCCATTTGCGACTGCTGCGTCGGCTGTCGACATCGAAATCTCCCCTGCTTGGGCTCCGCATCGGTCGAGCACAACGCTCGATCGCGGCGTGATCGCGTGGTACCAGTCTCTGACCGCGCGGTCGGCTCACGCCGAGTTTAGCGGGCCAGTCGTGCTGTCCCAATCGTGCTGTCCGTGCGAGCCCACGCGGACTCAAGTATCCAGGCGCAACTTATCACAGAAGCAGATTAGCCTGTCGATGCAGCGGCATTGCGGCAGAAAACTAGGTGGTCGGCGCCGGCCCATGGATCGGGAACGCATGGGAAACGGCGCGTCGTCCGATCGCCGGCGGCTGGTGTCCCGTCTCTCGCATTTGCTGACTCCATTGCAGCGACCTCTTCCGGCAATCGCGAGACACAGGGACACTAGGAAGGTCATCCTGCCAGTGTGGCGTTTACCTCGCAATTGCCGACTGAGAACTAGCCGCGATTTCGGTCGGCAATTGCGAGACGCCACACTAGCCGGAACGGCCGTTCGAGCGCATGGCCGTCGCCACGGCCCGTGTCGCGTCGGTCGGCGCAATCGCACCCCGATGTTGGATGACAATCCCGGCCATGCGGTGCCCGACCAGCGCCGCGGCCTCGATATTCGCACTACCGAGCCGGGCTGCGAGATAGGCTCCATTGAAACTATCGCCGGCCGCAGAGGTGTCCACTGCCACCACCGGTTCGGGAACGGGCACCACCACCGTTCGGCCGTCGAGATGGCATGTGGCACCTTCGGCCCCGTGCTTCACGACGACCTCGCCAACGCCGAGGCGACCAAGCCGTGCGGCCGTGACTGCGGGTGTCGCATCACCCCAGAGCATCGCCTCGTCATCGAAGGTCGGCAGTGCGATATCGGCCAACCGCCAGAAGCGCTCGAGAACGGCGCGCGCGCGGGCCGCATCGCCGCCCCAGCCGCGCGGGCGGTAGTTGCCGTCCATGGCGATGCAGGCGCCAGCGGCCCGTGCCCGAGTGAGTGCCTCGGCGAAACGATCGAGACTGGCTGGGCGATAGAGCGACAACGTGATGCCGGAGAAAACAACCAACCGCGCGGCCGCGATCGCATCCGCGATGCGCGCCGCATCCGGGCCATCCAACACCTCGCGCGCCGGTGAGCGGTCGCGCCAATAATGGAACGTCCGCTCGCCTCGCGCAGTCGTCTCGATGAGATAGAGGCCCGGCATGCGTCCCGACGCGATCGAGATCAGATCCGTGGCAACGCCCTCGCTCCGCGCCATCTCGATGATGCCGGTGCTGTAGGGGTCGTCGCCCAACGCTGTCGCGTACGCTACATCGACGCCGCAGCGCGCGAGGTACACGGCCGTGTTGAATGTATCGCCGCCGAACGCCTGCCCGAAACGGCCGTCGCTCCCGCGCGCCAACTCCACCATGCATTCGCCGATCGAGACGACGCGGCCAGTCTTCGGCGCCACAGTCTTCGGCGCAACAGTCTTCGGCGCAACAGTCTGGGGCCCACCCATCGCGCGTTCTCCTGATGCCGGTCTGAACTTTCCGCCCGAGTGCTGCCAGCCATGTAGAGCCGGCGCAAGGAAAAATCGGCGCCGCCGCCGACGTGCTGCGACCTCCTGCGTCATGTTGACATTCCACGGCATGAGCGCACTCTATTCGAACAATGCCCGTTGAAGGCATGTGGAGGGTGTAATGCGGAAATTGCTCGCACTGACAGCTGCGGCCGTTGCATTGTTTGCGCCGGAGGCCCGATCGCAGCAATCGGGTGGCACACTCCGGATCACGCATCGCGACAGTCCGGCTAGTCTCTCCATTCACGAGGAGGGAACGAACTCGGTCATCACACCGGCAATGTCGATATTCAACAACCTCGTCATGTACGACCAGAACGTGAAGCAAAATTCCATGAGTTCGATCGTGCCCGATCTGGCGTCCTCCTGGAGCTGGAGTGCGGACGGCACGAAAATATCGTTCAAGCTGCGCGAGGGGGTGAAATGGCACGACGGCCGCCCCTTCACCTCGGCCGACGTCAAATGCACGTTCGATCTGCTGCTCGGCCGAGCCAAGGACCAACTTCGCCTCAACTTCCGCGCCGGTTGGTATTTCAACCTTGCCGACGTAACGACCGACGGAGACTACGGTGCGGTGCTGCACTTGAAGCGGCCGCAACCGTCGATGCTGGCGCTGCTCGCATCGGGGTATACGCCGATGTACCCTTGCCATGTCCCGGCCGCGACCATGCGTACAGCCCCGATCGGCACCGGGCCGTTCAAGTTCGGCGAATTCAAGCGCAACGAATCGATCCGGCTGGTGAAGAACCCCGACTACTGGAAGCCCGGCCGGCCTTTTCTGGACGCCATCGAGTTCACGATCATACCGAACCGGTCGACGGCCATCCTGTCCTTCGTGTCGGGCCAGCACGACATGACTTTCCCGTATGAAATGACGGTTCCCCTGATCAAGGACATCAAGGCACAGGCACCGCAAGCGACCTGCGAGGTCACGACGACCAATGTGTCCACCAATCTGCTGGTCAATCGGGACAAGCCGCCATTCGACAACGCCGAGATTCGCCGTGCCATGGCGTTGACGCTCGACCGCGCGGCTTTCACCAACATCCTCTCGGAGGGCCAGAACGCGGTTGGTGCCGCACTCTTGCCAGGCCCCGAGGGCATCTGGGGCATGCCGAAGGAGACCCTGGAAACGATCCCTGGCTATGGTGGCGATGTCGCAAAGAACCGCGAAGCTGCCCGCGCGATCATGATCAAGCTCGGCTACGGACCGTCGAAGAAGATTCAGGTCAAGGTTTCGACGCGCAACATCCCGACCTATCGCGATCCGGCGGTTATTCTCATCGACCAGTTGAAGGAAATCTATATCGACGGCGAGCTCGACATCGTGGAAACCGCGCTCTGGCAC
Organism: Hyphomicrobiales bacterium; assembly: GCA_031367895.1. GTDB lineage: Bacteria > Pseudomonadota > Alphaproteobacteria > Rhizobiales > Hyphomicrobiaceae. Next base: position 21,188 of record JANLQP010000200.1, read on the forward strand.
ACCAAGGTCGCGCGCAAGGACTTCATCGCTGCCCTCAACCTGACCGGCAGCGGCGTCGACGATCCCGACCAGCAATTCTATGAGAACTACGCCTGCGGCTCGCAGCGCAACTACACCAATTACTGCAATCGAGACGTCGAAGCTCTGATCGACAAGCAGTCGGTTGAGACCGAGCTGGAGAAACGCCGGACGATGGTCTGGGAGATCGACCGCCGTCTGCAGGAGGACCTCGCGCGCCCGATCATCATGCACAACAAGGGCGGCACGTGCTGGGCGCCGAAGGTCAAGAACCTCGTCCTCATGGTCAACAGCATCTACAATGGCTGGCGGTTCGAGGACGTCTGGCTGGCGAAGTAGTGCGGCGATTGTCCGCTGTTCCCCACCCACGGCGTCGCTGCGGGCGCTGATACAGCCACCTACGCAACAACCCTTGGCGCAGGCCCGCGCCCGTGCTTCCCTGGACCACTACGCCCACCCCTGCCAACCCCCGGAGGCTCCCATGAAAACGGCAGATGCGATTTCGGCCATCCTGAAGAAGGAAGGCGTCGAGTGGCTGATCGGCTATCCCGTCAACCACGTGCTCGAGCATGCAGCGCACGTCGATATCCGCCCGATCATCGTGCGTCAGGAGCGCACCGGCCTGCACATGGCCGACGCCATCAGCCGCGTCACCTCGGGGCGCAAGATCGGCGCCTTCGCCATGCAGCACGGCCCCGGCGCCGAGAACGCCTACGGCGGCATCGCTCAGGCCTATAGCGAGTCGGTGCCGATCCTCGTCATGCCGATGGGCTACGCCCAGCGCATCGCCTATGTGGAGCGGAATTACAACGCCTCGATCCAGATGCGCGGCATCACCAAGTCCGCCGAGCCGATCACCTCGGCGAAGGAAATCCCGAACGTCTTCCGCCGCGCGTTCCAGCAGTTGCGCTCCGGCCGTGGCGGTCCCGTTCTGGTCGAAATCCCGAACGACCTGTGGACCCAGGAATGCGACGTGTCGGACTACGTCCCGCCGCAGAAAGTGCGCACCGGCACCGACCCCGAAGCCGTGAAGCAGGCCGCCAAGATGCTGCTCGCCGCCAAGCGACCGGTGATCTACGCCGGCCAGGGCGTGCACTGGGCGGAAGCGTGGGCGGAGCTCAAGGAACTGGCCGAGCTGCTGGCGATCCCGGTGACCACCAGCCTCGAGGGCAAGAGCGCGTTCCCCGAGACGCATCCCTTGTCGCTCGGCTCCGGCGGCCTCGCCATCCCCCAGACCGTGCGCACTTTCCTCGACAAGTCGGACCTGATCTTCGGCATCGGCTGCTCGTTCGGGGAGACCAACTTCGGCGTCAAGATGCCAGTCGGTCACAAGACGATCATCCAGGCGACGCTCGATCCCGCCGACATCAACAAGGATGTGCCGGTCGCGCTCGGCATCGTCGGCGACGCCAAGCTCGTCCTTGCCTGCCTGCTCGCCGAGCTACACAAGCTGCACGGCAAATCGCCGAAGGACCCGAAAAAGGTCACGGCCGAGATCAAGGAAGTCTACGAACCCTGGTTCGCAAAGTGGTTGCCGAAGCTCGAGTCGAACTCGGAGCCGATCAATCCCTATCGCGTGTTCTGGGACCTGCAGAAGACGGTCGATGTCGCCAACACGATCATCACCCACGATGCCGGCAGCCCGCGCGATCAGCTGTCGCCATTCTGGAAGCCGACGACGCCGCTGTCCTATATCGGCTGGGGCAAGAGCACGCAGCTCGGCTACGGCCTCGGCCTTGCCATGGGTGCGAAACTCGCCAAGCCCGACAAGCTCTGCGTCAACGTCTGGGGTGACGCGGCGATCGGCTTCACCGGCATGGACTTCGAGACGGCAGCGCGCGAGAAGATCCCGATCCTGTCGATCCTGTCGAACAACTTCTCGATGGCGATCGAGTTGAAAGTGATGCCGGTCTCGACCGAAAAGTACCGCTCGACGGATATCTCCGGCCACTACGCCAACTTCGCCAAGGCGCTCGGCTGCTACGGCGAGCGCATCGAAACCGTGAAGGACATCGTGCCGGCCATCAAGCGCGGCATCGAGGCGACCAAGAAGGGGCAGCCGGCACTGCTCGAGTTCATCACCTCGAAAGAAACCGAAGTCTCGCGCATCGGGTAGGTGTCTGGCTTTACCCTGATGCCTTCACACTTGAGATTCGTGGCGGTGCCCGGCTGAAACCAGGCACCGTCTCCCACTATTACTGCCCGCTAGCGTTCGCGGCCTGGTCGCTGCTCTCGGTGAACTTGATCTTGCGCTCGGCGATCTTGGCCAGCGACTCGAAGTGGTCCTTGTCGTCACCGACGACCAGCGCCGGGTTGCACTGCGGCGAGCAGTTGTAGGACTCGCGCTTGCTGCCCTTCGTCAAGCTGACGGTCTTGGACTCATCGCGAACGACCATCACGCGCTGGTCCTGGATGATGTTGCGTTCCGCGTCGAGCGCGATGACGTTGGTGATGCCGAACGTCTTGCCGGTGACGACCAGCAGGTTGTTCGCTTGCACGGTGACTTCGGCGATGGTCGGATTGCCGATGATGATCTCGGCCACCGGGCGCGGCAGGCGGAGCAGCTGCGATTGGTCATATTTGACGATCAGATCTTGGGCTTTGGCCGGCGTGAACGGCATCACGGCGAAGGCGCTGACGATGAATCCGGCGGCGAAGGTCACGGCGCGGGACTGCAGAATCGAACGAGCGACGGTCATGGCAACTGATCTCCTCGGAAAACAACTCCGTTGCCCTATATCGCCACGAAGTGGTGAATGAATTGCAAATGGCTGTGGCGAATTTGAGCAGCTGCTTGATGCGCCTGCGGTTGCCCCTCGTGCCGAAGACAGGCCTTGCATGATACCAACCGGCGCGTGGATACGGCTAACGGTGTGGATCGGTCGACTGAGGCAGCCCTATCCACGCGCCGGATGCGCCAGTGGGCATCCGAAGGCGCCACTAAGACGCAATCAGCTTACGCGAGCGCGAGAAGAAATCGCGGCGGATCAGGATCAGGATCACCCAGGTGGTGGCGGCTGCGAACGCCAGCGGGTGGAAGAACCAGGCCATCGCCGCGATCGCATAGTAGAAGCTGCGCAAGCCGCCGTTGGCATGTTCGGCCGCGACGCCGATCAGCTTGGCCGTGCGTAGCGCGTGTTCCTCGCAGACGGTCTTGTTGGTGCTGCCCGGCTCCAGAATCGGCGTCGCGCCGATCATGATCGAGGCGTAGTGCGAAAGCCGGAACGCCCAGGCGAACTTGAAAAACGCATAGACGAAAATCGTGATCAACAGGATCAGCTTCACCTCGAACAGGACCACGGACGACTTCGCGACATAGGGAATGCGTTCGAGCAGCAACTGGACCTTGTCGCCGGAACCCATCATGGCCGTGAGGCCGCCGATGATCAGTGCACTGGTCGAGGCGAAGAAGGCGTTGCCCTGCGCGAGGCCGCCGAGCAGATGCGCGTCGACGATGCGGCCGTCACGCAGCGCCATGTTGAGCAGCCACCGCTCGCGCTGCCGCTGGATGGCGCCAACGATCGAGCGGCGCTCGAACGGGCCGAACCCGGCAATCATGCGGTAGCCGAGAATGGCGGCGCAGAACCAGGTTGTAGCGGCCAGATCGGGGTTCGAGGTGATGTAGTCGAGCACGCGGTCAACCTCAGGCATTGGTGAGACGTCCAGAGGCGGGAAGCCCCAATCCTTGTCAAGCTGGCGGTCGCGACGGCGCGCAATTCTCAGCGCAGGTGTGGCCGGATGCGGCGCCCGTATGCCCCCTGCTGGCGCGCCAGGTCCTCGGGTTCATCGACGTCGTGCAGACATTGCGTCAGGCCGATCGGGTGCCCCGCGAGGTTGCGGCGCACATCGGCCAGCGTCTCTGTGTGCGACCAACGGACGCCACCGGCGTAGGGATCGAGCACGCGCGGCCGCCGGCGCAAACCGACCAGCCAGAAGCCGCCATCCCCGGCCGGGCCGAATACGGCGTCGCGGCTGCCGATCAATCGGAACGCGCGGCGAATGTGTTCCACTTCGATGCCCGGAACGTCAGTGCCGACGACGCAGACCGGGCCGGGTGGAAGCAACCGCATCGGCCGCTGCATGCGGACGCCGATATCGCCGCGGCCTTGGCGCAGCAACGTTACGCCCCTCGGCCAGACGCGCGCGCCGACCCCGGTATCGGGTGCAACTGCAATGATCGTCTCCCAAAATGGTTGCCGGCTGAGCCGTCCCAGAACCGCGCACGCCGTAGCCCGATAGAAACGCACGGCTTCGGCGACGCCGATCCGTCGCGCGAGCCGCGTTTTCACCCGGCCCGCGATCGGCACCTTGGCCATGATCACCAGGCGCGCGCGAAAAGGCGCCGCGGGTTTCCGCAGCGCCTTGCCGCTTCGATGGCGTTTGGCGGGCCGGTTGCCCACGTCTTTGCTCAGATCACCCAGCTTAGACCGTCGTCACCGGCACCAGGGCGTAACCGTTGCCGTCCTTCTTGATCGTGCCGGCACCGGGCATGCCCCAGTGATAGCCGGTGACGGTTGCGCCGTCGGCAATCATGCGATCGAAAAACTTGCGGCGTGACGCTTCGGCCATTGCGCCGTCCTGGTCGAATTGGGCCTGCCAACCGGGGTTCGTGGCGAACAGCCCATGGTTATTTGTAACGTCGCCCGATACGACGAGTTTGCCATTGCCCAGAACGAAAGATGTATGGCCTGGAGTGTGGCCGTACGTGGCGAGCGCACGCATGCCGGGGATGGCGTCCTGGCCGTCCTCGATCTGCTTGATGTTCTTCCAGGTCGGGAAGGTGGCCTGGATGCGCTTTGCCAAGCCTTGGCGCGCCTCGGGCAGCTTGGCGATGACGCCCGGATCGGTCCAGTACTTGTACTCGGTCACCGGCATGACGATCTCGGCGTTCGGGTACACCTGCGCATTGGTTTCTTTGGCCATCAGGCCGAAGATATGGTCCGAATGGAAGTGGGTGATGATGATCGTCGAGATGCTGGCCGGGTCGATGCCGGCCTTCTTCAGCATGTCGTTCTTCTGGATCAGGCCGGCGGTCGGCGCGCCCTGGGCGCCGGTGCCGGAGTCGAACATGATCGTCTTGCCGCCCATTTTGACCACAGTCACCGTGAACGGAACCGGCACGTAAGCGTCCGTCATGCCGGCAGCCTTCAGCGCGGCCTTGGTCTCGTCGACCGACGCGTTCTTGATGAAGCCCGGATCGTGCGCCTTCTCGAAGGTGCCGTCGTAGAGTTGCGTCACCTCGATGTCTCCGACCGTGAACTTGGCGAAGCCCTTCTCGATCAACGCCGCAGGCGAGCCGTTGGCGTGCGTGCCTGCGCCCTGTGCGAAGGCCTGGCCGACGAATTCGAGCGGCTTGTCGAGGCCGAAGGCGGCACTTGCCGCCGCTGCCGAGACGACCAGACTGCGCCGTGAAATGCTGTGCATGGATCCACTCCCTGTATTCGATTGTGTTTTTGGCTGGCCCTTGTCCAGCGGCTACACCGGCCTGCTGGAAGCGCGGGGACCCTACGCTGTCCGCGGTACGGGAAGAAGACGATGAAGCGTCCTCACGCAGTTGTGATGATCGCCCGTCCACCTACCCGTAACGCCTGAGACGACCAGAGCTGTCAGATCAATTGTGCGATGCAGCAATCAGCTCGCCGTGCGCGGCAGAGCCCGGGCTGAACCACGCAGCAACCGATCCCGGATCAGGCACAAAAACGTCAGCACGACCTTGCTCGCGAGCCAGCAGAAAACGCCGTATATCACCGCACATAATGTGATGGCCAACAGCGACTGGTCGGCCGGTAATCCGCTTAAAATCTGGCGACAAAATCCTTCCAGCCAGGCAAGCGACGCACCCATGTCGTTCCCCCTATGCACGCAATCCACACTGCCGCGACACTATGCGAGAACCGCACTAGTGCCAAGATGGCGCCCCGTCGAAAACACTCCATGTTGCGCCATTTTTTTAGAGTCGAGCCCTGGTCGAGCCCGGCCCGTTCCCGTGAGCGCCGGCTCCGAGTTACTGTGGCGACCGACCGGCCTTCGAACATACGTGCAGGGCTTTGATCTCGTCGGTGGAAAATCCGGCGTCCTGCAGCACGGAGTGCGTTTGCTCGCCAAGCGCTGGTGCCCGAGGCCCGGCCGCCGTCCGCGAGTTCGACATCCGGAACGCCGGGTTGAGCACCTTGAACGTACCGCCGGCGTCCGCCACTTCGTTGAATGCCTTGCGATGCGCGAGTTGCGGATCCGCCATCACGTCTTTCACCGCCCGGTATTCGGCCGCCGGCACGGAGTTCCTGGCCAATGCCGCCAGCACGTCAATCGAGGTCCGCTTCTTCGACCAGATCTCGAACTCGTCCATCAGCTCGCCCCAGTTCTGGCGCCGGTCCAGATACTTTTTGAAGCGCGGATCCTCGATCCAGTCGCCACGCCCGGCGGTCTCGGCCAGGCCCTGGAACGTGCGCTCGCTCGCCACCGCAAGACTGATGAACCCGTCCTGCGTTTCGACCGGACCGAACACCGGCCGCGCCGGTGGTGGTGGCATCTCGAATTGCGCCGCCTGCAACTCGATCACCGTCAGCGACAGCATGCCTTCGAGCATCGACACATCGAGATGCTGGCCTTTGCCGGTCTGGTTGCGCTGATGCAGCGCCGCGCTGATGGCGCCGAAGGCATAGGTACCCGCTACAACGTCCGCAACGTAAACGCCGCAGTTGTCCGGCCGTGTCCGTCCCGGCTGATGCGCGAGGTTGGCCCGGTCGAAACCAGATGCCGCATGAATCACAGGTGCGTAAGCGGCAAGGTCGGACGACGGCCCGGTCTGCCCGTAGCCCGAGATCGAGCAATAGATGAGCCGTGGATTGGCTTTCGCCAGCGCCGCGTAGTCGATGCCAAGGCGTTTGGTGACACCCGGCCGGTAGTTTTCAACCAGCACGTCGACGGTTGCCGCCAGCTTCTTCACCGCCGCGACCGCGGCCTTGTCCTTGAGATCCAGAACCACGCTGCGCTTGCCGGCATTCAGCTGGCCGAAGTTGGTGCTGGCGCCTTGCCGCAGCGGCATCCGGGTGCGCATCATGTCGCCTTCGGGCGGCTCCACCTTGACGACCTCGGCGCCGAGGTCGGCAAGCAGCCGCGTGCAATGCGGGCCCGCTATGGTCGTCGTGAAATCGAGGACGCGGAGACCGCCAAAAGCCGTGTTCATCGTCTACCCCGGGTGGTTGGCTGAACTGGCGCCAAGCTTCGGGCGTTTCCGGTGGTGGTGCAAGCGCCTTGAGTTCCGTTGCTGGCAAACAGAGCCGCTCGGGCGGTCGCAGGCAGACTGTCGAGCCGAGCCGCAGTCTCCACCCGGGGCTGCATTTGGGGGTGCATCTGGGGTGCTGACTCCATTTCCCGACCCTGCTATAGAGCGGGCTCATTGGAGCGAAACGGGGTGACGAGCAGGGACCGCCGATTGCGCGTGCCGTTCTCGGACCCACAAACGGCAGGACAGTATGCGCGACTTCAAAGGCCAGAGCCTGACCGACCGGCTCAAGAATTCCAACACGGCAAAGCAGGCCCTCATCCAGAAGATGCGGGAAGCACCCAAGCCCGATGACCCAGAAGTCATGGCGCAACGTGCCGCCAAGGCAGCACAAGTCGCTGCGAACAAGGTCGAGCGTGGGCGCCGTCAAGCTGAGAAGGCCGCCGCCGCTCGGGCCGAGGCCGAGGCCGAGGCGGCTGCGCAGGCCGCCAAGTTGGCAGAGTCCGAGCGCAAGAAACGCGAGGAAACCGACAAGATCGTTGCGCTTCTTGCCGACCAGAAGGCCGCGCGCGACGCGCGCTATGCCGCCCGCAAGAAGGGCAAAGCCTGACCCGTCCGCGTCCGGTTCATCGCCCATCCGGCACATCCGGCTCAGCGCTGTTGGGACCCCGTCCGCACCAGCGACGCCGCAAAACCGGCCGGCGGGCAACCGTGTGGCCGAGCGCTTGCTGCGGTCCGATGATGGCCGTTCTGCTGGCCTTTCCGATGCCCACGTCGTGTCGGAGACACACCGCCGCCATGGCGCATCCGGGCGCTGCTCCGGCTGGTACCAGGGACGCCCGGCGAACCTTGACGCGATAGTCCGGAGAGCGGACAAATGAGGCAGCTCGGAACGGAAGGGGACTGGGCCAGGGCTGGCGTCGAAGGGCGACCTCATCGTATCCTTGATCCGCGGCCGCTCTTCGTCGATATTGCAATGGTGATTCTCCACCCGAGGGGGCCGTTCAGTGGCGGGAGGCAAAGACCTTGCCGGAGCCGTCTCGGCATTCGGGGTGGCGACAAAGCGCAAGCTTGCTAACAAGGCAGTCGACGGTGCACCGGAGGACCAACTTCGCGCGCCGATGGAGGCGCTGCTGCACGATCTGGCGGATCTCGCTGAAGTTCCGCGCAGCGTCGTCACATTCGTCGGTGAGACCACGCTTGCCCACCTTTCCACCCGCTCCGACTACGCCGTCACCGTCCACAACGCGCTCATCGGCTTCATCGAGCTCAAGGCGCCCTGCAAGGGCGCCGATCCCCGGCGCTTTACCGACGATCATGACAAGAAGCAGTGGGGCAAGCTCAAGTCCCTGCCAAACTTGCTGTATACCGACGGAAACAGCTTCAGCCATTGGAGCAATGGCGAGTTGCAAGGCAAAATCATCCACCTCGAAGGGGATGTGGAATCGTCAGGCAGCGCGCTGGCCGCGTCGGCGACCCTGCTCCCCGTCATCTCGGATTTTCTGCGCTGGCAGCCGATCGCACCGCGCAACGCCAAGCAGCTTGCCGAGACAGCAGCGCGATTGTGCCGGTTGTTGCGCGACGAGGTGACCGAAGAACTGGAGCGCAACAATCCCGGCCTCACCTCGCTCGCCGGCGAATGGCGCAACCTGCTGTTCCCGGAAGCCAACAACGAACAGTTCGCCGATGGTTATGCGCAGGCGGTCACGTTCGGACTACTTGTGGCGCGCGTTCGCAACATCCCGCTCGGCAACGGTTTGGACTTTGCCAAGGGGCTCGACGCCGCCGCCAACGAGCTGCGCAAGACGAGTACGTTGATCGGCTCGGCGCTACGATTGCTGATCGACAACCCCGACATCAAGACCGCGCTGCAAACCTCGCTCGGCACCTTGAGCCGCGTTCTCGGAGTGGTCGACTGGCAGCGCGTGACCAAGGGCAACCCCGACGCATGGCTCTACTTCTACGAGGACTTCCTCGCAGATTACGACAACACGTTGCGCAAGAAGACGGGCTCCTATTACACGCCGCCGGAGGTCGTCACCGCCATGGTTCGGCTGACCGACGAGGCGTTGCGCGATCCCGCCCTGTTCAACCGTCGCGGGGGTCTCGCCGCGCCGACCGTCACGATCTGCGATCCCGCCGTCGGCACCGGCACGTTCCTGCTCGGCGTACTGCGCCGGATATCCGACACCGTCGAGCAGGATCAGGGCGCCGGCGCGGTCGGGCCGGCGATTGCGGCGGCGGTCGATCGCATTCTCGGCTTCGAGTTGCAGTTTGGGCCGTTCGCTGTGGCGCAGTTGCGGCTGATCGCTGAGATGCAGAGTTTGGTCGGTGCCGGATCGCAGGTGCCAGCGGCCAGGCTCTACGTCACCGACACGCTGGGCGACCCTTATGCGACGGAGACG
>JANLQP010000271.1:0-2188 GCA_031367895.1 Hyphomicrobiales bacterium
TCCGGCGGCGTTGCCACCAACATCGGTGTACACTTCTACGACATGCTGAGCTTCGTCTTCGGCAAGCTCAAGCAGAACGTCGCCCACCACCGCGCCATGGATTGCGCCGCTGGCTACCTCGAGTACGAGCATGCGCGGGTCCGCTGGTTCCTCTCGATCAACGCCCGCGACCTGCCAGAATCCGTGAAGGGCAAGAAGACGACGTATCGCTCGATCACGATGGACGGCAAGGAGATCGAGTTCTCCGAAGGCTTTACCGATCTGCACAACGCCAGCTACCGCGAGATCCTGGCGGGCCGTGGCTTCCCACTCGACGAGGTGCGCCCGAGCATCGAGACCGTCGCGCACATTCGCACCGCGCCGATCCAGCTCAACAAAGGTGAGCAGCATCCGTTCCTGCCCCGCGTCATAGGCGACAACAAGAGATACCTGCATGGCTGGCCGGTCTGATACGGCGCGCCCGGAATTCCCGGGCGTGTTCATCCACGAGAGCGCCTACGTCGATCAGCCCACCCGGATCGGCGCCGGCACCAAGATCTGGCACTTCGTGCATGTGCTCGCAGATTGCGATATCGGCCGCGACTGCTCGCTCGGCCAGAACGTGATGGTTGGGCCGTCGGTCAAGGTCGGCGACCGCTGCAAGATCCAGAACAACGTCAGCCTCTACAAGGGCGTCGAGCTTGAGGACGGCGTGTTCTGTGGCCCGAGCTGCGTGTTCACAAACGTCAACAATCCCCGCGCCGAAATCGAGCGCAAATCCGAGTTCCGCAAGACGCTGGTGAAGCATGGGGCCAGCATCGGCGCCAACGCCACGATCGTCTGCGGACACACGCTCGGCGAATATTGCTTCATCGCGGCCGGCGCCGTAGTCACCGGCAACGTGCCGCCTTATGCGCTGATGGCGGGCGTGCCGGCCCGCCGGATCGGGTGGATGAGCAGAGCCGGCGCGCGGCTCGGCACGGATCTGATCTGTCCGGTCGATGGCACCAGATACAGGGAGACGCCAGATGGCATCGAGCCGGTTGCAGATTGAGCCGAAGACGTCCGCCCCGCGCCGTCCGGAGGTGCCGATCCCGTTCATCGATCTGAAGGCCCAACAGGACCGGATCAGAGCCAAGGTGGATCAGGCTGTGACACGTGTGCTCGATCATGGCCAGTACATCATGGGACCGGAGGTCGGCCAGCTAGAGAAGGCACTTGCGGCCTACACCGGCGCCAAGCACGCGATCTCCTGTTCGAGCGGCACCGACGCGCTGCTGATGGCAATGATGGCGAAGGGCGTTGGCCCTGGCCATGCCGTGCTCTGCCCGGGCTTCACCTACACCGCCACGCCCGAGACGATCGCGCTGCTCGGTGCCACGCCCGTGTTCGTCGAGGTCGACGAGCCGACTTTCAATGTCGACCCGAACGGGCTGCGGGCCGGTCTCGACGCGGCAACGCGCGCCAAACTGAAGCCGGTGGGCGTCATCGCCGTTGATCTCTTCGGGCTCCCGGCCAACTATCCGGCGGTCGATGCCTTGGCCAAGGAGCACGGTCTCTGGGTGCTGGCCGACGGCGCGCAATCGTTCGGTGGGATGAGCGATGGCCGCTGCGTTGGCGCGCATGGCGATATCACCGCGACGAGCTTCTTTCCGGCAAAACCGCTCGGCTGCTATGGTGACGGTGGCGCTGTCTTCACCGACGACGACGGGATCGCCGATTTGATCGACAGCATCCGCCTGCACGGCAAGGGCAAGGGAGCTGACAAGTACGATATCGTGCGCATCGGCATCAATGGCCGGCTCGACACGATCCAAGCCGCGATACTTCTTGAGAAACTGGCGATTTTCGACGACGAACTCGTCGAGCGTCAAAAAGTCGCGGACCGTTACGGCGCTGGCCTTGCCGATGTCGCGGACGTGCCGAAAATCCCCGCCGGCTCGACCTCGGCTTGGGCGCAATACACGCTGCGCGTTCCGGCAGCCAAGCGCGCAGCGATCATGGATGCCTTGAAGGCCGACTGCGTGCCGACCATGATCTACTACCCGCGGCCGCTGCACCATCAGACCGCCTACAAGCACTACCCCATCGCCGGCAACGGCCTCGCCAGCTGCGAGCGGCTGTCACAGGAAGTGATGAGCCTGCCGATGCACCCATACCTGAGCGAGAGTGACCAGGACTACATCGTCGCGTGTGTGCGTCGGGTGAT
>JANLQP010000241.1:0-16313 GCA_031367895.1 Hyphomicrobiales bacterium
TCGAGGATGTGCGCGGTGGTGAATTTGTCGAGCGGCAGTTTGGGGAACTTGGAGAGGAAGTGTTTGGTGAGGAGCCGCCGCTGCTCCTTGCGCCACATGGGGCGCGCGTTGGCATAGTGCAGGGTGATGAACTTCTCGACGGCCTCGTCGGCACGCATCGCGGGCGGCGGCTTTGGCTTGCCCAACTCGTCCTTTTTGGCGAGCGCTTTCAAGGCAAGTTCGCGCGCTTCCTTGAGGCTTACCTTCGGGTAGTGTCCGAGCGTGACGCGCGAGCGCGTCCGGCCGATCAGCACTTGCCATGTCTTGGTTCCGCGCGGGCTCACGCGCAGGCCGAATCCTTAGAGCTGGGTGTCCCAAAGAAAGACTTGCGCATCGGGTACGGGCTTAGCAGCACGCGCGGTGATGACAGTGATGAGGACTTTTGCCATCGGACGGAGTTTACCTTGACGTTCTAGGCTCCGTCACAGCGCGCAATCCCTATGAAACTGTCGACGCTGATGACGGACTTAGGCTCCGTTTAGGCTCCGAAATCGGCGGAATAGAGGCGGTTCGAGGTGGTGCATGATGGGTAAGCAGAATATTAAAACGTAGCAAAATCAACGCATATGAGGTTGTCATGGTTCGGCATGGTGAGGCCGTCCGTTTTCTTCCAAGCTGATGACGAGGGTTCGATTCCCTTCACCCGCTCCAATAATTTCAAAGGCTTGGCTGTGGTCGGCTCACGCCGTCGGCAACTTAACTGGCACTTCTCGCCCGTCCCGGCGCTGGCGACCGCGGCCAAGCCGATAGTCGAGTTCAGAGATATGGCTGCGGAAATTGAAGGCATCGATGATCTTTATCAGGATGAAAAGGACTTGCGAGACTTGCTCTCAAGTATGAAGCAGAATATCCTGCTTTCGATTTCGGCTTCAAGATTTGCCTTTAATATTGTCACCTTTACTATGAACTTGAGCGCGTTCAGAATCTCCGCCCCTTTTCGCCCGCTCTCTCGGGCGAGTATCTTGTAGATGGTTGCCACATGATGAAGTTCAAGCACGTGTCACCGCACGCCATGTTCTTGGTATACCGATCGATTTTTATTTGAGTTTCGCCACGGATTTGCGTTTGCTCAGAAATACTGCAGCTCGCGCAAATGGCCCCAGCTGCTCTCGGCGGTCTCCTGACTCGACCTAGGTCGGTTAGTCGTCCGACCTAAGTCCAGTCGCCCGCATCACCCAGCCAGCATATGCTGACAGGCTGTGTCCCCGATCATCGCGTAAATTTGGCAAGGGCGCAAAATGAAAAAACGGCGTTTTATGCATCGGGCGTTTTCGCTGCTCCGCAAGCCTACGCGGCGCGAATTCATCACCTGCGCGTTTTCTGCGGGTGGCGCCTATAGCTTGCAGCGCGCCAGCAGACTCGAAGGCAAAGAGCCCAATCAAGCCAGCCCCGCGACAACAGCCTTTGTCGAGCCTCTTCCGGTCGCGCCCATGGCGGTGCCAATAAGCCCACCGACGTTCCAAACCTTTCCAACTCGACCATTGCCGCCGTATTTGGCGATTTATGACATCAGCATGGTTCAGGGATTCCACTCATTCCATCGCCAACTCCCGCAAACGTCGATCTGGGGTTATAATGGAATTGTTCCTGGCCCCACAATCATTGCTGAGGCCGGCAAGACCGTCCTTGTTCGTTTCAATAACCGTTTGCCGCCGAATGACCCCGTTGCTATTGGCCTACCAATCACCGCGATCCACCGCCACGGCGGTTTTCAAGCGCCGGAAGATGATGGCTACCCGTCCGACTTCTTCAGATCAGGCACCACCCTCGACTATCTCTTTCCGAATCCGCCAGAAGACTCCACACTTTGGTATCATGATCATGCTCTCGATATCACCGCCGAAAACGTCTATCGAGGCCTAGCTGGTTTCTATCTCGTATTTGACGACCGAGATTCACTCGCAGGAGAACTCGATCCCCATCCAGACGCCCTGCGACTCCCGGGTCGCGTCGTTGATGGCCAGAGAAGGTACGATATCCCGCTTGTGTTCCAGGATCGCCGGTTCGACAGAAACGGCGTTCTCGTCTACGACAGCTTTGATCATAATGGGTTCATCGGCGACAAATTTGTCGTCAACGGCAAGATACAACCGTTCTTCGACGTCGAACCTCGGAAGTACCGGTTCCGCTGCCTGAATGGTTCAAACGCCCGCCAGTACGAGTTCGTCTTGCGCGATGGCAACGCGGACAAGCCGTTCGACTGGGTTATTGGCACAGACGATCGGCTTCTTGAACATCCCATTGCCAACGTCGAAAGCTTCCGCATTGCCTCGTCGGAGCGCATCCAGGTTGTGATCGATTTTTCGAAATACGCTGGCAAGGAGGTTTTTCTGGTCAATCGTCTGGCTCAGACCGAGGGTCGAAAACCTGACGGTATCGTTAGTCCAGGAACGCCGGTTCTCAAGTTTCGGGTGTCGTCGATCGGGGTCACTGATCCAAGTCGCGTTCCCGCCACTCTTCGGCCGATTCCTCCTGGCGAACGACCTGAAGTCGTTCTTGCACAAGGCGTCATGGTCAACCGCAAGTTTGAATTCGACCGACGAGGCGGCGCATGGACGATCAACGGGGAGCTATTCGATGAAAACCGGATCAGCGCGACGCCGCTTCAAGACGACCACGAGATTTGGGAGCTGACCGCCGGTGGCGGCTGGGAGCATCCCGTCCATATCCATCTGACGAATTTTTTTGTTATTTCCCGTGACGGCAAACAGCCCCCGCCTTTGGAACGCGGATGGAAGGATGTCGTCGTCGTTGGCGGTCAACGAGGTTCGGTCAAGATCCTGATCAAATTTTCGGGCTTCACCGGCAAATACGCAATTCATTGCCATACCGTCGAGCATGAGGATGCCCGGATGATGGCCAACATCGAAATCCGACCGAAGAGGAAACTGCTATGATGGGCCCGACAGGCACGCGCCATCTCGGGAAAGCGTCGGCATGCTCGATTGTAGTCGGCATTATCACCATAACCCTGTTCGACCGCCAATTGTTCGACTTCAACTGGCACATCGGCACAAAGCAGGCCGGTGTTTCAAGGCGCGTCGATCAGATCCGTGAGCGCCATCTCCCGGAAACACGCTTGACCGATCACACAGGGCGGACGGTGCGCTTCTATAGCGACCTCGTCCGCGACAAGGTTGTGGCGATTAACTTCATGTACGCCGCGTGCAGCAAGTTCTGTGAACTATCGAGTCAGAATGTGTCGCGATTGCAGGACGAACTGGGTGATCGGCTTGGTCGCCAAGTCTCACTCTACTCCATCTCGCTTGATCCGGTGAATGACACGCCTGAGGCGCTCCGCGCCTACCGCGATAAGCATGGCGCCAAGCCAGGGTGGATCTTTTTGACCGGTGCGAGTGTTGCAGACATCGGCAATTTGCGCCGAAAACTCGGTGTTTATGAGGCCGATCCCGCGCTGGACGAGGACATGACGCAGCACACGGGAATGGTCCTGCTTGGCAACGAGCGAACCGGTCGCTGGACGATGGTACCGGCCCTCGTCCATCCCATTCGGATCCGCCAAGCGCTCGAACGGGTGCTTCTGCCAGCCGAGCAATGGCCCCATGGCGAAGCCGTCGTGAATGAGGTTCCGCGCGAATACAGCACTGCAAGTGAGAAAAAATAGGCGCTGCTCGTACCCGTCAACGCCATGCAAACGGGCCGCCACCAAGGCATGCGAATGGCGCCGCGCATCTGCATATTTTGCCAGCGCGGATTACGATCGAGTGGCCACTAACGTCTGCTCAAGCGCCGGCGGTCTCAGACTGAATGCTTCCGCTTCCAGGAGCGTGCCACTTCTTGCCCCGTTGCTGAGACGTCGGAACGTCCGGGATCACGGTGAAGATCAAGGCTAAACCGGACAAACACCGACGACAAGCAGAAGCCGACAGCAGCAGGAGCCGACAGCAGGAGCTGATCGGCGACAGTCGCGCCGACCGAGATCGCGTCGGCGTTGGCAGTTCGTCGGCGGTCTCAACTGCGGATTCCGCCGCGAGCCTTCCCCTTTCAACCGCGGCCTCTCAACCGGCGCTGGACGTGCGTGGCCGGGCATTCGACTGCTCGATCCAGGCGCGGGCCACGCCGACGACTCGCTCGACATCCCGCTCCGTATTGAAGAGGTGAAACGAGAAGCGCAGCATTCCCTGCCGCACCGACATTGAGACATCGGCCTCGACAACGGCGCGGTGGAGCGATGCCATCGCCACGTCCTCTGTCGAATCGTGCCCGCCCGCGCCGTGCCGGCCGACACAAACGATCGGCCCGAGGTGGGGACCCGGCCTGCCGCCCGCGACCGGCAGACCGAGGGCATACAGTCGCTCGGCCAGCGCATGGGTGAGACCGACCACGTGGCGCTCGATGGCCTCGGTGCCGATGGATGCGAGCAGCGCGAGCGAGCGGTCCGCGATGACCGCTGCCTCGTAGTTGTAGTTGCCGACGTCGAACCGGCGCGCGCCGGCCATGAGCGGAGCATCGGCCCCCCCTCTGGCCGCCTCGTGCGTGCGTCCGAGATCGACCCCGAACCGGGAGAGATAGACCGGCATCATGCGCTCGGCCCAGTTCTGCCGCACGTAGAGGAAGCCCATGCCATAGGGACCGAGCAGGCCTTTTTGCGTCGACACCGCCAGACCGTCGATTCCGAGTGCCTCGACGTCGGTGTGGAGGATGCCGACAGACTGTGCACCGTCGACGAAGAGGAACACGTCGTGGGTGCGGCAGGCGTCCGCGATGGCCGTCAAGTCGGCCCGCAATCCCGGCGAGAAACTGATGATCGAGAGCGCGACCGCCCGCGTGCGCCGGTCCAAGGCCGCCGTGAACGCCTGGGCGTCGATCTGGCCGTCACGTGCCGGCACCGCGCGGACCTCGACGCCGAGCCGGCGCGTGAGATTGTACCAGGGATAGATGTTGGCCGGGTGCTCGACATCGGGGCAGACGATGACATTGTCGCCGGCGCCGATGGGCAGGGACGAGGCGACGATATTGACGCCCTCGGAGATGTTCTTGGTGATCGCGATCTCATCGGCCTCGGCGCCGATCAGCTTCGCGAAGGCCGCCCGCGTCCGCTCGACGGTGGCGAACATCATGTCCTTGTTCGCAGTGCCCTGCATACGATGGTCGAGCATCGCGAGCGCCGCGGCGCGTGACGACGCCGGCAACAGGCTGCGCGCGGCCGTATCGAGATACGTCGCACGCCTGGCGCCCGGAAACTCGCCGTCGAGATCGATGTTCAACGCCATGGCTCGGCCCCGCTCCAGTATGGCTTGTCCTGCTTCATTCATTGTGAGTTCGCGGGACCGCGGAGACGATATCCGCCAAGCCCAGAACCCCAGAATGCCCAAATTCTACAGCTCGCCGTAGTCGATCGGCCGATGCCGGTCGAGCGTGCGATCGACCGGCGGCATCGGATACTTGAGGCCGGTCGCGCAGTTGAAGAGCACGACGCGATCCGTCTTGGCGACGCGACCGTCCGCCAGTGCCATTTTATAGGCGACGAACGTGGCGGCGCCCTCCGGGCAGAGGTGGATGCCTTCCGTGGCGCCCATCTCGGCGCGCGCCGGCTCGACGGCCGCATCGGGGACGGCAACGCCGAACCCCTTGCTCTCGCGCAGGACTTTTAGAATCAGAAAATCGCCGATCGTAAACGGCACGCGCATCCCCGGCACGCTGGTATGGCCGCCCTTCCAAGGCTCGGCGAACTCCGTTCCCTGCTCCATGGCGCGCACGATCGGAGCGCACGTGGTTGATTGGACGGCAATCAATCGAGGGCGTCGAGGGCCGATCCAGCCGATGGCCTCGAGCTCGGCGAAGGCCTTCCACATGCCGATCAATCCGGTGCCGCCGCCGGTCGGATAGACGATCGCGTCGGGCAGCTGCCACCCCAGCTGCTCGGCGAGTTCGAGCCCCATGGTCTTTTTGCCCTCGACCCGATAGGGCTCCTTCAGCGTCGAGGCGTTGAACCAGCCCATCGGCTCCCGCCCGCCTTCGATGATCGGGCCGAGGTCGGTGATGATGCCGTTGACGCGCCAGACCTTGCCGCCGAGCAACGCGGTCTCGTTAACGGTGACGTCCGGAGCGTCGTCGGGACAAAACACATAGGATTCGATGCCCGCCCGAGTGCAATAGGCGGCGAGTGCGGCACCAGCATTGCCGGCCGTCGGCATGGCGATGCGGCGCACGCCCAGCTCTTTCGCCATGGATACGGCCACGGCCAGACCGCGGGCCTTGAACGATCCGGTCGGCAGCCGTCCTTCCTCCTTGATCAAGATTTCGCCGCCGCCGAGGCGTAGGGCGATCCGCGGGGCGGCTACCAGCGGCGTCATGCACTCGCCGAGCGATACAATGTTCTCGGCCCGCCTGATCGGCAGAAACTCGCGATAGCGCCACATATCGGGCGGCCGGTGGAGCAAGGCATCCTTGCTGACAGCCCGTGCCAGTCCGGGAAGGTCGTAGCGGACGATGAGTGGCTTTCCCGCCTTCGAAAGATTTGCCAGCGCGTCGGACGGATGCCGCTCGCCGGTGAGACCGCACTCGAGGTGCGTTACAAAGGTCGGTGTCTCCGATTGCGGTTGCTCGGCGGCGCTCATGAACGGCTCCTCCTCGCCGGGGATCAATCGATTGCATCATCCCACGTCGACGGTCGACAGGGAACACCGAACCTGCTGGCTGCCCAAAATTGAGGCCAATAGCCCAAGGCCTATATTTTGACTTGGCCAACGGAGCCGCTAGACTTATCCCTTTCCAAGATCGGGAAGGGGATGTCATGCGGGAAAGCGCCGACGGTACCGGGGCCAGTCGACTGACGTCGCGCGTCAGGGCCGTACGGCCGTCTCCGACTCTCGCGATGGGTGCCCTATCGCGCCAGCTGCAGGAGGCTGGCCGCAACATCATCAACCTCAGCATGGGTGAGCCCGACTACGACACGGAAGACTTCATCAAGGACGCCGGCATCGCCGCCATCCGCCGCAACGAGACGAAATACACCGAGGTTTCCGGTACGAAAGCTCTTCGGCAAGCGCTGGCCGAGAAACTGAAGCGCGACAATGGTATCACCTACTCGCCTGACCAGATCATCGTATCGAGCGGCCTCAAGCTCATTATCTACAACGCGATCTTCGCTACGGTTGAACCGGGCGAGGAGATCATCATCCCGGCGCCCTATTGGGTTTCGTATCCCGACATCGCTTCGCTGGCCGGTGCCAACCCGATCTTCGTCACCTGCCACGAGAAAAACGGCTTCCGCCTCGATCCGGCCGATCTCGAAGCCGCCATCGGGCCGAGGACGCGCATGCTGATCCTCAATACGCCGAATAATCCATCGGGCGCCACCTACTCGGACCGGCAGCTTAAGGCGCTCGGGGAGACGTTGAAGCGTCACCCGGATGTGCTGATCCTGACCGATGAGATTTATGAGCATCTCGTCTACGACGGGTTCAAAGCGGTATCGCTGGCGGCCGCCTGCCCGGCACTCTACGATCGCACGATCACCAGTAACGGAATGTCGAAGGGCTATGTGATGACCGGATGGAGGCTCGGGTTTGCCGCGGGCCCCCGCGACATCATCAAGGCCATGGATACACTGCAGAGCCAGAACCTTGGATCGCCGTCGAGCATCGCGCAAGCGGCAGCGGTGGTGGCACTTGGCGGTGAATCAAGCCGCGACGGCCGCAACGTCGAGACCTACATGCAACGCAATGCCCGCTCGTTCCAGGAGCGCCGTAATTTCGCGGTCGATTGGCTCAACCACATACCTGGGCTGAATTGCCACCGGCCGGAGGGTGCCTTCTATCTCTATCCGGGGTGCGCGGGCGCAATTGGCAAGACCACGCCGACCGGCAGGCGAATTGCCACCGACGAGGACTTCGTGCTGGCCCTGCTCGAGGCAGAGGGTGTCGCCGCCGTCCATGGCGGCGCATTCGGCCACTCACCCTACTTCCGGATCTCCTATGCGCTGGCGAAAAGCGATTTGGAGGAGGCCTTGCGGCGGATAGCGCGGTTCTGCAAGGCGCTGCGCTGACGAGACGACTGCACTTGTCGAAAGTTGAATTCAGTATCTAGAATGCCAAAGGGAGAAAAAAAGACAATGCGAGCACTCGAGATGAGGCGCCGGGCGGGCGCATTCGCCGCCGCCGCAACGCTGGCAACCGCGATATGGCTCGCCGGACCGAACACCAGCTCCGCCCAGGAATTCTACGGGACGCTCAAGAAGATCAACGACACCAACACGGTTACGGTCGGCAGCCGTGACAGCTCGATCCCCTTCTCGTACTACGACGAGAAAAAGCAACCGATCGGCTATGCCATGGACCTGTGCGCCAGGATCGTCGACGAGGTGAAGAAGACGCTGAAAAAACCCGATCTGCAGATCAAATATCTGACGGTCAATCCGCAGACCCGGATCGCGCTGATGGCGAACCACACCATCGATATGGAATGCGGCTCGACCACCAACACCCTCGGTCGTCAGCAGCAGGTCGATTTCTCCGCCGTATATTTCACGACCGGCACCAAGGTGCTGACCCGCAAATCGCTGAAGGCCAAGGAGATCGAGGACTTCCAGGGCAAAGCGGTGGGGCTCGTTCTCGGCAGCACGAACGAGCGCGCCGTCAAGGCGTTGATAGACGCGGGCAAGCTGAAGGACATCCGTGTGCTCAACTTGAAGGATCATGCGGAAGCGCTCGTCGCTCTGGAGACCGACCGCATCGACGCCTACGCATCCGACGACATCGTGCTTTACGGGTTGCGCACGAAGTCGCGGATGAAGGACGATCTGGAGGTCGTCGGCCGATTCCTGTCCTACGACCCCTACGGTATCATGATGCGCCGCGACGACTCTGCCTTCCGCCTGGTGGTCAATAAGACGCTCGCCGATATCTTCCGGTCCGGCGATATCGAGAAGATTTACGCCAAGTGGTTCGACCCCCTCGGCGTTCCCATGAGCCCGCTGATCAAAGCAGCTTTCGAGTTGCAGGCGCTGCCCGAATGAGGACCACACGTGAGCCGGCCGCCCCCATGCCCGCGGCTTTCGAAAACGGAAGCCACCGGCGAAAGTTGGCGTGACGCATGGGTAGATACCAGTGGGATTGGGGCGTCCTCTTCCGTGACCCTTACTTCGGCTGGTTGGTCTCCGGCCTCGGTTGGTCGCTGTTGATCGCAGCTCTCGCGTGGGTGATCGCGTTTTCGGTCGGCTCGGCAGTCGGCATCGGCCGGACGCTGCCCAATCGCTGGGTCCGGCTCGTCGCTACGACCTACGTCGAGATTTTCCGGAACGTGCCGCTGCTCTTGCAGATGTTTCTCTGGTTCTTCGTCCTGCCGGAGCTGTTGCCGAAGGACGCTGGCCGCTGGATGAAACGGGATATGCCGTTCCCCGAGTTCACCAACGCCGTCCTCTGCCTCGGCTTCTACACCGCCTCCCGCGTCGGCGAGCAGGTGCGCTCCGGCATCGAGAGCGTGGCCAAAGGGCAGGCCCGGGCGGCGCTGGCTTCGGGTCTGACCATCGCCCAGACCTATCGCTTCGTCATACTCCCGATCGCTTACCGGTTGATCGTACCGACGCTCACGTCGGAGTTTCTCGGAGTCATCAAGAATTCCTCGATCGCGCTGACCATTGGCATGCTGGAACTCACGGGCCAGAGCCGGCAGATCGAGAGCTTCACGTTCCACGGCTTCGAGGCATTCACGGCGGCAACCGTCGTCTACATGTCGGTGTCGGCGATCGCGCTCTGGTTCGCACGCATCTTCGAGCGCCGCAGCACGGTTCGGGGGATGATGACCCGTGGAGGAGGCGCGTGAACCTCGATTTCAGCGTCATACCGGCCAACTGGTCCCTGTTGCTCGAAGGCATGCAACTGAGCCTGCTCTTGACCGTGCTGGCGATCATGGGCGGGATACTGCTCGGTTCGATTCTGGCTGTGCTGCGGCTGTCACCGCTTCGCCCGGTTGCCCTCTTCGCCACCGGCTATGTAAATCTCTTCCGGTCGATCCCGCTCATTCTCGCGCTGTTCTGGTTCTACTTCCTGGTGCCGCTCGTGATCGGACGACCGATCGGGCCGTTCTATGCAGCGCTGATCGCGTTCATCCTGTTCGAGGCCGCCTACTATTGCGAGATCATCCGCGCCGGGATCCAGGCCATACCGCGCGGACAGCGGCTCGCCGGCCTCGCCAGCGGCATGACCAACGTACAGGTGATGCGTTACGTCGTGCTGCCGCAGGCCTTCCGCAACATGACCCCCGTGATGCTGACGCAGGCCGTTATCCTGTTTCAGGACACCTCTCTCGTCTACGTGGTGACGCTGGAGGATTTCATGACGTCGGCCGCCATCATCGCCAACCGCGACCTGAAGATCGTCGAGGTCTACATCTTCGCGGCAGCTGTCTATTTCGTCATGTGTTTCAGCGCTTCCCGCATCGTCGGACGTCTGCGCCAACGCCTCGAGGTCTCGCGATGATCGCGCTGGATAAGGTGAGCAAGTGGTACGGAAAAACGCGCGTGCTTTCTGACTGCACGATGACGGTCGGCAAGGGCGAGGTAGTGGTCGTGTGCGGTCCATCCGGCTCGGGCAAGAGCACGCTGATCAAATGCATGAACGGCCTCGAACCCTTCCAGCGGGGCAAGGTGGTCGTCGACGGCATATCGGTCGGTGATCCCAAGACAGATCTACCGAAGCTCAGGGCCCGCGTGGGCATGGTCTTCCAGGACTTCCAACTCTATCCGCACATGACGGCGCTGCAGAACATAACGTTGGCGCCGGTCCGCGTGTCGAAGCGCGGGGCGACCGAAGCCGATGCAACCGCAATCCGCCTGCTTACCCGCGTAGGCCTCGAGGAGCACGCCGGCCGCTATCCCGCGCAGCTCTCGGGGGGGCAGCAGCAGCGCGTCGCGATTGCGCGCGCACTCGCCATGAACCCGATCGCGATGCTGTTCGACGAGCCGACGTCCGCTCTCGATCCCGAGATGATCACCGAGGTGCTCGACGTCATGATCAAGCTCGCGGAGGACGGCATGACCATGGTCGTGGTGACGCACGAGATGGGATTCGCCCGTCGCGTCGCCCACCGGGTCGTGTTCATGGACGAGGGCGAGATCGTCGAGGACCAGCCGACGGCCGAGTTCTTCAAGGGTGCGGTCACCGAACGGGCCGCACGCTTCCTGTCGAAGATTCTGCAGCACTGATCGGCCGAATCGATAACCGAGCTGCAATGTTCCGCGTCGATATATCCGTCGTCGAGGGTGCCCGTGACGACGGCAAGCCGTCGGTCACGTTGAGCACGCAAACCGAGCGCCATTCGAGTCCCACTCGTGCGCTCGCTCAACCTGCCGCTCGCCATGCTGTTCGGGCTTGGAGTCACGATCGGAGCCGGCATCTACGTCCTCATCGGTGCGACCGCAGGACGTGCCGGCATGCTGCGGCGCTAGCTTTTCCATGGACCGACGGCCGGGCCATTGCTGTGGCAATCCGACAATTGCGGTACAGCGCGTTGTGACAAGGATTGCTCTCAACACGAAAAACGTTGCGCGATGCGAACATGATAGCTGGCACAGAACATCGGGTCCGGCCTACCGCTCCTTGAACGCCTTGGCGATCTGGTCTTGCAGGGGTTTGATCAGATAGGACAGCGCGGTGCGTTCCGTGGTCTTGATCTGGACGTCGGCCGGCATACCGGGCACCAACTGCAGCTTGCCCATGCGAAGCAATTCGCTGTCGGGTAACACGAGGCGTGCCAAATAGTAGCTGGTGTTTTGTTGGGACTCACGAGTCAAATCGGCAGCAACGACCTTTACGGTCGCGTTGAACTCGGGCGTGGTCCGCTGGTTGAAAGCCGTAAAGCGAATGAATGCGACCTGGCCCGCTCTGACGTGATCGATGTC
This sequence comes from Hyphomicrobiales bacterium, assembly GCA_031367895.1. GTDB lineage: Bacteria > Pseudomonadota > Alphaproteobacteria > Rhizobiales > Hyphomicrobiaceae. The sequence continues at coordinate 11,903 of JANLQP010000241.1, forward strand.
TTGCGGCGCGATGCGCGCCTCGATCACGAGCTTGTCCGCCTCCGGTACGATCAACATCACGACTTCGCTTTGATTAATAACGCCTCCAACTGTATGGACCGCCAGTTGATGCACCACGCCGTCCTGCGGCGAGCGGATCTCGATCCGCTTCAATTGATCTTCGGCGGTGACCTTGCGCTCGACGAGCTCGGCGTCCTTACCCTGAGCCTCACGCAAATCCTTGACGATCTCCGTTCTCAGATCCTGATCGATCTGCAGGATTTGCAGTTCAATCTCGGCTGTTTTACCTTTTGCTTGCGCCATCTGGGCGCCGAGTTGTCCGCGCTCGCCTTCAAGTCGCGCGAAGTCACGCCGCGTCGTGGTCATGCGGTTGGTGGTCGTCAGTTGGCGCCCTTCGAGCTTTTCCAGGCCGTCGAGTTCACGGCGCACCAGATCGACCTCACGTGACTTGCCGCTGTGCTGCCCTTGCAAGCCCCGGATCTCCTCCTTCAGCTGCGCAATGCGCTCCGACAACTGCGCCTTCTGACTCGTCCGCCCCAGGCGGCGGCTTTCAAACAAACTCTGCTCACCGGCGATGATCTGGGCCACCTCAGACTCGCGTTCGCGGCCCAAGAGCAGGGGCGGCAACACGATCCTCACGGCGACGTCACGCTCGGCATGGAGGCGCGCCTGACGCATCGCCAGCTCGTCCAATTGCTTCGTAATGATCTGTAGGTTCGCGCGCGTGATCGTCTCGTCGAGACGAACCAGGAGATCACCGGTGCGCACCTTGTCGCCGTCGCGCACGCGGACTTCGCCAACAATTCCGCCGGTCGGATGCTGCACTTTCTTGACGTTGGTCTCGACGACCACTGTGCCGTTGGCGAGTACAGCACCCGCAAGCTCCGTTGTTGCAGCCCATCCACCAATCCCGACGACGACGAGACAAGCCATTGCAATGCCGACAGCCATGTAGCCCCAGATGCTGTCAGCAGGATCGGTCACGCCAATCCTGCGCTCGTGCGTAGCAGCGCTTGTCGTGCTGTTTGGCGCACGAAAAGTTGTCGCACGACGGCGATAACGGATCACGCACAGCGCAAAGAACAGGACTACAATTTCGATAGCTATCAAGGCCAGCGTGTCACGTGACAGTGGCAGAGCGTGCTGCCATGCGACGACAGCCTCAAACCATTGTATGAGTTTTTGCAGCAGTGCCTGTTGGTCAATAAGCCCTGGCGCGGGCGATCCTGCATCGAGCCATATGGCCATGTTCCGCGCCTCTCTACTCCGACACGATCTTGAGGCCGGACGGCTGGCGAGCGGCCGGTGCTGCGGCCGGTGGCGGCATGATGGTTGGCGACGGCGTCGGAGCCGTCACTTTCTTCAACACCTCGTCCTTGGGTCCGAAAGCTTGCTGCAATCCACCATTGAGCACCAACACGCTATCGAGTCCGGCCAAGGCAGACGGCCGATGGGCTATAACGATGACAATCCCGCCGCGTTGGCGCACGGCCTTGATGGCGTTCTGGAGCGCCGCGTCACCCGGGAGGTCGAGATTGGAATTGGGCTCATCAAGCACCACGAGGAACGGGTCGCCATAGAGTGCGCGGGCCAGCGACACCCGTTGCCGCTGGCCGCCCGACAGCGCTGATCCACCCTCGCCGATCCTCGTGTCGTAGCCGTTCGGCATCTGCAAAATCATCTCGTGAACGCCGGCGAGCTTCGCTGCTGCGATGACGCCGGCGCTGGTCGCATCGGGATCGAAGCGAGCGATGTTTTCCGCAATCGAGCCATCGATCAACTCAGCTTCTTGCGAGAGGTAGCCGATATCCCGTCCAAGCGCCTCCGGTGCGAACTGGGCGAGCGTCGCACCGTCCAACCGAATCGTGCCGCGCTGCGGTAGTGCCGACCAGGCCCCCACGATGGCTCGGGCAAGAGTCGACTTGCCCGAGCCGCTCGGGCCGATCACGCCAAGCCCGCTGCCCGCGTCGAGCGTGAACGAAATATTCTGGATAATCGGCATGTTCGACCCGGGCGCGGCGACAGAAAGTGCGCGGACATCGAGATTGGCCGTTGGTCGTGCCAAACTGGTCGCTGGTTCACTAGAGGGCAACACCCGCAAAAGCTGCGACAGCCGCGACATACTCTGGCGAGCGGCTAGAAAACCACGCCAATTGGTAATTGCGATCTCGATCGGTGCCAATGCCCGGGCGGTGAGAACCGAGGCCGCGATCATCACTCCGCCCGTCGCCTCACCGATAATGACGAGGTAGGCCCCGAGGCCAAGGATCAACGACTGCAAGAGCAGGCGCAAGACTTTTGTCACCGCACCAAGCCCGCTGCCGACGTCGGACGCTCGAGCCTGATCGATCAGAAATGTCGAATTCAAATCGGCCCAAAGGCGCCCAACCCGTCCCTCCATGCCCATCGCGCGGACGATCGCCGCATTGCGCCGCGCGGTTTCGCCGAACGCCAGACGGGCGGCGCCGCTGAGCGTTGCAGCACGCGTCGGTGTGCGGGTCCGCGCTTCCGTGACGAGTGCCAGAACGAACAGTACGAAGCCTCCCGAGAGTGCCAGCAAGCCGAGCCAGGGATGCAGTAAGTAGACCAGGGCGAAGAAGACCGGCATGAACGGCATGTCGAACAAGGCGATTGGCCCGGCGCCTGCGAGAAACGTTCGGACGGCGTCGAGATCGCGGACTGGCTGCAAGCCGTCGCCGCCCATTGGCCGGATCAGCGGCAGCCGCAAGACCACCGCAAATATTTCGTCGCGCAAGACGCGGTCGAAGCGCAGCCCGATGCGTCCCATGATCCTCGAGCGGATCAGATCGAGGATGCCGTGGGCGGCGTAAAGACCGATCAGAAGTACCGTGAGGCCGATGAGGGTTGGCAGGCTGCGTGACGGGATCACCCGGTCGTAGATCTGCAGCATGTAGAGCGATCCGGTCAGCGCCAGAAGGTTGATCAGCCCGGACATCAAGCCAACGCCCAGGAAGGCGCGGCGGCTGCCGGCGATCGCTGCGGCAAACTTTCGCGCGGGGGCGCTCGACGACCGTGGAGTGGAGGTCATGCCGTACCGATCCAAAATGTCCGCGACGCGGCGCACACTGTAACGAAACGAAAGCTCACTCAGGCGCTCGCTTTCTCGCCGAGAACGCGCGTTTCAATCCGGCCGCTCGCACCGACAGACCGCAATTTGACGGTTCGCCCTTTCCAGAGGGTGTCGCGTAGGTGCTCGATCACGGCGCCGACCGTTTTCTCGTCGCCGACCGCCTCGATAATCCAGATCGTCGCGCCGTTCGTCCAGTCGGCCGGCGCGAGTGCGAACGGCTGGTCGGGCGCCGCTGTAAGACGCGCATCGATTGCCGGCGAGACCGAGGCCCAGAGCACAACTGCTGCCGGCGTGATCTGGCCATTTTTCTTGTTGGCGATCTCGGCGATGCTGAACTGCCCCGTGGTGATGGCCGGACCGACGATGTTTTCGATGTCGGACAATCGCATGTCGCGATGCGCTTTCGAGCGCAGGTAGATTGCGACGATCGACCCGAAGGCTTGCAGCAGTTTGTGCGATTGGTCGGCTCGCTGCTGCATGGCATCGGGCGCGAGCATCGCGTGAGTGAGCGCAGCCCCGTTAACAGTGGTGAGGTTGGTCGACGCGGCGTTGCCGGTTGCCGAGGCAGTGCGCGATCCGTTCGATGCGGTCACATCCGCGTTACCCGTTGCTGTGATTGGCCGCGATTTTGTGGGTGCCGGTTCCGGCTCCTTGTCATCTGGCGTCCGGTCGATGGCGGGCGCCTTCCTTTCCAGCGCGCCTTGGTCGAGCGCCGACAACGCCGCATTCGCAACCAGCCTCGTTGGCTCAGTCTTTTTCTCACGGCGGGAGCGAAAGAACATGAGGTTCTCCGACGGGTCACATACTGGAACGCGAAGCCGACCACGAGGGTCGGCTCCACGGATCACGCGACGATGTGGAAGTCCGCGGCGGTGAACACCGTGACGTTCTGGACCACAGCGAGGGCTTGGGCGGCAGCTACGCCGGCGCCATCGGCGTCCCAGTAAAGTGTCGAGCCGTTGCCGTTCGCCGCGTCGTTGTCGAAGAAGAACCAGCCGTCGTTGGAACCGAACGTGAAGTTCGCCACGTCGCCTCCGACTGCGACGTTCGGCGCCGCTCCGGCAACGAGACCGCCGCCGAAGCCAGTGGCCGAAATCTCGATGACGTCGTGCTGGGTGTGGCTGAAATCGGTGATGGTATCGACGCCTTGAGTGGCGAAGTCGAAGTGGAAAGCGTCAGCGCCTGTGCCGCCGGAGAGCACGTCGTGGCCAGCCCCGCCGGTGAGGGTGTCGTTGCCAGCTCCGGCGCTGAGGTCGTCGTTGCCGGCGTTGCCGCTGAGAGTGTCGGGCCCATTTCCGCCACGCAAGGCCGTAGGGGTGG
>JANLQP010000250.1:0-3307 GCA_031367895.1 Hyphomicrobiales bacterium
CGCTACGCAACCCATCGGCATTCGCCGTGGGTATGCAAATGCCGGGATGACAACGGAGATTGCTGCGTTATCGTTGGCGGAAACCGCGCGAGCCCGGAGCCACGCCGCCCATGATCCGCAATCAGCCCTACTGGTGGGACGCAGCCCCGCCATCGACGTTGCCCCGCACGAACGTTTCCGCCAAGGCCGACGTCGTCATCGTCGGCGCCGGCTATACGGGGCTGTCGGCAGGCCTCACGCTCGCCCGCGCCGGCCGCAAGGTCGTCATCCTCGACCGCATGAAGCCCGGCGAAGGCGCGTCGAGCCGCAACGGCGGCATCGCCAGCGGCAACCTCAGACCCGGCAACGCGGAGCTCGCAAAGAAATTCGGCGAGGCCCGCGCCAATGCCCTCGCACTTGAAGGTAAGGCCGCGCGCGAGGACTTGGCCCAATTCATCGCGCGCGAAAACATCGAGTGCGATTTCAAGATCACCGGCCGCTTTTCCGGCGCCTCGAAACAGGGCGACTACGACGCCCTGGCGCGCGACGCAGACACGCTTTCTCGCACGCTCGGCATCGAAGCGTTCGCCGTGCCGAAGGCGGAGCAGCGCGCACATCTCGGCACGGATTTCTACCACGGCGGCATGGTGCGCATGGATATCGGCGGCCTGCATCCGGGCAAGCTTCACGCCGGCATGCTGGCACGCACATTGGCCGCCGGCGCCGAGATTCATGGGAACACCGCCGTCACCGGCGTGCGCTCGGATGGCGCCGGCTACGAGGTCGAAACCGCGCGTGGGCTGATCAAGGCCAACCACGTCATCACCGGCACCAATGGCTATGCGGACAAGTCCGATCCGTGGTTCCGCCGCCGCATGGTGCCCGTCCGCAGCCGCATCATCGCGACGGCGCCGCTCTCCGACAACCTGATGGCCGAATTGATGCCGAAGCGCTACATGCTCTCGGAAACGCGCAAGCTGCACTATTACTACCGCCCTTCACCGGACGGGCGGCGCGTGCTGTTCGGCGGTCGCGACGGTACCATCGCCCGGGTGCGCCAGTGGGCACCTGAAGGGCCGAGTGAAGCCGCCGGTGACCCGTCGTGGCCGACGGAGAGCCTGCGCCGCGCCATGGTCGACATCTTCCCGATCCTCGGCGACGTCGCAATCACGCACAGCTGGTTCGGCCACGTCGCCATGAACCGCGACATGATCCCGCGCATCTTCTCGAAATCCGGCATGCGCTACGCGGCCGGCTACTGCGGCTCGGGCGTCGTCTGGGCGCGCTGGGCGGGCCAGAAAGCGGCATTGCAGGTGCTGGGCGACGATGCCGGCCAATCGGCCCTCGATTTCCGGCCGCCGCCCGCCGTTCCGCTCTACACCGGCACGCCGTATTTCATGCCGGCCGTGTTCGCGTGGCTGACGCTGCAGGACCGGCTGAACCATCCGCGGCGCGGGCGGGTGCGCCGTCCGGTGTAACACGGCAATTGCGCTGAAAGAACTTTGCAAGAACATTCGAGTGTGCCATACATCTTCGAGCAGGGAGGGCAGCATGGCCGACACACTCGAAAAGCGCGTCGCCGTATTGGAACGGGACATGCGAACTCTACAGTCCCGCCTCGATACGGTGGAGCCACGCGTCGAGGCGACCGAGCATGATCTTCAAGGTATTCCGGCGCTGATCAAGGCCGAGTTCCGGCTGGTCGAGAGCCGATTTGCTCGGGTTCACTCGGAGATGACTGATCTCAAGGCCGAGATGATACGACACATGGATAACAAGTTCGACGCCATCGTAAAGACGCTCGCCGAGTTTATCGCGGAGAGCAACCGTCGGTCCTGATCCCGGATTTCGGGTTCCGCAATTTGCGCTCGACGGTTCCGGCGACTGCGCCGAGTGACCAATTCGCCGGAAGCATCCACCCCCTCATGCCCCCACAACCGCAATTGACCGCCTGGCAGACCTACCGGCGTGCCCTCGGCATGCTTGCCGTCGAGCGCTCGCTCGCCGCCGGCCTTGTCGCCGCCGGCATGGTAATCGCCATTATCCAGGTGCTCGAGCAGCAGATGTTCGGCTGGGTCGTGGATGCGCTGGCCAAAGGCGACGGCGCGTTCCCGATCATCGGACTGTGGGCGGCGCTCGGTTTCGTCGGCATCATCGCCAGCGTCATCGTCGCGGTCGCCGCCGACCGTATGGCGCACCGGCGACGTCTGGCCGCCATGGGCCAAGCCTTCGAACGCGCCATTACGCTGCCGATCAGCTATCACGCCGAGAAGGGCTCCGGCGCCGTCGTGCGTGGCATTCTCGCCGGCACGGATTCGCTGTTCTGGAATTGGCTGTCGTTCCTGCGCGAGCAGTTGACGGCGATTGTTGGCATCCTGTTCCTGGTGCCGACCGCGATCGCCATGGACTGGCGCATGGCCTCGATCCTCGGCGGCTTGGCAGTCGTCTACCTCGTCCTCAACATGCTGGTGGTGCGGCGGACCAGCGAAGGCCAGTCCGCCGTCGAGCAGCACCACGGCAATGTGTTCGGCCGGGTCGGCGATGTCCTCGGCAACGTCACAGTCGTGCAAAGCTACACACGCCTTGGCGCCGAGATGCAGGCGATGAAGGACATCATGGGCCAACTGCTGGCGGCACAGTATCCGGTGCTGACCTGGTGGGGTCTGCTGACCGTTTTCACGCGCGCGGCATCGACCATCACCATGGTGTTGATTTTCGCAACGGGCGCCGTGCTGGCGTCACGTAGCGAAATCACCGTTGGCACGATCGTCTCGTTCGTCGGCTTCGCCAATCTGCTGATCAGCAAGCTTGACCAGTTGTCGAGCTTCTTCGTACGCATCAACCAGCAGGCGCCGACCTTGCGCACCTACTTCGAGCTGGTCGATGCTCGCGGCATGGTGATCGAGAAGCCGAACGCGCCACCGTTGGATACCGTGAAGGGCGCCATTGCTTTCGACAAGGTTTCGTTTCGCTATGGCCCGGGCGCCCAGGGCATCTTCGACATCGATTTTGCGGTCAAGGCAGGCGAGACCGTGGCCCTCGTCGGCCCGACCGGCTCCGGCAAGACGACGACGCTCGCCCTCCTCCAGCGCATGCGACAGCCGGACGGTGGCCGCGTCCTGATCGACGGCACCGACATCGCCGACGTCACGCTGAACTCGGTGCGCCATTCGATTGCGGTGGTGTTCCAGGACGCAGGCCTCTTCAACCGCACGATCGCGGAAAACATCCGCGTCGGCCGGCCCGATGCGTCCGACATCGAGGTCGACCGCGCGGCGCGGCTGGCCGAGGCGCACGACTTCATCATGAAAAAGCCTGGGGGCTACGG
>JANLQP010000261.1:0-15186 GCA_031367895.1 Hyphomicrobiales bacterium
GCCTCGCCGCCCGACAACGTCGTCGCCTGCTGGCCGATCTTGACGTAGCCGAGGCCGACCCGATGCAGCGTCTCCATCTTGTCGCGGATCGACGGCACCGCCTGGAAGAACGTGACGCCCTCCTCCACGGTCATGTCGAGCACGTCGGCGATGGATTTGTCGCGGAAAGTGATGTCGAGCGTCTCGCGATTGTAGCGGCGACCCTTGCACTGGTCGCAGGTGACGTAGACGTCGGGCAGGAAGTGCATCTCGATCTTGATGACGCCGTCGCCCTGGCAGGCTTCGCAGCGCCCGCCCTTGACGTTGAACGAGAAGCGTCCCGGTCCGTAACCGCGCGCCTTGGATTCGGGGAGGCCGGAGAACCAATCGCGGATCGGCGTGAAAGCGCCCGTATACGTCGCCGGGTTCGAACGCGGCGTGCGCCCGATCGGCGACTGGTCGATGTCGATCACCTTGTCGAGATGTTCCAGCCCCTCGATCTTGTCGTGGGCGCCGGGCGCCTCGCGCGCGCCGTTGAGCTTGCGCGCCACCTGCTTGTAGACGGTGTCGATCAGGAACGTGGACTTGCCGCCGCCGGAGACGCCGGTGACGCAGGTCATGACGCCGAGCGGAATTTCCGCCGTGACGTTCTGCAGATTGTTCTCGCGCGCGCCGATCACCCTGAGCATCCGGTGCTTCTGCGGTTGGCGGCGCTGCTTCGGGATCGCGATCTGGCGGACGCCGGTCAGATATTCGCCGGTGAGCGAGGCCGGGTTCGCCATCACCTCGGCGGGCGTGCCTTGCGCCACGACCTTGCCGCCGTGCACGCCGGCGCCGGGGCCGATGTCGACGACGTAATCGGCGGTGAGGATCGCGTCCTCGTCATGCTCGACGACCAGCACGGTGTTGCCGAGATCGCGCAAGTGTTTCAGCGTTTCGAGCAGCCGCGCGTTGTCGCGCTGGTGCAGGCCGATCGAGGGCTCGTCGAGCACGTAAAGCACGCCGGTCAAGCCGGAGCCGATCTGCGACGCCAGACGAATGCGCTGGCTCTCGCCGCCCGACAGCGTGCCGGAGGCGCGCGACAGCGTGAGATAATCGAGGCCGACGTCGTTGAGGAACTGCAGGCGCTCGCGGATCTCCTTCAGGATGCGCGTCGCGATTTCGCTCTGCTTCTTGCTGAAGGTTTTCGGCAGCTCCGCGAACCATTGGTTGGCGGCGCGGATCGAGAGCTGGCAGACCTCGCCGATGTGGCGCTCGCCGACCTTCACCGCCAGCGACTGCGGTTTCAGGCGATGGCCGCCGCAGGCGTCGCACGGATGCGCGCCCTGATACCGTGCCAATTCCTCGCGCACCCACTCGCTGTCGGTTTCCTTCCAGCGCCGCTCGATGTTGCCGATCACGCCCTCGAACGGCTTGGTCGTGCGGTAGGTGCGCAGCCCGTCCTCGTAGGTGAATTCGATCTCTTCCTCGCCGGAGCCGAACAGGATGATGTCCTGCAACTTTTTCGGCAGCTTCTCGAACGGCGTCGACATCGCCACCTTATAGTGCAGCGAGATCGCCTGCAGCGTCTGCTCGTAGTAGGGCGAGGTGCTGCCGGTTTTTGCCCAGGGCCAGATGGCGCCGTCCTCGAGGCTCTGCGAGCGGTCGGGCACCACGAGATCGGCCTCGAACTTCAGTTCGGTGCCGAGCCCGTCGCATTTCGGGCAGGCGCCGGCCGGCGCGTTGAACGAGAAGATGCGCGGCTCGATCTCCTCGATCGTGAAGCCGGAAACCGGACACGCGAAGCGCTGCGAGAAGATGATGCGCTCGTGCGTGTCGTTCTTGGACTTGTTGGCGCCGTCCGTGTCGGACTTCGGCAAGGGCTTGTCCACCATTTCGGCGATGGCGAGGCCGTCGGCGAGCTTCAGTGCCGTCTCGAAGCTGTCGGCGAGGCGGGACGCGATGTCCTTCCTGACCACGATGCGGTCGATGACGATGTCGATGTCGTGCTTGAACTTCTTGTCGAGCTTCGGCGCGTCCGCGATCTCGGTGACGCTGCCGTTGATCTTGACGCGCTGGAAACCCTTCTTCTGCCACTCCGCGAGCTCCTTGCGGTACTCACCCTTGCGGCCGCGAACAACCGGCGCCAGCAACATGAGCCGCGTGCCCTCGGGCAGTGCCATCACCTTGTCGACCATCTGGCTGACGGTCTGGCTTTCGATCGGCAGGCCCGTTGCCGGCGAATAGGGCACGCCGACGCGCGCGAACAGCAGGCGCAGATAATCGTAGATCTCGGTCACCGTGCCGACGGTGGAACGCGGGTTGCGGCTGGTTGTCTTCTGCTCGATGGAGATCGCCGGCGATAGGCCGTCGATGTGGTCGACATCGGGCTTCTGCATCATCTCCAGGAACTGGCGCGCGTACGCCGAGAGGCTCTCCACGTAGCGGCGCTGGCCCTCGGCATAAATGGTGTCGAAGGCGAGCGACGACTTGCCGGACCCCGAGAGCCCCGTGAACACGATCAACGCGTCCCTGGGTATCTCGATGTCGACGTTCTTCAGGTTGTGCTCGCGGGCGCCGCGCACGTGGATGGTGTTGGCGCGGGCGGCGGTGGGGGTGATTTTGGTGAGTTTTGCCATGCGGCCCCTGATCTAGCGGAAAGCTGGCCAGGCGGCAATGCAACTCGGGCGGGCGTCAACAGGCGCGCACGGGTCGGGCGGCATACCATCTTTGCCTGACGATGAGGTTTACCATGGAGCGATCCAAGCCATTGATCACGTGCGTTCTTTCACGCTTGAACGGGGTACCCTGCTCTGCAGGGACGCGCGGCCATAGCCAGGGCCTGCTCGGCGAGCGGGGTGGCTTCATCGATCTTACTTTCGAGCATGAGGCGCTGCGATTGCGCGCTCAAGGCATCGATTTCACGCGGATCAGCGATAGCCGGTCCAGCGATTGCTGCGGCGACCATGGCAATGGCCAGAAATGGGCGGAAGCTCAACGACAGCAAAAAATCCATGTGATCCCGCTTATGTTGCCTAGAAAAGGTGATCAAAACCGGTCGGCACGGTAGGGCATGGGGTCGGTGTACGGTTGTTCGCCGGTCATCATCTCGGCGAGCAGGCGGCCTGTCGATGGTCCCAAGGTGAAGCCCAGATGCTGGTGGCCGAAGTTGAGCCAGAGGCCCGGCTTGCCGCGGACAGAGCCAATCACCGGCACCATGTCCGGCAAGCAGGGGCGGCGGCCGAGCCAGGGCTCCCGATCGACGCGGTCGGCGAGCGGGAAGATTTCGCGGGCAAGCGGTTCGACGCGGTTCAACTGCACCGGCGTCTTGGCGGCGTCGCGAGCGGCGAACTCCGCACCCGTCGTCAGCCGGATGCCGTTCGTCGATTGCATCAGCACGAAGCCGTAGTCGGTGTCGATGACGGGCCGCGACAACGTTGCGTTGCCGGCCGGGCGATAGTGCATGTGATAGCCGCGCTTCCAGCCGAGCGGGATATGCAAGCCCTGGGCACGCGTGACGTCGTCGGACCAGGGGCCGAGCGCGACGACCGCTTCCTTGGCTTCAAGCCAACCGGTGCGCGTTGCGACCCGCCAACCGACGCCGCCTGCTTCCAGCGATTTTGCCTCGCCCTCGATCAGTTCGCCGCCGCGCTTGACGAAAAGATCGGCATAGGCGCGCCCGACCGCGCCGGGATCGCCGACCGAGACGGGATCGGTGAGGTGGATGGCGCCAGCGAATTTGTCCTTCAAGTGCGGTTCGAGCGCGGCAAGCGCCGCCTTGTCGAGCGGGGCAAAAGCGATGCCGTAGTTGCGCCGCTCCGCCTCGTCGGTCTTCAACGCCGTCTCGAGTTTGGCCGCATCGCGATAGGTGCGCAGGTAGCCGGTGCGCCGGAGCATGTTAGCGATGCCGGCCTCCTGCATCAGCGCCTCGTGCTCGACGATGCAGCGCTCGACCAGCGGCAGCATGGCCTTGGCGCTGCGCATCCGGCCTTCGGGCGTCGATGCCAGCCAATAGCGAAAAAGCCAGGGCGCGATGCGAGCGAGCGCGGTCAGGTGATAGTGGGCTTCCGTCGTGTTGTTCCGAGCATAGCGCCAGACTGCCGCCCACTCGCGCGGAAACATGTAAGGCACGACTCCTTCGCGCTGAATGATGCCGGCGTTGCCGTAGGATGTTTCCTCGGCGGGCCCACGCCGATCGACAAGCGCTACGGCGCGACCGCGCTTCTGCAGATGCAACGCGGTGGAGATACCAACCATGCCGGCGCCGAGGACGATGACGTCAGGTTTCATATCGTTGCCGCAACCCGCTGAGTTATCGTTGTTCGCCTAGTGTCCCGGTCGCGAAGTTCGTCACCATCTGCATCGAGCGCTGTCCGAACTTCGCGAACGATAAGGACACTAGAGTAATCATTGGCTTAGTGTGCCGTTTTGTTCGGAAGTTCGCGCGTTGAGCCAGCCACGAGGTGGACGCGAACTTCCGAACCGCCGCACCGCCTCTTATATAGGACGCAGAGCCGTGGCGGCCAGAAAACACGTAGCGGGTTACCGCTCGCTGAAGAACTCGAGCAGCAGGCGCGCGACGGCCTCGGGTTGTTCCTCCGGCACGAAGTGGCCGCACTCCGGCAGCACGACGCCGCGGACATTGGTCGCGACGCGCTTCATGCTGGCCTCGACGTCGCCGCCGCGGCCGCGCCCGTGTGGGTAGCTGACGCCGCCGCCAATCGCCAGCACAGGCATCGGCAGGCGGAAACCTGTCGCCAGCAGCGCGGCGTTGTCCTTCGCGTCCTGCGGCAGATTGCGATAGAAATCGAAGCCCGCGCGGAGTGCGCCGGGCTGGCTGTAGGTGCGCACGAACTCATCGAGATCGGCATCGCTGATGCACCCTGCCCGATAGGCGAACGTCTGATAGAACCACTGCAGATAGATCCGCTCGCGGCCCTGCACGAGGGCTTCGGGCAAATCCGGCGTCATGTGGAACTGGTGGTGCCAGCGGCGTCCGCCCTGGCTGAAATCGCCGCCATCGCCGGGGATCACGACATCGATGATCGAGAGCTTGGTGATGGCATCGGGGTGAGCGGCAGCAAGCGCGAACGCGGTCGGACCGCCCCAATCGTGGCCGACGAGATGGAAACTCTTGTGCCCGAGGTTTTCCGACATCAGCCGCCAGATGTCGTTGGCGACGGTTTTCTTGTCGTAACCGGCAAGGGGACGCGAGCTATCGCCCAAGCCGCGCAGATCAGGCGCGATGACGGTAAATTTCTCGGCCAAGGCCGGCATCACGTGCCGCCACTCGTACCACGTCTGCGGCCAGCCGTGTAGCAGGACAACGGGCGGGCCTTTGCCGGTTGTCACGTAGTGCAGCATGACCTCGCCGACCTCGGCGTAGTGGTGGGTGAAGCTCATGCGCGGTACCCCGGTTTTCTGTGAGCCTAAATATCACTGAAATCGCCGCCTCGACCCTTGCCGCCGGCGAAGCGGGCAGCACCCGCCTGGCCCTCCGACTTCACCACGGCGACGCCGGCCGTGAACTCGGCGCGGATAGCATCGTCGAACGCGCGGTCCCATTGCTGGTACACGGATGCGCGGTCGAGGCGCATGCACTGCTTGGGGAATTTTGAGATCTCGCGCGCCAGCGCTTCGGCAGCGGCGCGCGAGGTTCCCTTGGGTACGACGCGGTTGGCGAGGCCGAACGACAGCGCTTCTTCCGCGTTGACGGCGCGGCCTGTCAGGATCATGTCGAGTGCGCGGCTTTGGCCGATCAGGCGCGGCAAGCGCACGGTGCCGCCATCGATCAGCGGCACGCCCCAGCGACGGCAGTAGACGCCGAAAATCGCGTCCGCCTCGACGACGCGCAGGTCGCACCAAATGGCAAGTTCGAGGCCGCCCGCCACCGCGTGGCCGGCCACCGCCGCGACCGTCGGCTTGGTGAGCTTCAGGCGTGACGGGCCCATCGGCCCGTCGCCGTCGACGGTGTAGCGCTTGATGCGCTCACCCGACGCGACAGACTTCAAATCGGCGCCGGCACAGAATGCGCCGCCTGCGCCCCAGAGTACGCCGACCTTGGCGGCATCGTCGGCCTCGAAAGCGCGAAATGCGTCGGCCAGAGCTTCGGCCGTCTCGTTATCAACGGCGTTGCGCACTTCGGGCCGGTTGATGATCACCGTGAACACCGGCCCGGCGCGCTCGATCAGCACTTTTGGGACATTCGGTAAAGGCATGCGATTGGCTCTCGAATTGGTATGCGCAGACCGCGAGTGCTTCAATTCGTCGCTTTGCGCGTTTCGGCCAAGACTTCGCGCATGACATCACGCACCATCGCCGGTAATTCGTCGAACCGGCGGTTCATTTCCGAGCGCAGGTCTACGATGTCCTGTTCCACCCGCTCGAAACAGCGATCTATCTGCTCGAAACGGCGATCTATCTGCTCGAAGCGGCGATCCATCTGCTCGAAGCGGGCATGCATGTAGAGCTGCGCATCGCGCAGTTGGCCGGAGATGAACTCGAACTGGCCTTCGACAGTCGACAACCGGCGCTTGATCTCGAGGTTTTCCTTCCGGATCTCGACGTTCTCGTGTTCAAGAGCGGCAAGTCTTTCTTCGATTGTAGGCGCCATGACATCCCTCCTGCATGGCCATTTCGTATCGCTTTTGTTCCTGGTTGTCACCAGGCAATTTCGCACACGGCCATCGAGCCATAAAATTTGTCGCTGAACTCAGTCGCGGGATCGCTGAATGCGCTCACGCCATCTTCTGCTTCAGCTTCGGGATGACGTCGCGAGCCAGCGCCTCGACCTGATCGGACTCGTACTTGTAGGGCACGAAAATGATGCGATCGATGCCGGTTGCGAGATGCGCTTCGAGCTGTTCGACGCACTCGTCGGCAGTGCCCATGATCGCTGAATCCATCGTCGATTCCGACCAGGAGGCGTAGTCCCATTCGGTCTGCAGCCACTCCTTCATGCCGGCTTCGATCTTCGCGCGCGGACCGATGCAGATCGGCAACTGGTTGGTCGAGATCAGCTCGTCCGGATTGCGACCGGCCTCCTCGGCGAAGCCGCGCACGCGCGCCCAGACCTTCGCGAAGCTGTCGGCGGTGTAATAATACGTGAGCCAGCCGTCGCCCTTGGTGGCGGCGCGCTTCAGGACCGCGTCGACATAGCCGCCGATCAGGATGGGCGGACGCGGCTTCTGGACGGGCTTTGGATAAAGCACGGCGCCGCGCAGATTGTACTGGCCGTACTGGCCGTCAACCTTCGGTTCGGTCCAGAGCCGGTTGATGATTTCGAGGCTCTCTTCCATGATTTTGCCGCGCTTCGTAAAGTCGACGCCCATGCTGTCGAACTCGCGCTTGTACCAGCCGACGGCCGCGCCGACGATCAGGCGGCCGTCCGAGATGTGATCGAGGGTGGCGAGTTCCTTCGCCATGATCACGGGATTGCGCATCGGCAGGACGAGGATGCCGGTGCCGACCTTGATTGTTTTCGTACGCGCGGCGATCGCGGTCAGGATCAGCAGCGCCTCGTGGATCGGGAAGTTCGGCTCGACACCCAACAGGATGTGGTCCCACGCCCAGAGCGATTCAAAGCCCAGTTCCTCCATGCGCACGCCGTACTCGATCAGCGCCTTGGCGGAGGGCATCTCCGGATAGCGTGTGAAGTTGCGCATGGCGATGCCGAATGCGGTTTTCTTCTTGGGCGTGGTCTTCTTGGGCGCAGTCTGGGGCATAGAGCTCTCCGTCCGTCACTCCCACCCCGTCGAAACGCGGGGCTACCGGGATCGCCTTGTTTGCCCTTCGGTTGCCCACGTCGCAACCGGGCGCGCTCAACCGGCGAGACTTACGGAACGCGTTGTGCTCAGCTCAGGCGGCAACTTCAGCTTCGGAAGCAGACTTTACGAGCGCGATACTGGACATGCAAGCCTTGCGGCTCTTGTAGCCTTCACCGCTGGTCGCGATGGTTCTGCCGCCGTCAGTTTGCAGGCGCCAGTGCCATTCGCCTTGTAGACTGTGAACGACAGGGTCGAGGCCGAACCCGCATCGACAAGGCACTTCTCGTCGAAGTGTTGCATACGCTTGTCGTCGATGGCGCCGACCGAATGCAGATCCTGCATCGTCTCATGGACCGCAGCGAGCGCCTCACTCTTCGGGCGTTTTGCCATCAGGCTCAAGCTCCACCAGTTTGCCATCGGCTAGAAGTCGCACGATTGCTTGATCAGTCAGTCCCAATAGATCGGTCGCAGCCGATTTATACTCTGCAAGCTCGGCAGGATCGAGATCCTCTTTGTTGCTCTTGGCATAGCCGTAAATCAGGAAAGCGCGGCTGCCGCGACGGTCGCACGCGCTTGCCTTCCGATCAACCCGCAGGTCGCATCTTCTTGATGGCGTCGTCGGAGGGCAGGTGCTTCTCGCCCGCCTCGTAGCGCCAGTCCGTCATGACGCCGCGGCCATCTTTGACGCCGGTGCGGCCGACATAGGCGCCCATCGTCGACTGGTGGTCGAGCGCGCGGTAGGTGATCGGGCCGAACGGCGTCGTGAGTGCGAGACCGTCCATGGCAGCAACCAGCTTCTCGGTCTCGGTCGAGCCGGCCTTCTTCAGCGCCGCCGCGATCGTCTGCAGTGCCGAATAGCCGACGACGGATCCCAAGCGCGGCGTGTCGTTCCATTTGGCCTTGTAGGCATCGACGAAGGCTTTGTGCTCAGGCGATGCGATCTGCTCCCACGGGTAGCCGGTGACGTACCAGCCGACGGGCGCCTCGTCCTTCAGCGGGTCGAGATATTCGGGCTCTCCGCCCAAGAGCGAGAACACCGCCACGTCCTTGAAGAGGCCGCGCGTCGTGCCTTCGCGGACGAGCTTCTGCAGGTCGCCGCCGAAAGTGACGTTGAAGATCGCGTCGGGCTTGGCATCGGCAATGGCCTGCGCAACCGCGCCTGCCTCGATCTTACCGAGGGGTGCCGCCTGCTCGGCGACGAACGCGACGCCCGGTTGCCGTTCGGCCATCAGCCGCTTGAACGAGGCGATCGCGGACTGGCCATACTCGTAGTTCGGATAGATCAGCGCCCACCGCTTCTTGTTGAGCTTGACCGCGTCTTCCACCAGCATCGACGTCTGCATGTAGGTCGAGGCGCGTAGCCTGTAGGTGTAGCGGTGGCCGTTGTCCCAGACGAGCTTGTCGGTCAGCGGCTCGGCGGCGAGGAACAGCACCTTGCGCTGCTTGGCAAAGTCGGACACCGCGAGGCCGACGTGCGAGAGGAACCCGCCGGTCAGCATGACGACGCGTTCGCGCGAGACCAGTTCTTCCGCGACGCGCACCGCGTCCCCGGGCGTGCCGTTGTCGTCGCGCGAGATCACCTCGAGTTTGCGGCCGTTGATGCCGCCGGCCTTGTTGATTTCCTCGACGGCCAATTCCCAGCCCTTCTTGTAAGGCTCGAGGAAGGCGGGCACGGCTTTATAGCTGTTGAGCTCGCCGATCTTGATCGTGTCCTGGGCGTGGGCCTGGCCAAGAGCCGCGAGCAACGCCAGTCCGCTCAACGCGCCGGATGCGCAAGTGGGCATCCGAAGGCGCAACGAAAAAGCGTTGCATACACCGGTCATCCATCGTGTCATCGAAGATCCTCCCTCTCGTCCCTGTCGGGGCCATGGACGACGGTATGCACGGCCATGGCGACGCCTTGACGGCATCGATGCGTCAAAAGTGTGCATCTGACACTAACAGATGCAGATGCGGACTGAAATTTCAAGACGTATCGGCTGCGTTTTTTGCACGGCAGCCGCGCGCGGCGCGACATCAGGCTAGCCCCCCTTGAAGGGCGGCGCAGTCCGTCGTGCGAAGCTCAGCGCGTCAGTGACAAGCGCTGCGATGCGCGCTTGGTTCCCGGTCCGGTTCGTGGTCGTGCGCGCTGCGCGTCGTGCTATTGCGCTGGGCGGTGCTCTCTATCGAGGAACGACGGAAGCGCCAGAGTACCATTACGCAGGAACCGAAGCCCGCGATCCGCGTTATTTGCTCAGATCGCGACCGGCATGACAGACAGACATGACGGGCGGGAGGCCCTTGAAGTTTTTCTGTTTTCCTTGAGGCTGTGTATTCACGCAGTTCACGCAGCAAACCTTCCAACCCGTCTGCTGGTCGCGATCTATGAGGAAAACGAATGGGCGGTAGCGGAATAACGGCCACCGTTGGTACCGCTCAAAGCAGCAGCTGGTTGTAGACAGAAGCGCTTGCACGATCACTTCGCCAGGAAGTCAGGTAATGCGAATAATTGCCCAGTTTTTGACGCACTTGGGAACGCTCAGTGCGCGCCCGCTGGCCTTTTTTATCGTTCTTTTGTATGTCGCCGCATGGATAGTATTCAGCCCACACACATTCGAGTGGCACTCCGTCGCTACCATCGTCACATTGTTGATGACCTTGGTCATTCAGCGTTCGGAGCACCGAGACACGCAGGCAATTCATGCCAAACTTGACGAGTTGCTGCGCGTTGACATCAAAGCGAGTTCCGAACTCGCTTCAATCGATGAAAAACAGCCCGAAGAAATCGAGCGGATCCGAGGCCGCCGTGCTTCCGATTGATCGCAGGATTTAATTACGTCCGAAGAAATGACGCACGGGACCGATCAACGGGTGCCCGTTGGTTTTCGGAAAGGCTGGTTGATGACAATTTTGCCACAAACGCCGCCGCGCTGTAACCGTAAGTCGAGCCCCGCCAAGATTGGGCGCTCGATAGGTGCAGATGCGGGCATCGGAACCGCGGGGATGTGGTTCTCCTGAACCCTGCCACCTGAACGCCCCTGTGGTTTTGCTCTCCCGCTTCTGCTGCCCGACCTCACTTCCGTTGCCGCGCTCGGGCGTCTATGACTACGCCCGACATTGATGTGAGCCCGGACCCGCCCCCCATGAGCACCGAAAGTCGCCCGAATACGCTGCCCGTCGTCGCCGACACATATCGTCTGCGCTTGCCCGGACCCATCGCTGTGCCGGAGCGCGTGCGGCTGGCGACGGCGCGGCCGATCCTCAATCATCGCGGCCCTGAGTTCCGGGCGATCTGGGCGCGCACGATTGCGAAGTTGCAGCCGGTCGTCGGGACCAAGCAGCCGGTGCATATCCTGGCGACCAGCGGCACCGGCGTGATGGAGGCGGCGCTGCTCAACATCGTCGCGCCAGGTGACCGGCTGCTGATCGTATGCAACGGGCAATGGGGCGAGCGGTTCGTGAGCATTGCGAAGGCGCTGAACACTGCAGTTGATACGATCGACGTGCCATGGGGCGAGACGGTCGATCCGGCGGCGCTCGACGCCAAGCTGAAGACGTACGACTATCGCGCGCTTGTGCTGGTCCACAACGAGAGTTCGACCGGTGTGATCGGCGATCTCGCGACGGCGGGTCGCCTTGTGAAGCACACGCCGACGTTGCTGGTGACGGACAGCGTCTCCGGCCTCGCTGGCATGGACTTCCAGATGGACGCCTGGGGCGTCGATATCGTCGTCTCCGGCTCGCAGAAGGCACTGATGTGCCCGCCGGGCATTGGGCTGGTCGCTGCGAGCGAGAAGGCATGGGCCGTGATTCGCCGGGACAGCGGTATGCCGCGCTTCTACTTCGATCTCAGAAAGGCGCGCGATTCCTACGACAAGGGTGAATCGACTTTCACGCCGCCGGTGTCACTCGTGTGCGGGCTCGACGCCGCGCTCGACATGATCAACGAGGAGGGACTGCCGAACGTGCTGGCGCGGCATGCGCGGCTCTCGCGCGGCATCAAGGCTGGCGCCGCGGTGATGGGGTTGGCGAACTTCGCGACGGCCAAGATGCAATCGAACACGGTTGCCTGCTTCCATCTTCCAGCGGCGATCGACGGCGTAAAACTCATCCAACGTCTGCGCGAGAAGCACCACACGGTCATCGCCGGCGCGCGCAACCGCCTGCAGGGCAAGATGATCCGCCTCGGCACCATGGGCGCGATCACTGACGCGGACATCCTGACCGATCTCATGCACATCGAGGATGTGCTGGCTGAGATGGGACACAAAATGGAGCGCGGCGCGGCATTGGCGGCGGCAGCGAAGGCGTTTTGATCGCAACACTCCTGTCGCGAAAGGGCCCGAAATGTCTGAGCCGTTGAAGATCCAGCGTGACGGTGCGGTCACCGAGATCACGCTCGCGCGCCCGGACAAGGCAAACGCGCTGTCGGCAGACATGGCCGAAGCGCTGCTGGCTGCGATCGGCGACGCTACGAGCAACGCCACGCGGGTGCTGGTGCTACGCGGTGAAGGCCGGAATTTCTGTGGCGGTTTCGACTTCTCCGACCTCGAGACGAGCACGGACGGAGATCTGCTGCACCGCTTTGTGCGCACCGAGCAGATGTTGCAGGCGCTCTACCACGCACCCTATGCAACCTTGGCGCTCTGCCAGGGCGGCGCGTTCGGCGCCGGCGCGGACATCGTTGCTGTCTGCGACAAGCGGATCGCGGCGCCGGGTGCGAAGTTCCGCATGCCCGGCTTGAAATTCGGCATCGTGCTCGGCACGCGCCGTTTGGCTGCTCGGATCGGTGTGGACAACGCGCTGGGCATCCTGGAGCAGGCGCGCATGTTCGAGGCAGATGAAGCCCTGCGCATCGGCTTCATCCAGCGCATCGCGCCGGTCGACGCATGGGCGGCAGCGGTCGCCGAAATCGCAACTGCGCAAACGCTCGACGTGACCGCGCACGCGCTGATGAAGGCGCGAATACAAGCCGACACACGTGACGAGGATCTGGCGGCACTGGTACGCTCGGCCGCGGTGCCAAGCCTGAAAGATCGCATCAAGGCGTTCCGTGCGACGCGAGATTGACGTTTACACTGCGACGTACCCGGCGACAGGCTGGCCGCGCATCGCGTATGATCCGGCGGCAATGCCAACAAGGATCGACGCGAGGCCCACATGAGCGCGCCAGCCACCAGCAACCCGATGTTCGGGCGAAACCCGTTCAAGCTCGGCGTTTTCAGCGCCAATTGCGACGGCGGCCTGACGATGAGCCTTGCGCCCGAACGCTGGAAGGCGAACTGGGATGACATCGCCGCGATGTGCCGGATCGCCGACGACGCCGGCCTCGAATTCATCCTGCCGGTCGCCAAGTGGCGCGGCTATCAAGGCAAGGCCAACATCTACGGCAAGTCCTACGAGACGATGACGCATAGTGCGGCGATCGGCGCCATTACGAAGCGCATCTGCGTGTTCTCGACGATCCACGTGCCGCTGATCACGCCAGCGTTCGGCGCCAAGGCGCTCGCCACGATCGATCACGTCACGCACGGCCGCGCCGGGCTCAACATCGTCTGCGGCTGGAACCAGGACGAGTTCGATCTGCACGGCGTCACCATCGACCAGGATCAGCGCTACGAGCACGGCCTCGAATGGTACCGCGTTTGGGCAAAATTGCTGGAAGGCGGGCCGGAGTTCGATTGGGACGGGCAGTACTTCAAGCTGAAGCGGCTCTCGACCGATCCGACGTCGCTGCAGCGCCCACATCCGATCGTCATGTCGGCAGGCTTCTCGCCGAAGGGCCGAGATTTCGCGGCGATGACGTCGAGTGCGCTGTTTACCACGATGACGGATCTGGAACAGGCGCCGCAGATGATCGCCGACATCAAGGGACTGGTTGCGCGGCACGGCCGGCCGCTGTCGGTCTACACGATGGCGCACGTCGTCTGCCGCCCGACACGCCAGGAGGCCGAGGACTTCTACCACTACTTCGCCGAGGAACTGGCCGACGCCGAAGGCCAAGCCTACTACCGCCGTCAGCGCGGTTCGAAGGCTGGCACCATGTCGGGACCGAAGGTGGCGCGGCCGCTGGAAAACCGGTTCATGCGTGAGTCGGGGAAGAAGTTCGACGGCGCCTACCCCGGCACGTATCCGCTGGTCGGCACGCCGGATGATGTTGCCGCCGAAATGGTGCGCATGCACAAGGCCGGTCTCGCCGGCTGCTCGGTGGCGTTCCTCGATTACCTCCAGGAGATCCCCTCCTTCGTAGCCGAGGTGCTGCCGCGGCTCGAGCGCATGGGGCTGAGGCTGCCGGCTGGCGTTGCCTGATATGGGTCGGCCAGGAGTTCGCTCGGCCGACGCGAGTGACGGCCAAGATTGAGGCGGCGGCTTTTTCCGTGGTGCCGATAGGCCAGAAAAGTGGTGCCGATAGGCCAGAAAAAGCGACTTCACACCACCGACCGTCACACGCACCCCGAAACCGGCAATCTTGCCGTCTGGATGCTGTGTCACGCCTTCGGCGGATATGGGGAGCTTGCGGATTACGAGATCAGTCAACATGGGTGTCTGGGGCAGGGGCGCGTTCTCAGCCCCTCTGCATCGACAGGGCGTGACGGCTGATTAGATTCCTGCAACGATCACCCCAACAGCAATAAGCGCTGATCTATCGTCAGCATTTGGGGCATCGCATGCGTGACATGGTCCTGGTCGGTTTCCTGCAAGCACAGAACTGTTCGAATTTCGCCGGCTCCTGGCGCCATCCGGACTCGCGCCTCGATTTCACGAGCCCCGAGTTCTACGCCAAGATCGCGCGCGTACTCGAGGACGCCAAGTTCCAGATGGCGTTCTTCGAC
Source organism: Hyphomicrobiales bacterium (assembly GCA_031367895.1). Lineage (GTDB taxonomy): Bacteria > Pseudomonadota > Alphaproteobacteria > Rhizobiales > Hyphomicrobiaceae. Next base: position 14,537 of record JANLQP010000261.1, read on the forward strand.
GACCGCCTGGGCATGCCGGAGTTCCACGGCGGCCGCTTCGCTGAGGCTATTGAGCACGGCATCCGCTGCGTGAAGATGGACCCGATCGCCTGCCTGATGCCGATGATCATGGCGACGACCCGGTTGGGTCTGGGCTCCACCTACTCGGTGTCCTACTACCAGCCGTACCACGTGGCGCGGCTGTTCATGACACTCGACCACATGAGCAAGGGCCGCGCGGGGTGGAATGTCGTCACGTCGATGAACGACATCGAGGCGCAGAACATGGGGATGGAGCGGTCCGTCGCCCACGATCTGCGCTATGACCGCGCTGACGAATTCATGGAGATCGTGCACGGCCATTGGGATACTTGGGCCGACGATGCACTGATCGTCGACCGCCCGAACCGCCGCTTCGGCGATGCGAGCAAGGTGCAGCGCATCGACTACAAGGGCAAGTATTTCATGTCGCGCGGGCCGTTTACGGTGCCGCGCAGCCCGCAAGGTCAGCCGTTGGTGATTCAGGCGGGCCAGTCCGGGCGCGGCCGCCAGTTCGCCGCCCGCTGGGGCGAGGCGATCTTCACGTCGAACCCGAACCTGGAGCCTGCCATCAAAGCCTACGCGGCGATGAAAGAGGACGCGGAGACGACCTACGGCCGCAATCCCGATCA
>JANLQP010000326.1:0-1538 GCA_031367895.1 Hyphomicrobiales bacterium
GCTCTCGCCATTCTCGACGACCTGCCGCGGCGTCTAGTGGCGAACGTAGAGATAGGCGACGCGCATGAGATGAACGGCAGTGACCAGGAGATCAGGCATGGGAGGGCTCCGCGATTAGTGCGATGACGATGCCGGCGATGATGCGGGTGAGTTCGTCGGCAGCCGGTGCCAGTTCGGTTGTGGCGTTCAGTGTCGGCTCCGGCTGGGCGAGAGCAGGCTCGGCGGGCGGCGACACGAGCAGTCCTCTGAGCCAGGCGGCCAAGCCACGACGGCGCACCGTGCCGAGGTCTTGGCACGGCATCGGTTCTGCACTCAGCACGGCAGAGCGCAGCCGCTCGTAAGCGTCGGTGGTGCTGGCTGCGGCAGCAGCGATCAGTTCGGATCTGATCGTTTTTTTTTGCCAGCCAGCGCTCGCTCCAGGCTGCGCCGGTGCAATGTGATGCTGAACTGGGTCTCGATCGCGGCAAGGCACTGCGGCGTCGTCAGCTCGGGGTGGGCGGCTTTGAGATCGACGACGAAGGCCACCACCTCGTCCGAGATCTTGTGGCCGCCTTTCGGGCCCCGGAGGCGCGGCACCAACCCGACCAGTCCGTCCGCCGCCAGCGCGCTCTGTGTCTTGTAGAAGGTCGGCCGGGAGAACCCGAAGCCGGCCGCGACATCGCTGATGGACATGCCATCGATACTGTGGCGTCGGACCATCTCGTAGCGGACCTGCACCAGATCCTTGGGGTCGAAGAACGGATTGCCGGTGAACAGGGGATCGCGGACTGCTTCCGGATTTGGATTGAGCGCGCCGTCGCGCGCCAGGGCTTGGCTCTTCGGGTCTGCCTCGGGCATCTCTCGCTCCGGTGATTCGTAAATATAAATACGCCTCACTATCGTGACGGTCAAGCATTTTGCAAAGGGTAAAAATCAAAATTACGTTAATTTTACATGAGCTATTACGACATCGAGCAAAGCCGTGCGGCATCTTTTGGTTTACACGACTGGCATAATTTACTTTACACATCGCCGACCCCACCGAGCCGATCCAGCAGGCTGCGGAGCGCAATCAAGTCGACCGTTCCGAAAGTGGCGCGGCCATCGGCAACGCGCCGGAACTCGCCCTGCGGCACGGCATCGGTCAGGCCCGCAGCAATCGAGCGCAGCGCTCCGCTCTGGTCTGCATAGACGATCCGGTCCTCGCCCCAATGAAGGACGGCGGCAAACGACCTCGATCTCGTGTCCGAACTGCGGATGAAACGGGTGCGTGATGCGCACTTTGAGGCCGGTCGTATCCACGCAGTCCGCAGTTGACTGCGTTGTCCAAGGCCAAGGTCGAAGTTGCCGTGCAAATCGTCGAGCGGTTCGTGCTGGCGAAGCTGCGCAACCGCACGTTCTTCTCGCTCGCCGAGTTGAATGCCGCGATCCGAGACTGCGTCGCGGCGATCAACGCCAAGGTCATGCGGCGCGTCGGCAAAAGCCGCGTCGAGCTGCTGGAAACGCTCGATCGTCCGGCGCTGAAGGCGTTGCCGAACGAGCCATACGCCTACGCCGAA
>JANLQP010000368.1:0-25538 GCA_031367895.1 Hyphomicrobiales bacterium
GTTGCCGAAGCACCTCGACGAGAAGGTTGCGATGCTGCACCTCGAGAAGATCGGCGTGAAGCTGACGAAGCTTTCAAAGCAGCAGTCGGACTACATCTCGGTACCGGTGACCGGGCCGTTCAAGCCCGATACGTACCGCTATTGAGGCCGTTGGCCGTGCAGATACGACGTTGACCTACATGAATACCGCATCGGGTGGCGAAATCCACCCGATGCACGACTGTTGTCGCTTATAGGTCATAGTCAAAATTTGCGAAGCAATTCATAGTGCTGATACTGATTCGTTTCTCCCCGATGGGGCTGAAAGGGTTCGGCACAACCAAGCAGCTTGTTCCGCTTCTTCTCGTTCCGCTTAACTCTTGCGATGTGCTGAGGCCCGAGACGCGCTCCGGAGCTTCATGCAGGCATCTGACAACATACCCCGGTGGTCGCTCGGCCGGAGCGAATTGGTCCTCCTTCTGGCAGGGCTGCTTTTCTGCTCGGTCGTGGCCGTGCTGGTGGTTGCCGATGGCGGCGCGGTCGTCGGCTCGCTGGAGCTGGCGCAGGTTCTCGCGCTCGCCGTCACGGGTGGTGCGGCCACGCTGGCATGCGGCTTGATCTGGCGTTCCACCGGCGTTGCGCGCCGTCTCGGCCGCAAGCGCGGCGAGGAGATGGCTGAGTTGCGCCGCAACCTCGCAGCTGCCGAAGCGATCCTGAAGGCAGAGCCGCAAGTGCTGATCTACTGGCAGCAGGGTGACGAGGGCGTCAAAGTCCCCGTGCATACGTTGACGACGGTTCCGGGACTGCCCGAGGACCAGCAGACCCTGCTGCGGTTCGGGCAATGGCTGGATGCTGCCGGCGCGCGGGATCTGAAAGTCGCACTGGATGCGCTCTTCTCCGCGGGGCGCCCGTTCGAGTTGCTGCTGCGCACGCTCGCTGGCGGCACGATCGAGGCCGATGGCCGTGTTTCGGGTGCGCGCGCCATTCTGCGGCTGCGCGATGTCTCGGGCTCGCGCCGCGATCTCGCGCGCATCATGGATCAGCACCGCGGTCTCGCCCGCGACATCACGATGAGCCGGGCGCTGTTCAACGCGTTGCCGATGCCGATCTGGATCAAGGGCGCCGACGGGCGCATCGAGTGGGTGAACAAGGCTTACGCGTCGGCTGTCGAGGCCGTCGACGAGGCCGAGGTTCGCGAGCGCCAGATCGAGCTGCTCGAGACGCGGCAGCGGCTCGACGCACGGCTGGCATTGTCCAAGGGTGAGGTCTTCCGCAAGCGGCTGTCGCTCAACATCGCGGGCGAGCGTAAGGCGCACGACGTCGTGTCCATGCCGCTCGGCGAAGCCAGCGCGTCGGCCGCGATCGACGTCACCGCCCAGCAGAGCGCCCAGGGCGAACTCGACCGGCACATCGAGTCCTACGACCGCACGCTCGATCGGGTGACGACGGCGGTTGCGATCTTCAACAAGGACCGGCGGCTGACGTTTTACAACTCCGCCTACCAGAAGCTCTGGGAGCTCGATCCCGATTGGCTTGGCGTCAAGCCGACCGACGGGCAGGTACTCGACCGGCTGCGTGAAGGCGGCCGCCTGCCGGAGGTCGTCAGCCGCTCGGACGAGAACGAAAATCGCGCCACCGAGGCCGTGAATTACAAGGAATGGAAGGTGCGTGTGCTCAGCTCCGTGAAGTCGGAGTCGGTTCACGAGGAAGGCTGGCATCTGCCGGATGGCCGTACGCTTCATGTGACCATTGAGCCACGGCCAGACGGCGGCACGACGCACTATTACGACGACGTGACCGAGCAACTCGCTCTCGAAAGCCGCTACAACGCGATGATCGACGTGCAGCGCGAGACGCTGGACCATTTGAAGGAGGGTGTCGCGGCGTTCGGCACGGACGGGCGGCTACGCCTTTTCAATACCGCGTTCGAGCGGATCTGGCGGCTCTCCGGCCGGATGCTCAAGGACGGGCCGCATATCGACCAGATCATTTCGCATTGCCGGGTGCTCTATGACGACCCGCGCGGTTGGGCCGGCCTCGCCCGCTCGGCGACGCAGTTTTCCGATCAGCGCGAGCCGATCGAAGGCCAGATGACACGCGCGGACCAGAGCGTCATCGATTTCGCAGCGCTGCCGTTGCCGGATGGCGGGACGCTCGTGACTTTCGCCGATGTCACCGTCTCGAAGAGCTACGAGCGCGCCCTGATCGAGCGCAACGAGGCCCTGATTGCGGCCGACCGGCTGAAGAGCCAGTTCCTGAGCCACGTCTCGTACGAGCTGCGCACACCTTTGACCAATATCATCGGCTTCACGGAACTACTGGAGAGCCCGCGCACCGGTAGCCTCAACGGCAAGCAGGTCGAGTATCTGGCGGACGTGTCCGGCTCCTCGAAGCAGCTGCTCTCGATCATCGACGACATTCTCGATCTCGCCAACATGGATGCGGGCGCGCTTGAGCTGAAACTGGCGCCGGTCACGGTGCAGTCGGCGATCGACGGAGCGGTGCTCGCGGTGCGCGACCGCGCGGCTCGGTCGCATCTCAAGATCGACGTCACGGTCGCCCCGGACGTGTCGGCATTCATCGCCGACGATGTGCGCGTGCGCCAGATCCTGTATAAGCTGCTCTCGAACGCCATTGGCTTTTCCAATCCTGGCGGCCGCATCACGCTCGGCTGCTGGCGGGACCAGAGCATGATCACCATCGCCGTTTCCGACCAGGGTGTCGGCATTCCGAAGGAACAGCAGCGCGCCGTTCTGGAGCGCTTTGTTTCGCGCACGCAGGGTTCGAAGCATCGCGGCGCCGGTCTCGGACTGACGATCGTGAAGAACCTCGTCGAGTTGCATGGCGGCGCCATGAACCTCGAGTCCGAGCCCGGCCGCGGCACCACGGTCACAGTGCGCTTCCCCGAGAACGGCCGGCCGCAGCAGCCAGCCGTCGAGTACGCAGCGTCCGCATTGCCGGCGCTCGCCGGAGCGACGCGGTCGTGACGACATGGACGCTTGCCGACGGCAGTCTCGCGCGCGTCGAGACTGCGGCCGCGCTGCTGGCGTTGAAGGTCCGGCGCGGCGACGTCATCGCGCTCCGCGGCGACCTTGGCGCCGGCAAGACGACGTTTGCGCGTGCGCTGATCCGGGCATTGCTCAACGATCCTGCCGCCGAGGTGCCGAGCCCGACGTTTCCGCTGGTGCAGGCATACGCAACAGAGCGGCTTGCCGTCGCGCACTTCGATCTCTACCGGTTGAACGGCCCCGACGATCTCGAAGAGATCGGTCTCGAGGACGCAATCGCGCAAGGCCTCGCCATCGTCGAATGGCCGGAGCGGGCGGAGGGCGCGTTGCCGGCGGATCGGATTGAGATCACGTTTGCCGCCGGCACTGATCCCGAGCGGCGCAACGTCAGCGTGACAGGGTTGGGGCGTACGGCTGAACGCGTCGCGCGGCTCGTGCAGATCGACGCATTCCTGACGGCGCAGTTGCCGGATTTCAGCGCATGGCGCGTGACGTATCTGCAAGGCGATGCGTCGTCGCGCGCCTACGCTCGCCTTTCGCAAGGGGACGAACCGCCGGTTGCGGAGTGGGCAACCGAAGGCCAAGCAAAACCGCCGGTTGCGGAGTGGGCAACCGAAGGCCAAGCAAAACCGCCGGTTGCGGAGTGGGCAACCGAAGGCCAAGCAAAACCGCAACTCGTGCTGATGGACGCCCCGCGCATGGCCGATGGGCCGCCGGTGCTGAATGGGCAGCCCTACAGCCGTATCGCGCATCTGGCCGAGGATATTGCACCTTTCGTTGCCATCGGGCGCGCGTTGGAGACGTCCGGGCTAACGGTGCCGCACATCCATGCTGCAGATCTGCAAAACGGTTTCATCCTGCTCGAGGATCTCGGCGACTTGACGTTCGGGCGGGCGCTGGCGACGGGACACGCGCAGGCGCCGATGTGGTTGGCTGCCGTCGATGTCCTGGCGGCGCTGCGGGCAGCACCCTTGCCGCGCGATTTGGCCCTGCCCGATGGGCGTAGCTATCGCCTGCCGCGCTTCGACCGGGCGGCGTTGGAGATCGAGCTGGCGTTGATCCTCGACTGGTATTGGCCGGCGGTGCATGGCGCCGATTGCCCTGCCGACGTGCGCGCGGAGTTCATGGGCCTGTGGTCGCCAGTACTCGACGGCATGCTGAGCCAGCCGCCGGGAATCTTCCTGCGCGACGTCCATTCGCCGAACCTGTTCTGGTTGCCCGATCGCCCCGCACTGAAGAACGTCGGCCTGATCGATTTCCAGGACGCGCTGGCCGAGCACTGGTCGTACGATCTCGCGTCGCTGTTGCAGGATGCGCGCGTCGACGTGGCGCCGGACCTGGAGCGCGCGGGGTTGGAGCGGTATTGCCGAATGGTCGCTGCCGCGGAACCGGATTTCGACCAGCAAGCGTTCGCGGCGGCTTATGCAGCGTTCGGGCTGCAACGCAACACGCGCCTCGTCGGCCTGTGGGTGCGCCTGCTGAAACGGGACGGCAAGCCGCAGTACCTGCAGCACATGCCGCGCACCTGGGACTACGTGGCGCGCAACCTGCGGCATCCGAGCCTCGGCGCCTTGCAGGCGTGGTACGACCGCCACTTCCCCGAAGCTGTGCGCAAACGCGCCATCGTGGCGTGACCGTGGGCCTCTGGCGCGCTATGTAGCGGCCATGGGTGTGCAGACGCAACAAAACCGCATGATCACCTCGGCCTTCGTCCTGGCGGCGGGGCTCGGCACGCGCATGCGGCCGCTGACGGACCAACTGCCGAAACCGCTGGTGGCGCTTGCCGGCCGGCCTTTGCTGGACCACGTGCTGGACCGAATCGCGGACGCAGGTATTGGCGACGCGGTGGTCAACGTCCACTACAAGGCGGAGCAGATCGAGGCGCATCTGGCGGCGCGGGCGCTCAGGACACCGGGCTCGCGAACTTGCGTTTCCGACGAGCGCGCGTTGCTGCTCGATACGGGTGGCGGCGCTCTGAAGGCACGGCCATTGCTCGGCGCCGGGCCGTTCCTCATTGCCAACTCGGACACGGTCTGGCTGGAGCGCGATCATTCGAACGTGGCGGCGCTGATCGACGCGTTCGATCCGGATCGGATGGACGCGCTGCTGCTGCTTGCCGATCGCGCGACCAGCCTCGGCTACGCAGGCCGCGGCGATTTCAACCTGAACGCGGACGGCCGTCTGGCGCGCCCGCTCAAGGGCGAAACGGTGCCGTGCGTGTTTGCGGGCGTGTCGATTGCGACACCACGATTGCTGCGCGAGATGCCGGCCGGACAACCGTTCTCGCTCAATCGCGTTTGGGACCGGGCTATGCAGGAGGGTCGCATTTTCGGTTTGGCCCTACAGGGCACTTGGATGCATGTCGGCGACCCGCAAGCGCTTGCCGACGCGGAAAGGTTGATCGCGCATGCAGCCGGGGCATAACATCTTCAACGTCGCGCCGGGACGGCCGTTCCTGGAAGCGCTGGCGCAGGCGATTCTCGCCGGCGATCTGCCGTCGCCGAGCGGCGCAAAGCCGGATCTGCTGGATCTGCCGGCAATCACTATTCTGCTGCCGACGCGGCGTGCCGCGCGTGCATTGCAGGCGGCGTTCCTGAAAGCTGGCTCGGGCCGCGCCATGCTGCTGCAGGCAATCCGGCCAATCTCGGAAACAGCCGAGGATCAGAGCCTGATCGAGAGTTTCAGTTTTGCGCTCGAGCAAGGCCCGCTGGCGGCCGACCTGCCGCCCGCGATCGGCAAGCTCGAACGGCAACTCGTGCTGACGCGTCTCGTGATGGCGTGGTCGGGAAGCATGCGGCGTGGCGAGGACGATGCGGAGGCTGATCTCGCGCCCGTGGTCGCGGCAGGTGCCGGCACGCCTGCGCAAGCCGCGCATCTGGCGCATGAACTGGCGAGCCTGATGGATGCGGTTGCAACCGAGAACGTGGCGCTCGAACAGCTTGCCGGTCTCGTTCCCGACAATCACTCCGCGCACTGGCAGCAGACACTCGAGTTCCTGAAGATCATCACCGAATTCTGGCCGCTGCATCTGGCCGAGCGCGGCCTGCTGGCCCCGATGGAGCGGCGCAATCGCTTGATCCTCGACGAAGCCGAGCGCTTGCGGGCCAGGCCGCCCAAAGCGCCGGTGATCGTCGCAGGCGTGACGGGCTCGATCCCGGCGACCGGCGAGTTGATGCGCGCCGTGCTGGCGTCGCCAATGGGCGCGATCGTGCTACCGGGCCTCGACCAGGGGCTCGACGATCCGAGCTGGCAATTGATCCGCGACGACCATGCCGAGCATCCGCAGTTCGGCTTGCGCCAGTTGCTGGAGCGGCTAGAACTCACGCGCGCTGATGTGCGCGAGTTGCCCGGCACGGCGCTGGCTCCGGCACGCGCGGCGCGCAATCGGCTGGTCAGCGAAGCGTTGCGGCCAACAGGAACGCTCGCGGGTTGGCGCACATATGCGGCGGCAACGGACAAAACGGGGATTACAGCGGGCCTTCGCGGCGTCAGCCTGCTCGAAGCCGCGTCGGCCGAGGACGAGGCCGAGGCGATCGCACTGATCCTGCGCGAGGTGGCTGAAACGCCCGGACGCACCGCGGCACTCGTCTCGCCGGACCGGTTGCTGGCGCGCCGTGTCGGCATCCGGCTCGAAAGCTGGGGCATTCGCGTCGACGATTCTGCCGGCCGGCCGTTCGGCAAGACGGTGCCGGGTAGCTTCCTCGATCTCGTCATCAATGCCTGGGCGACGCACTTCGCGCCGGCAGAGCTGATGGCGCTGCTCAAGCATCCGCTGACGCGGCTCGGGCTACCTGCTGGTCACGTCCGTCGCGCCGCGCGTAATCTGGAGATTGCGGCGTTCCGCACGCCCTATCTCGGCAGCGGTCTCGCGAGCCTCGATATTGCGGTCGAGCGCGCTCGGCAGGCGATCCTCGGCCGTGAGCGACGCGGTCGATCGGTGAACCTCATCAGCGAGCGCGATTTCGCCGAGATGCGCGATCTCGTGCAACGGGTGATCAAAGCGTTCGCACCACTGGCGGCGTTGTCCGACGCGCGGCAAGCCTCGCCGCTGGCTGGGTTGTGCGCGGCGCATGTGGCGGTGGCCGAGGCGATCGCCGAGCCGGCGGCGGTTACATCCTCTCCCAGTGGGCCGCACTCACGGGGAGAGGGTCGTGGCGAAGCCGCGCGTTCAACACCGGGTGAGGCGCGGCAACGGGCCCATGAGCAAGCGGCCGCCCCTCACCCCAACCCTCTCCCCGCTCAAGTGCAGGGAGCGGGCAGAGGGAGTTCCGAAGTTGCCCAAACCTCGCCGCTCTGGCATGGCGAGGCGGGGGAAGCCGCGTGGACGATCTTTGAAGCGCTGACCGATGCACAAGCACCCGCGCCCGATCTGGCGCCGGCGGACTATCCGGACTTCTACCGCACGCTGGTGGCCGGTGAAGCTGTGCGTCCGCGCGTGCCGGTGCATCCGCGCTTGTCGATCTGGGGGCCATACGAAGCGCGTCTGCAGCAGCCCGATGTGATCGTACTCGGCTCGCTCAACGAGGGTACCTGGCCGAAAGCCGCCGATCCCGGCGCCTGGCTGAACCGGCCGATGCGCAAGCAACTTGGACTGCCCTCGCCGGAAGAAGAGATCGGCCGCGCCGCCCATGACGTGACGACGCTGCTCGGAGCCGACACGGTGATCCTGACGCGCGCCGACAAAGTGGACGGCGAGCCGCGCGTGCCGTCGCGTTGGCTGCTGCGGCTGAAGGCGTTGCTCGCCGGCGTGAAGCTCGACGATGCGCTGGCGCCGTCGACCCCGTGGCTCGGTTGGGCGCGCGCGCGCGATCACGTCGCGGGCGGCCACGTGCCGGTGAAGCCGCCCGAGCCGCGCCCACCACTGGCGCTCCGCCCGCGCCGCATGAGCGTGTCCGACGTCGAGACCTGGATCGCGAACCCGTACGCGATCTTCGCGCGCCACGTGCTGCACCTCGAACCTCTGTCGGCGCTCGGTTTGGCGCCGGGTCCGCAGGAGAAGGGCCAGATCATCCACGAGGCGTTATCGCAGTTCACCAGGAAGCATCCCGACACCCTACCGCCCGATATCGTTAAATCGTTCCTTGCAGCGGCAGCCGACGTGATCGCCGACTACAAGGCCGAGCCGCGCGTGCGTGCGTTCTGGCTGCCGCGGCTCGCCCGCTTCGCCGAATGGTTCGCCGCGACCGAGCGCGAGCGCCGCAAGGGCGTGACTGCCATTCTCGCCGAGGTCTCTGCCAAGCACTCGCTCGCGACGGGCGGCCGGCCGTTCGAACTCCGCGCCCGCGCCGACCGGATCGATGCCGGACCGGCTGGTCTCATCATCACCGACTACAAGACCGGCCAGATCCCGCCGGACACTGCCGTGCGCAGTGGCCAAGCGCCACAATTACCGCTCGAAGCGGCGCTGGCGATCGCCGGTGCGTTCGCCGGCACGGGAACATCGTCGACGGTTGCGGGCTTGCGTTACATCCGCGCCACCGGTGCCGAACCGCCGGGCGAGGAGCGCATCGTCAACTTGAAGGACGCCGACGTCGCGCAGATTGCCGCCGCTGCCATGAACGGGCTGCACCGCTTGATCCAGCGTTTCGACGATCCCAACACCGCTTACCGCGCGCTGCGCCGGCCGCGCTTCAACTACGACTATGACGGATATGCGCATCTCGCCCGCGTCGGCGAATGGTCCGTCGACGAGCAGGAGGAGGGCGAGCGATGAAAGAGGCGCGGGCTTGCGATCTCGAACGGCTGATGACCGAGCGGCTGGCGACGGACCGCGCGCAAGCGCTGGCGGCCGATCCGACCGCGTCGGCGTGGGTGTCGGCAAACGCTGGTACCGGCAAGACGCATGTGCTGACCACGCGCGTGCTGCGCCTGCTCGTTGCGGGCACGCCGCCGGAACGCATTCTCTGCCTGACCTACACGAAGGCCGCAGCCGCGGAAATGTCGGAGCGCGTTTTCTCGCGGCTCGCGGCCTGGGTGAACATCGACGACGCCGGACTGATGACGGAACTCGGGCGCCTGCAACAGCGCGCGCCGACCGATGATGAACTGATCCGCGCGCGCGATCTGTTCGCCGTTGCAATCGAGGCGCCGGGCGGCCTCAAGGTGCAGACGATCCACGCGTTCTGCGAGCGGTTGCTGCAACGTTTCCCGCTCGAAGCCGATGTTGCGCCTGGCTATACCACGCTCGACGAGGAGACCGGCCGCGACCTGCAGCGGGAGGCAATCGACGGCGTGTTGACCGAGGCGACGCGCGATGAAGCCGCGCCGCTCGGTCAGGCCCTGCAGCGCGCAGTCGCGTTCGCCGCCGACGATGCGTTTGACGAGTTGCTGCGCGCGGCATTGCAGAAGCGCGACTGGATCGAAGCCGCGAGCCGCATGGATCTCATGGCTGGCGACGGCGGCGAGTTCGCCGGCGCCGAGGCGTTCTATCGGCGGGCGATCGGTGTTTCGCCGGGTGCGACGATCGAATCAATCGACGAGCAGCTCGGCGCTGTATTGAGCGACGCACAGATCGCGCGCTGTCGCGGTGTGCTGGCTTCTGGCACCGATACGGACGTCAAACTCAGCGGTATTCTCGGGGTCGCGTTGCACGCGCGCTCGTCTGCGGCACGCGTTGAAGCATTTGCCGAGTTCTTCCTGACGGGCAGCGGCTCGGCGCGCGTCAACCTGGTGACGTCGAAACCGAAGGCGGCCAACCCCGATGGCGCCGAACTATTGGCCCAAGCGCAGGGCCGTTTTGTGTCGCTCAGCAACATGCGCAGTTCGCTCGTCGTCGTCTTGTCGACCGTCGCGCTGCTGCGGCTCGCCGGTGCCGTTCTGCAGCGCTACACGGACTTGAAACGCCGACGCGCCGCGCTCGATTTCGACGATCTCATTCGCGCCACTGCCAATCTGCTGAGCGACGGGCCGGCCGCCGCCTGGGTGCTCTACAAGCTCGACGGCGGGCTCGATCACATCCTGGTCGACGAAGCCCAGGACACGGCGCCGATGCAGTGGCGCATCATCGAGCAATTGGCGCGCGAGTTCTTCGCTGGCGGCGGCGCACGCGAGATCAGCGCGCGCACGGTGTTTGCAGTCGGTGACGAGAAGCAATCGATCTACGCGTTCCAAGGTGCCGAGCCGGCGCAATTCGCCGAGATGGGCCAGCGTTTCCGCGCGCTTGCGACGGCCGCCGGCCAGGTCTGGAATCCGGTGCCGTTGACGCTTTCGTTCCGCACCGTCGCGCCGATCCTCGACACTGTCGACCGCGTCTTCGCCAATGGGCCAGGCGCCAGCGGCGTCACGGCCGGCGCCGCGGTTGTCCGTCACGCCGCAAACCGTTTGGGTTCGGCCGGGCTCGTCGAGATCTGGGAAACGGAAAAGCCGGACCTCGCCGAGCAGGCGGAGATCTGGTCCCCACTCGAAGACAAGGCGCCGGCATCTCCCGTGACACGGCTCGCCGATCGCATTGCGCTGACCATCAAAGGCTGGCTCGACAGTGGTGAGATGCTCGTCTCGGAGAACCGGCCGGTGCGTGCCGGCGACATCCTGATCCTGGTGCGCAAGCGCCGCCCGTTCGCCGAGGCGATGGTGGCGGCGCTGAAAGCGCACGACATCGCGGTGGCCGGTTCCGACCGCATCCGCCTCACCGATCAGCTGGCGATCCAGGATCTGCGCGTTCTCGGCGATTTCCTGCTGTTGCCGGAGGATGATCTGGCGCTCGCGACCGTCCTGAAGGGGCCGTTCTTCGATCTCACCGACAACGACCTTATGACCTTCGCTCCGGCTCGCCGCGGTTCGCTCTGGACAGCGCTGTTGAAAGCAGCGGCGGGCAATCTGTTCTTCGTGCCGGTCGCGGAAACCTTGAAGCGCTGGCGGGCACGTGCGGACTTGTCGCCGCCGTATGAATTCTTCGCCGAGGTGCTCGACCGCGACGGCATGCGTTCGCGGCTGCTGCGGCGGCTCGGCCCGGAGGCGGCACAGCCGATCGACGCGTTCATGTCGCTGGCGCTGACCTACGACGACGGCGCGCCACCCTCGCTGCAGGGCTTCATCGGCAGCCTCAGGCGTTCGGATCGCGAGATCAAACGCGACATGGAGCACGGCCGCGACGAGGTGCGCGTCATGACCGTGCACGGCGCCAAGGGCCTGGAAGCGCCAATCGTGTTTCTGCCGGATACCTGCGCGACGGGCGCTGGCGGCCGGCCGGGTGGGCTGGTGGCGTTCGACACGGATCAAGATTTGCCGCCGAATTCCAAACCACACCTGTGGGCGGTGAAAGGCACGAGTTCGCTCGATGTCATCAAGGGTGCGCGCGCCGCTGCCAAGGCACGTGAAGCGGAGGAGCGCAATCGCCTGCTGTACGTGGCACTGACGCGGCCACGCGACCGGCTCTATGTGGTGGGCTTCGAGGGTGTGAAGCCGCGCGCGCCCACCTGCTGGTACGACATCATTGTCAACGCGCTCGACGGGCAGTTGGAGGTTTCGGAGGGCACGGACGGTGCGTCCGTTCGCCGGATCACGTCAGCCCAGACGGCCGCTCACGAGAAACCCAAGCACGCCAGCACCCGAGCGATCGAGGCCATGCCGCCGCCGGCCTGGGCCTCGGAGCCGGCACCGCGCGAGCCGGGCATCATCGTGCCGCTGGTGCCGTCCCGGCTGGCCCCGCTCGAAACCGACGCCGAGGGTGAGCCGGTCGATCCGGCGCCCGGCACGCGCGCCGATCCACCAGTGCTGCCGGCTTCGCGTGGTTCGGACGGGCATCGCTTCCTGCGCGGCACGCTCACGCACGCGCTGCTGCAGCATCTGCCGAACCTCGATATCGCGACGTGGAACGATGCAGCCGCCCGCTTCATCGATGTGCGGGGCAAGGATCTGCGGCCCGGTATGCGCGCCAGCATCGTGCGCGAGACGCTCGCGGTTCTGCGGCACACGGAGTTCGCTCCGATCTTCGGGTTGGCGAGCCGCGCCGAGGTGCCTGTTGTTGCCGAGATCAAGCCGCCCGCGGGCAAGGGCGAAATTTTGCGCGTGACGGGCCAACTCGACCGCATCGTGCGTCTCGACACCCACGTGCTGATCATCGATTTCAAGACCAACCGCCCGCCGCCGCTCGAGGCCGCCGCCGTCGCGGAGGCGTACCTGCTGCAACTCGCGGCTTATCGGTTGGCGGTCGCCGATGTGTTCAAGCCGCTGCCGGTGCGTGCGGCGCTGCTGTGGACCGACGGCCCGCGCCTGATGGAGATCCCGGGCGCCATGCTCGATGCGGCGGCCGTGCGGTTGTTCAAGCTGGCGCAGGCGCGGTAGGGTGCAAAAGGCGAAGCCGCATTGCACCATTGAGCGTTTGATCGGTGCGATGCGCCTTCGGCTTTCGCACCCTACCGCGCCTCACTCCAACATGCCTGCCGCCGCCCACCATTCCGGCCGTCGCGCGCGAACCGCATCCCGTGCTACCTCCGCCTCAGCCACCGTCGCGAACAGTGCGAAGCACGTCGGGCCGCTGCCGGACATGCGGGTGAGGCGGGCGCCGGGTAGTTGCGCCAACGCCGCCAGCACATCGTTGATCGGCGCGCATAGGCTGCGTGCCACCGGCTCCAGCTGGTTGGTCGTGGCTGCCAGCGAAGTGATCATGTCGTCGAAATCGCGCAAGGCCGGTGCGTCGGCTTCTGGTGGTGTGCCTGCAAGCGGCGCGGCCTTCAGCGCCCGGAAAACATCGGCGGTCGGGAGCGGCACGCGCGGATTGGCGAGCAGGATCGCGGCCGTCGGCAATGATGCGACCCGTTGCAAGCGCTCGCCGACCCCCGTCATCAGCGCAGCCGCGTTTTGCAGGCACACCGGCACGTCGGCGCCGAGCTGCAACGCGATACGGGGCAACGCCAACTCGCAAGCAAGGCCGGGGTTGGCGCGCATCAGCAACCTCAGCGCTGCCGCCGCGTCCGCCGAGCCACCGCCAAGCCCTGCCGCCACGGGGAGGTTCTTGGTCAGCGTTATTCTTCCCGCATGAAGTGGACGCCCAGACGCCGCTGCGGCCCGCCGCACGAGATGGAAGGCCTTCGCGACGAGATTCTCGCCGTCCAGGGCGGCCGCAAACGGCCCGTCGATCGCAAGCTCGAAGCCGGGGCCGGGGTCGAGGCGCAACACGTCGCCAACGGAAGCAAACGCAGCCAAGCTTTCAAGCTCGTGATACCCGTCGCTGCGGCGGCCGAGGACATGCAGGTAAAGATTGACCTTCGCCGGCGCCAGCTCGACCAGCGTTGCCATGACACTCGCCGTCGTTACTGCACGACCGGCCGGCCGACCTTATTCTCGGTCCGGCGCTTGGCGGTGTCGCGCACGACCTGCTTCGCCTTTTCGATGCCGCGTGCGACCGATGCGATCTCGAGACCCTTCTCGAGCTTGCGCTTGATCTTGTCGGCATCGTCCGGCTCCGGCTTCAAGGTCAAGGCCTGCTCCCACTGGAAGCGTGCTTCGGTCTCTCGACCTACCCGCCAGAAGGCATCGCCCAAGTGGTCGTTGAGCACCGGGTCCTCGGGGCGCAACTCCACCGCACGCTCGAGATAGCGGGCTGCGTCCTTATAGTTGCCGAGGCGATAGTGTGCCCAGCCGAGGCTGTCGACAATGTAGCCGTCGTCGGGCTTCAGGTTGACGGCCTTCTCGATCAGCGCCAACCCCTGCTTCAAGTTCTTGTTCTGGTCGACCCAGGAGTAGCCGAGATAGTTCAGCACCTGCGGCTGGTCCGGCGCCAGTTGCATCGCCTTCTGCAGGTCGGCTTCCGCCAGCGGCCATTTCTTCAGCCGCTCGTTGGAGGTGCCGCGTGCGTAGAAATAGGTCCAGTGCTTCTTTTCCGGCTTCGGGCCGATGATGTTGATCGCCTTGGTGTAGAGTTCTGCCGCCTCTTCGAAGCGCTTGTGGCCACGCAGGATGGTGCCGAGCGCGTCGATCGGCTTCAGGTCCGTCGGGTCTTGCGCGGCGACCGTTTCGAGCAGCTTCTTGGCGTCATCGACGCGCTCGAGCTGGTTGAGGTTGAGTGCCTTGCGGATGTCGATCGCCGACTGCAGCGCGCTGCCGGGGGGAATGCGGTCGTACGCCTGGATCGCTTCTTCGTATTTGCGGATCGTTTCGTAGTAGCTGGCCAGCGCCGCCAGTGCGAACGGCGATTGCGGCTTCAGGTGCAGCGACATCTGCAGGTAGACGGCACCGACGCTCGCCATCGATGCTTCCGTCGTCAGTGCTTCACCGAGCCCGTAGTAGACTTCGGCAAGGCCGTCGATGGGCGTTTCGACCAGCAGCTCGGTCTTGTCGCCGCCCTTGAGACGTTCGACGATGGCGCGCGCCATGGGATGCGGCGTGCCGCCGTTCTTCTTGACGTGCTCGTCCATGATCGAGCGGGCGAGCTTCTGGTCACCAGAGGCCGACGCATGCTGGGCATAGGCCAGTGCCACGCGCAGCGATTTGGCGTCGCTGCGGAAGATGCGCTCGAAGCCGGCGCGGGCTTCCTGCTTCTTGCCGGCGACATCCTGGATCAGCGCCTTGTGGTAGCGGATGTAGAACTGTGCCCACTCGGCCTGCTTCAGTCCGTCGAGCAGATCAATGGCAGCCTTGTGGTCGCCTTGCGCGGTCATCATCCAGGCGCGCGACAGGGCACTCGTCAGCTCGCCCATCACGCCGACAGCGGAGCCCGAGAAGTTCTCGGACGCTTGCGGGAACTGGCCGGCTTTGGCATCGGCCAACGCCAACACCAGCTTGGCCATGCGATGGGTGTTGTTCTTCTCGGCGAGTTGTTTCGCCAGCCTGATGGCTTCCTCGATCCGACCTTCGGCCGCATGCATCAACATCGCCTGCTCGATCAGCGCTTCGTTGGCCGGATCACGGGCCAGCGCCTGTCGGTAGAACTCGGAGGCTTCGGCCGTGTCGTTCTGGCCACGCGCGATGCGTCCCGCCAGATAGCTGCCAAGACCTAGCCCGTCCGCACCATTCTTTGCGGCGGCTTGCCCCCCAGGATTGTCTGGCGCACTGTCCGGGGACTTGGCAAACGACGTGGCAACCGGCGCGAGCGCCAGTAAACCAGCCAGAAGCCCGGTGGCCAGAAGCCCGGTGCGGAGTGGAAACCGGAGCGATGCCTTCAGCATGTGCCATCCTCGGGAGCGGTCGAGAGCCGCTGGTATCTGCAATTCGAACCAAGCTAGCAAACTCGACTGCTGCTTGACCACAGTCCATTGTCAGGAAACGCGAAATTCAACGACTGCCGCGTCGGCCTGATGCCCATCTGCCGACGCTCACGTACATTTTTCCAGGCCGCGATTTTCAGGCCGCGATCGTAACCTACGCCGAAGGTGTCGTACCGCTGAGCACGGCAGCAAACGCAGCTCGATCGATGTTTCCACCGGATAGGACTGCGCCGACAGCTTGTCCGGACCATCGATCGGAGGCGGCAAGCAGTGCCGCGAGTGGTGCAGCACCAGCGCCTTCGGCAAGAGTGTGGCAATCCTCATAGTAGACTCGTATCGCCTCCGCAATCGCGTCCTCGCCGACCTCCACCACATCTGCGGCACCCTTGCAGATGATTGCGACCGCATCTGGATGGGGACCACGGACTGCGACACCGTCGGCAAAGGTGCGTGAGGAGTTGGTCGGCACGGGGTGCCCGGCCTTGAACGAGAGGGCGTAGGCGGGCGCCCGTTCCGACACGACACCGATGATCTGGGTGTCGAGCCTGAGCAGATCGCGGACAGCGATCATGCCGCAGATTCCGGAGCCGAGTCCGATCGGCACGTAGACGGCCGCAAGTCGCGGTGCTTGGCGGAAAAATTCGAGGGCGTAGGTTGCGACACCTTTCACGAGCGCTGGATGAAACGAGGGCACCATCAGCAAGTTTCGGCTCGCGGACAGGCGCTGCGCCTCGTCCTTGGCTGAATCGAAATCGTCGCCGTGCTCGATCAGTTCGGCGCCGAAACCACGCATGGCCGCGTTTTTCTCGCGGGAATTGCCGTGGGGAACGACGATCGTTGCCTTGATGCCGACAGCGGACGCGGCGCGCGCGATCGACTGGCCGTGGTTGCCACGGGTCGCGGTAATGACGCCAGAGACCTCGGTACCGGAGCGCTTCAATTCGTCCATATAGACGATGCCGCCGCGCACTTTGAAGGCACCGGCCGGCGTGTGGTTCTCGTGCTTGATCCAGACCTCGGTGCCCGCACGTGCTTTGAGCAGCGGCCACGCATAGGTCGGCGTCGGGGGCATCTGTGCATGCACCAGTGCGGCTGCGGCCTCCAGTTCGGCAAGCGTGAACATTGGGTCTCCGGTTGAGAGAGTCGGCGCGAAAGACATATCCGACAACGGTCCGGATGTCTGAACCATTGATAAATACGTGGTTCAGCATGGGTTCAGCCGAGCTGCGGCATTCTGTCCGTCATCAACGCCGGTCGACAGTACCGCGCAACCCCCGGAGAAACACAGATGACCCGCTTCACGACCGCATTGCTCACCACCGCCCTCATCCTTGCTGGCGGCTCGACATCCTTCGCCCATGACCTTTACAACGTCAATCGCACCCAGGCTGAGCAGATTCAGGCGATCGACCAGGCACGCCGCACGGGCCAGCTGACCCGCTACGAATACAACCAGCTGATGGCCGAGCAGGCCCGCATCGCCCGCCTGGAGCAGGAGGCCCTCGCCGATGGCGTGACTGGCCGCGAATACCGCGAGATCCGCGCTGCGCAGCAGGCGGCAGGCGCCCACATCTACCAGGAGAGCCATAACGGCCGTGTCAACTACTGGCGCGCCTGGAAGTGGAACAACGCCAACCGCTACTGAGCCCGGCAACCCTATTTCGAGGACCGTTGGAGGCGATTTGGTGCTCGAGCGGAAAGGGGCCACCTGGGTGGGGCGGCCCCTTTCTCGTGTTACGTCTTTGTTCGCGTGTGTGTCGGGTTCGTCGTTTACGTCCTGCCGGCCGCTTCGACGCGATCTCTCGCGCGACGATGATAAAAGCGCTAAGGAGCGAGTGTTCGGAACAACCAAGACGCATCGCGTGACGGTGTGTGAAAGCCTTGAGAGAGACGGAGCCATGCCGACAACATCCTATGAGATGAAGGGCAAGCGTGTCTTCGTTGCCGGGCAGCGCGGCATGGTTGGTGGTGCCCTTGTGCGGCGGCTGCAACATGAAAACTGCGAGATCCTCACGGCTCCGCGCGCTACGCTCGATCTCATGGACCAGGCGTCGGTTCGCCGTTGGTTCACCGAAAACAAACCGCACGCGGTGTTCCTGGCTGCCGGCAAGGTCGGCGGGATCCTCGCCAACAACACGCTCCGTGCCGAGTTCCTCTACGACAACCTTATGATCGCGACGAATGTGATCCACGCCGCGTACGTGGCCAAAGTCGAAAAGCTGATGTTTCTCGGCTCGTCCTGCATCTATCCGCGGTTGGCGCCGCAACCGTTACGCGAGGACTCGCTGCTGACCGGACCGCTGGAGCCGACCAACGAGCCCTATGCCATCGCCAAGATCGCCGGCATCAAAATGTGCGAGGCGTATCGCGCACAGTACGGTTCGGACTTCATCAGCGTCATGCCGAGCAACCTCTATGGGCCCGGCGACAACTACCATCCTGAGCACAGCCATGTGGTGGCGGCGCTGATCCGACGGTTTCACGAAGCCAAGGTGTCAGGCGCGAAAAGCGTGGCCGTCTGGGGAACGGGGACGCCACGGCGCGAGTTCCTGCATGTCGACGACCTGGCGGACGCTTGCATCCACCTGATGCGCGTCTATTCCGGCCCGGAGCTGATCAACATCGGGATCGGCGACGATATCTCGATCGCGGATTTCGCACGCGCTGTTGCCCGCACCGTCGGCTACACGGGCGAGATCGCCTACGACACGACCAAACCCGATGGCACGCCGCGCAAGCTGCTCGACGTGACCCGGCTGGCGCAATTGGGTTGGCACGCTCGAACGCAGCTCGACGAAGGCCTAAGGCAGGCCTACGCCAGCTTTCTCGCGACGCATGGGTGAATCCCAGCGTCGCCACCGCCGAACCCGACCGATCAGTGTCGGGTGTTCGGCTTTGCTTCCAGATTGGTGATGGCTTCCTTCAGTCGGAGCTTCTCAAGCTTCAGCCGCGAGATTTCTATGTCCGATGCACTGGGACGCAAACGCTCCTGCTCGATACGGCGATCGAGAAGCTTATGCTTCTCGGAAAGCTCTGCGAGATGTGCTGCACGCGACATCAGGCCCTCCTTGTCGAGTTGAAGAGAAGCCAAGTCTGCCATGCGCCGGGGCCCATGTCCAATCGAGACCGACAATCGAGCAATCGAGACCGGCAATCGAGTCCGGCAAAAACGTGATCGCTATCGTGAATAATGCGCAAACGCGGGTGCATGGCTTCCGGCATTACCCGGCATTACATCGCATTTTTGATCCAGCCTCATCGTGCGGGCAACTGCTTCGTGATCGCAGCCGCTGTGTTACAAGCGGAGAACACTTGTGATGTGCTGCCCCGGCCAGGACGCGTGTGATCGTCGCTTTACTGATGTCGCCGACTTCCTGCCGGATAACCAAGCCTGCCGGTTGTGCCGGCAAAAGTGGATAAATTCTTTATGCCGCCCCAATTGCGGGCGAAAAGCAGCACCAGAGGTGCGCCCCATGCAACATCCCCTTCGCTTCCTGCTGCCCGCGGTGACGACCGCCTTGCTGGCGACCACCGCGCTAGGCCATGCCCAGTCCGCCCGCCGCGATGGCATCGCCGATATCCTGACGCAGGGCGAAACCACGCGTGAACCGGGCGCACGCCTTGCCCAGTCGGCGCCCAAAGGCCAGCCACCGGCCGCCAAGGCACAAGTTGCCCCACCGAGTGCCGCCCCACCGAGTGCCACCGCGGCCCCCGAGGTCGAAAAAGACCCGCGCGAGGGCGATGTCGCTTACGAGCAGGCGCAACGCCTGATGAAGGCGATCGACGCGATCCTGCAGGACACCGCCAAGAACCGCGCGGAAGTGAAAAAGCTGCCCTCCGAGAGCGAGTTCATCCTGAAGCCGCTCTTCACGGAGACGCGCGAGGACCGCGAGAAAAAGGTGCGCGACCTGCTCGACGCAGTGATGGGCGTCGTGACCGACGTGCCTGTCGTCGATGTGCAGAAGAAAATCGAGACGTTGCGCCGGAACATGCGCGACCTCGACGAGCAGATCGTGAAGTTGCGGGAAAAGCAACTGACGGCGCCGAAGGACGGCATGCTGCCGGGCTACGTCACCGACACCGTGGACAGCCTGGGCAAGGATATCGAGGACCGCAAGAAGCGCATCGAGGGCAACAAGGACGAAATCGCCAAGGCGAAGTCGGAGATCTTCGCGGCGATGTCGAAGAGCGGCGTCCAGCTGGCGCCCGAGCAGGTCGACATGCTGCTCGACGGCGTGCTCTCGGGTGATCTTGTGCGCCTCGTCGCGGTTTTCAACTCAGCCAAGTCCGTCGACAGCCAGCTCGGCAAGCTGATGACGCAATCGGGCGAGAACGTCGGCGCGGCGCGCAAGTACTTCGCCATGCACGCGGCATTATTTGCCTTGCTGGTGCATGCGCAGGACCAGCTGATCGCGAAAATCGACAAGAACTACCTGCCGAAGCTCGAGGCGATCACCAAGGACGTCGCCGCCGCGCGGAACAAGACCAACGAGTTGCTGAAGGCGGAAAACCGTGCTGACCAGCGCCGGGCGCTCGAGGCCAACCGCGAGAGCCAAAAGCTTGCCGAAGAGGCTGCGCGTGGTTACCGCCGCTATCTGCTGCAGCAGCGCGAGCAAGTGGCGAAGGCCCGCCAGAAGGCGGCGCACGATCTGCGCATCGCCGACAACACCTACGAAACTGTAGAAGCAAGCTTCCAGCTGCGTGCGTTGATGAAGGACTCGGCCACCTCGTTCGAGGCTATCCAGAAGCTGGAAGCGCCGACCTTCGAGCAGATCTTCCGCAACGAGGAATTGCGCCGCGAGTTCGAGAACCTCACCCGCAAGCTCGACGCACCGGCCAGTTGACGTGCCTCAAAGGTCGTGTCGGGGGCAAGGTCGTCTCGGGGGCAAGGTTGCGTCGGGGTCAGACCCATGGTCTGACCCCTTTTGCAGACCCTTGCGTCTGACGCCTCATGCACCACAATGAGAGGAAACACATGACCACCAACAAGAAGCGCGTGCTCTACACCGACACGATGGGGAAGGCTGGCCTCGCCGTCCTGAAGAAGCGGGACGACATCGAGGCGATCCCGTTCTCGAACTTCATCACCCCAGCCGACTATCAGGCATTCTTGAAGAAGAACGCGCCGGTCGCCGGCGTCATCCTCGGCGCCACCGGGTTCCGTGCGCTGGAACATGCGGCTGCCGGCCAGCTCCAGGTGATCGCGCGCACCGGCGTCGGCTACGACGCGATCGACATCCCAGCGATGACGAAGGTCAAGGTGCCCGTGATGATCGCCGGCACCGCCAACTCGCCGTCCGTCGCCGAACACGCCATGTATTTCATGTTGACACTCGCGCGGAAAGGGCCGGAGCTGTCGGCGCTCGTGAAGGAGAACCGCTGGAAGCAGCGGATCGAACCGCAGTTCATCTCCAACGACATGTTCGAGAAAACCGTCCTGATCATCGGTTTCGGCCGCATCGGCACCCGGCAGGCGAAGCGCTGCCAGGCCATGGAATGCAAGGTGCTGGTATTCGACCCCTACGTGAAGGCCGAGGTGATCAAAGCCGCGGGCTGTGAGCCTGTCAGCGATCTCGACAGCGCGATCCCGCGCGCCGACTTCATCACCATCCACTGCCCAAAGACACCCGAGACGCTCGGCATGTTCAACCTCGAGCGCATGCAGAAGATGAAGCGCACCGCCTATCTCGTTTCGACCGCCCGCGGCGGCATCATCAACGAGCCGGATCTGCACAAGGCGCTCTCCGACGGCACGCTGCCGGCAGCCGCACTCGACGTCTTCGACAAGGAGCCGCCGGATGCTGACAACCCGCTCTTCAAGCTGCCGAACCTGATCTGCTCGCCGCATATCGCGGGCGTGACGGCCGAAGCCATGGAGCGCATGGCCGAGCAGGCGGCGCTGAATGTGCTTTCCGTGCTCGACGGCAAGCCACGCAAAGAAAACGCGGTCAATCCGGAAGTGTTCGGCTGAACGTCACCGATCGAGTAGGGGGATTCCTCGCGGTTTCCCCCTCACACACCACCGAGCGTACTCATCGTACTCGGCGGTTTGCAGCAGATTGGATCTTGGCGTAACGGGCCGAGAGGTTGACGAACCCGAGTTGCTCGGACCACGCAATGGGCGTGGCTTCGTGAGCCTGCAAGCTCCCCGAACGCCGCCTCAAGCAAGCCCGATGCGCTGCTCACCCCTTGGCGCGCTTCATCCGTGCCTCGATCCGGCCGGCTTCCGCCAGGACCCGCTCGGCGCGGACGACGATCGGGATGTCGATCATCCGGCCGTCGAGCTGGATGGAGGCGCGGCCCTCGGCCTTGGCCTTCTCGTAGATGGCGATCACCTTGTGGGCCCAGACGATCTGCTCGGGCTTCGGCCCGAACTCCTCGTTCAGGATCGTGACGTGCTTCGGGTGGATGCACGAAGCTCCACGGAAGCCGAACCGGCGGGCGAGACGGGCCGAGGCGCGATAGCCCTCCATGTCCGCGAAGTCGGCAACGGAGCCGATCACGCCCATGGCCATCAGGCCGTTCGCCATCGCGGCGATCGCGACTCGCTGCTTCGGGTAGGTCAGCACGTCGGTCGCGGGCTCGCCACCGATCTCCATCGCGAAGTCCTCGGAGCCCAGACCAAGCGAAATCAGCCGCGGGGTCGCGGCGGCAATCTCGTCGGCGCGGGCAAAGGCCGCCGGCGTTTCGATCAGCGCCATGAACCGCGTGTGGCCGACGCGCATGCCCTTGGCCGCCTCGACGCGGTCGACAAGCTCGGCCAACAGGCGCAGGTGGCCGGCGCTGTCGATTTTCGGCAGCATCAGGGTGTGGATCGCAGGCTGGATCGCCGCCTCGATGTCGCGCACGGCCAGCTCCAGTGGCTGGTTGATGCGCACGACGACGTCGGCGCCGCTTTTCCCGACCTTCGGTGCCGCCGCCGCGATCATGCCACGCGCGTTCGCCTTCTCGGCCGGCGGCACGCTGTCCTCGAGGTCGAGGATCACGGCGTCGGAGCCGCGCGTGTGCGCGGTCTCGACGAATTTCGGCACGTTCACCGGCACGAACAGCATCGAGCGCCAGACGGGGAGATCGGCGGGCGTGTAAGTGTACATATCGTTGGTTTCCTCAGTCGGTATCCGTATCAACGCGCCGGTTGCGTCATGCCGGCGTGTCTCCGACACGACGGGCAACCGAAGGCGCAACTAAAGACTCTTCCGAACGGCCTCTTCGACCCAACGGGCCGTCGCGAGCAGCCGGCCCTCGTCGCGGCGCATGCCGATCAGCTGCAGGCCACACGGCATGCCGCCGACCTGCATCAACGGTAGCGAGATGCAGGGCACGCCGAGCAGCGTCCACATGCCGTTGAAGACGGCGTTGCCGGTGGAGCCAAGGCCTTTCGGCGCCGGTCCGCACGACGGCAGCGTGATGAGCGCGGAATAGCCGCCGAGCACGGCTTCCACCGCCGCGTACATCGTGTCGCGCGCCTGCAGTGCCGCCACGTAGTCGTGGCCCACGACCTTGGCGCCGACGTTCAGCACCTCCGTCAGCATCGGGCTGACGCCCTTCGGATCGCGCTTCAAGAGCGGCCCGTAGAAATGCGCGTTTTCGGCGCCTTGCACGTTCGCGTGGTGCTGGACGATCGGCGCCAAAGCGGGGATGTCGATCTCCTCGACGGCTGGCCCGAGCAGCTTCACGATCTTCGCCAGTTCCTCCTTGGCGCCGGTTTCGGCGAACTCCCAAGCCGGCGACTTGTAGAACGCGAGCTTCGGTTTCGCCTGAGCACCGGCCGCCAGCGTCGCCGACAGGCTTGGCCGCACACGCTTGTAGCTGACGGAGTCGCTTGCATCGTACTGCGACAGCGCGTCCGTGATCAGCGCCAGGTCGGCGAGCGAGCGGCCATAAACGCCGACCGTATCCAGCGTGTTCGACTGCAGGGTGACGCCGGTCCGTGAGATGAGGCCGAGCGTCGGTTTCAAGGCGTGGATGCCGTTGAAGGAACCGGGCCGGATGACCGAGCCACCGGTCTGCGTGCCAAGTGCCAGCGGCATCATCTTCGCAGCGATACCGGCCGCCGAACCCGACGACGAGCCGCCGGGCGTATGCGCTGCATTGTGCGGATTCTTCGTCTTGTTCGGCGTCCGGTTGGCGAGTTCCGTCGTCACGGTCTTGCCCAGGATCACGGCGCCGGCAGCGCGCAGCACGGCGACGCAGGTCGCGTCCTTCTCGGGCTGGTAACCCTTGAAGATCGGCGAGCCGTTCTGCGTCGGCATGTCGGCGGTGTCGATGATGTCCTTGATGCCGACGGGCAGCCCGTGCAGCGCGCCGATGCCCTTGCCCGACGCGCGCTGTTTGTCCAACGCGCGAGCTTGGGCCAGCGCGTAATCGGCGTCGAGATGCGCCCAGGCCTCGACGTCCTTGTCGCGCGCCTTGATCTGGTCGAGGCAGGCCTGGGTGTAAGCCTCGGCGGTGATGTCGCCCTTGGCCATGCGGTCGCGGGCTTCGGTCGCGGTGAGATCGATCAGGTGCGGTGTGGCCATGGTCCTGCTCCGGTAGCGTGAGGATGCTGCCGGGCAGTCAATCACGGCGGCGGGAGATTGTCAGCGGGAGTTGGGCGAGGGGCGGGCGGCGACTGTCGGCTGCCGGGGGAGAGCTGCAGTGCCGGTCAGGCAACCTCGACCGCCGATCGTGAGCGGGAGCGGCACAGGCGCGGGCGGTTCACGCAGCTTCCAGGCGCGCCAATTCGGTATCGAACTCGAAGCACAACTGCTGGCGCTCGCCTGACGGCAGCCAGTTTGCCATCTGCGGGAATACGACGCGATAAAACTCGCGATCCGACGTGCGCCAAGGTTTCGCCGGGGCCGCCTTGGCCTGGGACAGAACATCGTGAAGCTGCGCTCTGACCTTCGCTGGATCAGGGCGATAGTCGGGAGCGGGCTGTGGCAGGGCGGCGAAGAGATCTGGCTGCATGGGCTCGACATGGCTTCCGGCGTTGAACCGATAGATGACGGTATCATCGCGCGATTCGCGCTCGTGGGTCATCGCGGTCGCTGCCGCGGTCCACAGGAGATGCCGCGACTATTTGGGCGACTCTCCGGGAGGCGCGAGGTTCTCGGCTGGCGACAACCGATCGGCGTCGATCAGGCGGCCGGCGAGAATGGCGTCAAGATGCGCTGCCTGCTGTGGCTCCAGTGCGACGAGGCGACCCAGGACGTTGAGCAGGTCGAGAAGGTCGGTGGTGTACTCGTGTGGCCAGTGCTCGGGTTGGATGTCGCCGAGCGGTGAGGGCTTGCGACGGTCACCGATGATCGGGCGGGAGCGGTCACGTTTGCGGTAGCTGAACCATTGGCGCAGCACGTTCATGCCGGAGACCTCGTAGGCCCACACGGCCGGCGGCACGTTGTCGATGTGGCCCTTGCCGATGTGAAGCCGCCTTGCCGCCGCGTCGTACGTCATCGCGTCGGGCAGCGGCTCGGGCGCGCCTGGAATGGTGCCGCTCTTGGGGATGGTGGGCGCGTCGGCCTTCGACATGCGGGGCGGGCCTGGGGGACGGCCGTCCTTGGGATCGGCGAAACGCTCGCCGTAGGTGTGCAGCCAGACGACCTCGCGGCCTATTGTGACGGCATCGCCGAACAGGTCGGCGCTGGCCGTCATCGGCAGACGCAAGCCCGGACGCACGAGATCGTTCTGGAACCGCGCGGTGAAGGTCGGATGCGCCATCACGGCGGCGATGTAGGCCATCACGTCCTCGGGCGAGACGGGCCGGCCGAACAGCATGGCGAGCGTTGCCAGCAGCGCCGGCTTGATGTTCGAGACGGTCGCCTCGGCGTTGCGCCAGAGCGGGTAAACGCGGCCACCGAAGGAGCCCTTGTAGTGATCATTGTCGGGTAGCAGGCCAGTGAGGCTGATAGCAGGGCCATTCTGTGGCGAACTGCGCTCTAAAGCGGTGATAAATACTTGCTTGCGGGAATGCCCGTTCCACAGTTGCGGTCGAGCCATACTCAAGAGGCGGTGATCTGGTGGTATCCATTGGCGATCGAATGAGCGAAATGCATAGCGGATTGGAGGCACGATCGGACCTGCGTCCAGCGCGACGCTGAATGGTCGAGTCGCGTGCGCACCCAGATCGACTGAAACGATACGTTCGACTTGGCGATCAGCCACCCAACCCTTCTGCTTTGTTTTTATAAGGCGGGTTGCCGATGACGACCGTGATCGGCGTCTCGCGCTTGATGCGGTTGGCTTCCCGGCGCGACTCGCCGATCGGCGCCACCAGCCCGGAAAACTGCGTCTCCGTCGCATAAGGGTCGCCCAGCGTGTCGGTGACGTAGAGCCTGGCCGCTGGCACCTGCGATCCGGCACCGACCAAACTCTGCATCTCAGCGATCAGCCGCAACTGCGCCACAGCGAACGGCCCAAACTGCAACTC
>JANLQP010000376.1:0-5561 GCA_031367895.1 Hyphomicrobiales bacterium
ATGGTTGAACCCGCGCAAAGCCTTCGCTAAGGCCCGCCCACGCCGCTGTGGAGACGTGGGTGAGTGGCTGAAACCAACGCTTTGCTAAAGCGTCATACGGGAAACTGTATCGAGGGTTCGAATCCCTCCGTCTCCGCCAGAGCCGCGATTTTCCGCGAACCGCAGCGATCAAGCGCGGACACATAAAACACTGAATAATCAGCGTTTTTACCCAATAGCTGCCCATTTCCGGATCGCTGCGGTTCGCCCCAATTCGCCGCGAACCGCTGACATTTTTATGACCATTTTTATGACTAGACTGGCCTGAATTGGTAGGCCACGCTGTCTTTTCGGAGGCGAAGGCATGCACACGCGCGGTCGAATCAATGTTCGTCAGTTCGCGGCCCTGACCAAGCCCGGCGTCTACTCTGACGGAGGAGGCCTCTATTTGCGCGTGAGAAAGTCGGGATCCAGATCTTGGCTTTTCATCTGCATGATCCGGGGCAGGCGCCGCGAACTCGGGCTTGGATCTGCGCATGACGTGACGCTTGCCCAAGCCCGTCAAAAGGCGGCTGAAGCGCGCACGGCATTCATGGCGGGACGGGATCCCGTCGTCGAGCGCGCTGCCGTGGCACAGCCGCCTATCATGCCGCAGACGTTTGGCGAGTTCGCTGAGACGCTGATCGACGACATCGAGTCAGGCTTTCGAAATGACAAACACAGGAAGCAGTGGCGCGCGACTCTCGCCACGCACGCGGCGGCGCTCGGACCGAAGCCGTTGGCGGCTATCGATGCGGACGACATAGTCGAAGTTCTAAAGCCGATCTGGATCAAGATACCGGAAACTGCCTCGCGCGTTCGCGGGCGGATCGAGCGCGTCCTTGATGCGGCCAAGGCCAAGGGCCATCGCTCAGGAGAGAACCCGGCTCGCTGGCGTGGACATCTCGAATTGCTTCTGCCGCGGCGATCCAAGGTCGATAAGGATCACCACGCCGCCTTGCCTTTCGTGGACATCGCAGACTTCATGAGCGACCTCGCTAGCCGATCAGCCACGGCGGCGCGGGCGCTTGAGTTCACGATCCTGACCGCCGCACGCACGGGCGAGACGCTCGGTGCTACTTGGGATGAGATCGATCTGGAGGCGAAGGTCTGGTCAATTCCGGCCGCTCGCATGAAGGCAGGGCAGCCGCATCAGATCCCCTTGAGCGCTGGCGCGACCGCGGCGCTCGAAGCTGTTTGTCCAAAAAATCCGAATGGGAACGACCTAGTTTTCCGAAACAGTGGAGGGGTTCGCCTGTCGAACATGTCGATGAGCATGCTGCTGCGCCGCATGGGACGCGACAGTATCACTGTGCACGGCTTCAGGTCGACATTCCGCGACTGGGCGGGCGAGGCGACGAGCTTCGCACGGGAAGTTATCGAGATGGCACTGGCCCATACAATCGAATCAAAGGCCGAGCGCGCTTATCGGCGTGGGCGAGCACTCGATAAGCGCCGGGCACTCATGGCTGCATGGTGCAAATTCTGCGAAGGCTAGGACGACTGGGACAAAGCGAGCGGGCCCGGATTCTGCCGCCACAGCTACCGATCGTTGGAGAAATGATGCGTGACAATCGATGAGTATCAGAATGGCGGGCGGGCGCTCTATGCGGAGTTCGCCACTGCAGTGGTGTCGATCCTGCAGGCGGCAATCGCCGAGCGGCCCGATCTGCGGCTGCAGAATGTCCAGCGTCGCGCCAAGGACGTCCAATCGCTCAAAATCAAGCTCGGCAAGGCTGAGGCGGCGCCGGATGCGGCAATCGGCGACTTGGCCAAGGATGTCGCGGGCTGCCGCCTCATTTTTTATACCAATGGTGATGTGCATCGGTTCGGCCAGTCGGACATTCTACGCGACAATTTCGTGGTCGATTATGACCGCTCGAAAATTCACTATCCGACCAACAGCGAGGAAGGCGCCGAGTTCTTCATCTCGGAAAACTGGGTCGTCCAGCTGAACGACGCGCGCTGCGCGATGCCCGAATATCGGCATTTCGCTGGCCTGCGCTGCGAAGTGCAGGTCCAGACAATCCTGGATCACGCTTGGGCCGAGATGGCGCACGATACAATTTACAAGCCGATGACCGACGTCGGCTTCGGCAAGGATGCGGTCGAGGCGATGCGCAAGCGTCTCCGCAAGGTAATGCGCGAATTCCTGCAGCCGGCCGGCTATGCGTTCGAGAAGATCGCGAGCGACTATGCGCGCCTGCGCGAAGGCAAGGCGATGTTCGATGGCGACGCGCTCGCGGCGATCCGCAGCTGCGCCGACCGCAACTGCCTCCACGACGCGATTGAACGTTTCTCCAACTATGTGCTGCCGCACTATGACGACTATATCGCTGCCGCGCCCGAGATCATCGACACTCTCGGCGATGCTGCGATCCGCGCGGTCGCGATGTCGGACGTGCCGCTGCAGACCTATTTCGGAGAGTATCCGGGGACAAAGCCTGAGGCGATCATCACCGAGGTCTGCCGGCTGCTCGAGAGCAGCTACCTGCTCTATGCTGATCCCGAGCGAATGTTCGATTTGATCATCGCCATGCGCGTGGCTGCCCGAAGCGACGACGAGCGCAAGCCGGTCGATGATCTCACTCGCCGCTTTGCCCAACATGATCGTCGGGCATGGCGGAACGTCGGGCCTGGGCTGCAGCGTCTGCTCGTCGATCGCGTTGCGGCACTTTCCGATGCGGATCTCGTCGCGACGGCGCCAACCGTCACCAAGATGCTGCGCGAAGCCCTGTCGAGCACAGTCACCGGTACGACCTGGCAGGCGGACACGATGACGCTGCATTCCGGCTCGGTGGGTGTCGGCGATGCGCTGAAAGACATGCGGCGCGATGCGATCGGGCAGCTCAAGCGACTGCATGGGCTTCTCGCCGAGGAACCAATGCGTGGCGAGGTGCGGCACGCCATGACGGCGGCCGGGAACACACCGAACAATGCCGGCTATTCCGATGCTTTGGGCGTGGTCATCATGGACGACCTCGCCGAAGTCATCGACTTTTTCACTGCCGTCGCACTGGAGCTCGCGCTTGAGCCGAAGCGGCAACTCGAGGTCGAGCTTTTCCGGTTCTTCTACTCCTATCACGCGCTGCCGCCCGCCATGGCCAGCAACACCGAGCTGGTCGCGGCGCAAGGGCGGCTGCTCGAAGCGATGAGCCGCTGTCGCGCGGTGATCGACGCCGACGAAGATCTCGCGCGGTATCGTCTGCTGGTCGGGTTCGACAATATCTCGCATTCGATGTGGGCAAATGCGCGCTACGACTATCAGGAGTCTGCAGCCGAACGCACTGCAGATATCGCCGCGCTGGTCGCGACGGTTAGCCCAGAGACGGAAGCCGAGTGGCTCGCGCGGCTTGAGCGCTACGTGCTGACCGAGAGCAGCGACCTCGCAATGTTCCTGGGTCTCCAGGAGTTCATCAAGGCGCTCAGCCGTGCCGCGCCCGACATCCTGCTCGGCTGGCTCCCACGATTGAGCGAGCGGCTCGCCAATTGGCTGCCGGGCATGCTGCACGGTCTGTTCGAGGCTGGCCATGGCGAAGCGGTCGATGCCGTGATCGAAGCGTGGGTCGCCGAGGGCAAGCATTTGTCGT
The DNA here is from genome assembly GCA_031367895.1 of Hyphomicrobiales bacterium. Classification (GTDB taxonomy): domain Bacteria; phylum Pseudomonadota; class Alphaproteobacteria; order Rhizobiales; family Hyphomicrobiaceae. Next base: position 3,609 of record JANLQP010000376.1, read on the forward strand.
CGATCGCCTGGTATTTGCAATTCGCGGACAAGTTTCGGTTGGATCTGCTCACCGTCATCACTGAGCGAGGATTGGCGGATGGCGACGAGCAAATCCTGCGCAATGTCACTATCGCGGCGGCACGGCAGTCGACCAAGCGCCCGGAAGGATTGTTCGAGACGATCTTCCTACCGGTCGCTGAGGCGCTGACCGCGCGCGGAAACTTCGGTTGGATCGGCGGGCTCTTCAACTGGAGCGAAGCCGGCCTACTCAAGGGCTTGGGCGACGATCAGGCAACCAGCTTGCTGGCCCTGGTGGTCGAGGTTCCGCAGCTCGGCACCAACGGTGAGGCGATGCTGGCGGTGATCGCCGAGGATCAAATGGGCGCCGTGCTGACGGCGATAGGCGCAAGGTTTGCGCGCGAGAACAAATACGGCGATGTGCGGTATGAAGACCTGCCGCACGGGCTGCACTATCTGAAAGAGCCGCTTGCGGCCGCTCCCGTCGAGGTCGTCGCGGCGGCGCGCCTGTGGTTCGATGCCGACCCACAGCTAGCCGAATACCGGGGCGGTCGCTTGATCGCCGAGCTGTTCCCGAATCTCGAGCACCCGCTCTACCCTCTCCTGTATAACCAGATCGAGCAGGGCCGCGACGGGATCGAGTTCGTCTTGTCGGTCCTGCGTGCCTACCAAGGTCAAGCGTTTCTGCACCCGCTGCTGCGCGAGATCGTCGCTGCACTTCCGGAAGGCGACGACCTCCTTTCTATCGTTCACATCGTGATCGACTCAAGCGGTGTGCTCGTGGGGGAATATGGAGGGGTTGAGGCGCAAGAGGCCCGTAAGGCGTTGGTCGCCGACTGGGGGCAAGACGAGCGTCAGATCGTACGCGACTTTGCCTCCTCATTCATCAAGTCGGCGGATAACGCGCTCGCGTTCGAGCGGCGGCGGGCGGATCAGAGCGTGGCTATGCGCAAGGTGGAATGGGAGGACTGAAGGTTGCATCAATGACTGCTTTCAGTGTGCCAAGTAAGCAACGAGAGCGACCTAAACGGGCGCACTTCGGTCCTAAGGTGAGCGTTCCCGTCACGCGGATGTAAGGCTGCCCCCTCATCGTTGGCTGTTAGATTGGGTGGGCGGACTGCGAAGTCGGTTGATCAGCGCATCGATGCTCGCTTGCAGAATCAGCGTCCGCCTGCCGATCCGGATTGCTTCCAAATCGCCACTACCGACAAGTTCGTAGAGCTTCGTCTTGCCGATATCGAGCATCGCCATTGCGCGGGAGACCCTGACACAAATCGGGGTTTCGCAAGCGCGATGCGTGTCGACAGAGGCTTCTGCGCCCAGAGCATTGTGGATTTTCATTTTCCTAGCCGCCGCGCTTTGCCTGCCGCGCCTTCAGGAAGCCCCGATCGCTGTCGAGAAAAGCGCGAAGCATGTGGGGAATGAGATCCGAGACCGTCTCTGACTGTGCATAGGTTTCGCGGTAGAGCTCCGTGTAGTCGGCGAGCGCCTGGTTGAGGTCCGGTGTGAGTGCGATGGTCAGCTTGACCGGCGTGCGATCAGGGATCCTGGCGAGCTTGAGATCTGCCATGCTATTTCTCCTGACCGAGCCACGGCGCTAGAATGAGATCGCGGTGGACGATCAGCCTGACGGGAGCGCCTGGCCTGATCGTGATGGTTGGCTGGATCTGCAGATTGCGCGATGTCAGTTGATCGCCGGCACGCGCTGTATTCTGTTGGGTGGATTCGCGGATCGCTTGAACGAGATCGCTCTCGCCTGAGAACGTCAGGTTCGAGCCGACGCCGAGCACGGTCGACAGAACGACGCCCTTGAGCAGCGACCATGTATGGAAATCGACCTTGTCGGCGAGGCCCGCAAAGCCTGATGGATCCGTGGCAGGCACATTGTCGAGTGTGAGCGAACTTCCGTCGGGCAGGATGATGCGCTGCCATACGACAAGCGCGCGACGCTGAC
>JANLQP010000136.1:0-3324 GCA_031367895.1 Hyphomicrobiales bacterium
AGGAGATGCAGAAGCGCCTCGCCCAGATCAGCGTCGTTGGCGCCGTCAAGAGTGTTGAGGAGCTGACCAAGTTTCTGGCCGACGACATCGCGCTCAACGGCGAGGTGATCAAGGCGGCCAACGTGAAGCTTGACTGAGCGCGGGCTCGCGACCGTTGCCCCGCCGTGACCGACGCGCGGCGCAATATCCCAAGGGCCCCGACCGGCCATGTCGCCGTCCGGCTCGGAAAATCCGGTCGGCGATCTGATCGAACCGGAACGAATGGGTCACGACCAGCGCGCACGGTTACCGCCTCCATATACCTACGCAGCTAACTCCGGCTCATGGTTCGGAAACATGCGGTAGGGCGCGGTTTCATTGACGATCTGGCGCATGGTCCATGGGCCGTGGGCGACCAATTGCGCGATGGTGCGGGAGGCGATGCGACCGACGCCCTTGGTTCGGCGCCGATTATATCGGACTCGGCACCCTGCAGACGGCAGGGAGGGAGCGATGAGCTGGGCCACCGACATCCGCAGCGCCCCAGACTGTGGTGCTCGGCATCCCCGGCCGGAAGCACGGCGCCTCCGGCTTGGGCAACTGTTGTGGTCGCTGCGCGAGCGGGCGACTGCCCGCACCCGTTTGGGAGGCAGAGCCTCCCAAACCCACCCCTTTTTATGCGACAACCGACGACCCCAACGCCAATCGCGAGGATCAAGCTGAGCCACAGTGCAGCATGCCCGATGCAGGGCAATGGCGCCATCCCACCCACATTCAGCGAGGAGCAGATCAAACAAATCGCCAGCCGGACCTGCACACATTTTTTATGATTTATGGTCTCGAGTCATTAAATTTCATGATCTGTCATCATTTTTCATGATACCTTGGCAACAGTAAGCAGTTTTCAAGGGTTGGCATCGTTCTTCATGGCCAAGCGCGCGGATCATCATTTTTCAGGCCCGGTCACGGTTTTTCATGAGCGGCGTTTGCCAGAACGGGCAACACCGGGCGGTTATGCAGCCCTGATCGACGCCTACAGCCTCAAGGTGCCGATCCCCCTCACTTTGGCCGCCATTTCGACCCGTCACAAGACCCGGGAGCGCGACGGGTGGCGCCTGTTCACGCCACGCCATGCCCCCGACGCCACGCTCGCCGGCCACCTCACCTTCGCCCTCAAATACGAAGGCCTTGACCTCGCGATCTTGAAGCGCCTGTTCCTCGCGATCGGCCCTGGCCCCATCGAGTCACTTGCCCGCGATCAGCCGACCGGCAGCTACGCCCGCCGGGTCTGGTTCCTCTACGAATGGCTCCTTGACGCCAAACTCGACCTGCCCGACCTGAAGAAGGGCACTTACGTTGACGCCCTCGATGCCGAGCAGCAGTGGGCAGGCCAGCCGAAGAATTCTCCACGCCACCGCGTCCGCAACAATCTGCCCGGCATCCCGGCATTCTGTCCCCTGGTCCGGCGTACGGAAAGGCTCGTAGGGTTCGCAGCACTTGATCTTGCCAACCGCGCTAAAGAGATCGCTGCAGAAATTCCTGCCGACCTGCTCGCGCGCACCGCCGCCTTCCTTCTCCTCAAGGACTCCCGCGCCAGCTACGTCATCGAAGGCGAGGACCCGCCGCAGGATCGCGTGCAGAGATGGGGCCGCGCCATCGGTCAGGCCGGGCGCAAGCCCATCGATCTCGACGAACTTTTGCGTCTGCAGCAGATCGTCATCGGTGATGCCCGTTTCGTCGACATGGGGCTCCGGAAAACCGGCGGCTTCGTCGGCGAGCACGACCGGCATACCCGAACGCCAATTCCCGATCACATCAGCGCCCGGCCCGAGGATTTGGGTTCGCTGATGGATGGCATGATCGCTTTTGATCGCGACAAGGCCTGCAATCTCGACGCCGTCGTGGCGGCTGCCGTCCTCGCCTTCGGGTTTGTCTTTGTTCACCCCTTCGAGGATGGAAACGGGCGGATTCACCGCTATCTCATCCATCACGTCCTGGCCGCGCGCGGCTTCAATCCGCAAGGCGTCGTGTTTCCGGTCTCCGCCACGATCCTCGCCCGCATCGACGAATATCGCGCCGTCCTGGAGACCTACTCGCGGCGAGTCCTCCCGCTCGTCGAATGGCGCCCGACAGAAGCTGGCAATGTCGCCGTGCTGAACGACACCGGCGACTTCTATCGCTATTTCGACGCGACCCCGCAGGCCGAGTTTCTCTATAGCTGCGTGCAGCAGACCGTCGAGAAGGACCTCCCCGAGGAGACCGACTATCTGCGCCGCTACGACGTCTTTCGCAGCAGCATCGAAGATATTGTTGAAATGCCCCATCGCACCATCGATCTTCTCTTCCGCTTTCTGCGCCAGAACGGCGGCAAGGTCTCGAAACGCGCCCGTGAGCACGAATTCATCAAGCTCACACCGCCTGAGATCGAGAGGATCGAGGCGGCCTTCAAAGCGACGTTTGCGGGCCTGCCTCCTGGCAACCGGCAATGATCCCGTCACAGGGGACCTCCCGCTTGTCCATGCAAGTGAGCAAATGAGCAAATCCTGAACTGTGGGCATCATCATCTGGCGTAACGGCACGATGACCACCCGGACACGTCTTCTGTTTTTGGCGGCCCAATTTCTCACTTCAGGCCTTTCTATGAGATCCATGAGATATTTGGATTATCAAGGTTCCATAGATGTAAATAGTGGAGCCTTAAGACGGCAAAGTTGCTACTTGATGGCAGCAAAATACAGGTGTCTTAAGACACCTGTATCCGCCTCAGTGGAGCCTTAAGAGACCATGTCTGCCGGGCGAAACCACCGCCGTCACCGCCGGCTGGTTCGAGCTGACCGTCGATCGCCGGGGCACGCCGCTCGGCCGGTTCGTCTATGGCAAGAGCTATCTCGCCCGCAAGGATGCCGTCCCGCTCGATCCGGTGGAGCTGAAGCTCTCGCCCCGGACGTACGAGACGACGGCGTTGAACGGCGTGTTCGGCGCCTTGCGCGATTCCGTCCTCGACTATTGGGGCCGGCTCGTGATCGAGCGGCATCTGGCAAAGCCCACTCTCGACGAACTGACCTACCTCCTGGAATCGCCCGACGGACGCGTCCGGTAAGCATGATCACGCCCTTTGATGTCGCGTCGGCCACGTCGTTCGATGGTCGGTGCTGACATGCCTGCCTCGCCCCCGTGCCATTCGAGCGTGCCGCCGTGCTCGCGGCCGTCAAGACCAAGCCTTCGGCGGCCCAAGGGGGCCGGTCTTGCCCGCCACTCGACACGGCGGCGGTGGATCTGTGTGGCCGGGATGATGCTGTGGACGGCACCCTTCCTCTGGCGTCGAGGCGCCGTACGATGATTGGC
>JANLQP010000020.1:0-6890 GCA_031367895.1 Hyphomicrobiales bacterium
CGCGAACAAGGGCCTGCACGTCTCGCTGGCTCCAGCGTTCGATAGTCCCGAGCCCTGGGGCATGATGCTGGTCGATATCGCGCGGCATGCGGCGCGCGCGATGGCGGCGGAGAAAATCTGCCCGGAGGCAGAGGCTCTGAATCGAATTCGCGCCATTATCGACGCCGAGTGGGAAGAGCCGACGGACGAGGGCTCGACTGAGCCGCACCGGACACAGTAAGCTGGCCGAATGGCTGAGATCACCGATCGCCCTGCGACGTACGCCGACCTCGAAGCGGTGCCACCGCACCTCGTGGCGGAGCTTTTGCGCGGTCGCCTCGTCACGCATCCGCGACCGGCGCCGCCGCATGCGGAAGTGCATTTTTGCCTGGGCGCGGTGCTGGGCGGCCCATTCCGCAACGGCATCGGCGGGCCCGGCGGCTGGCGCTTTCTGACCGAGCCCGAACTTCATCTCGGTGACGACGTCGCCGTACCCGAACTCGGGGCTTGGCGGATCGAGCGGATGCTGGAATTGCCCGACACCGCCTACATCGAGTTGGCGCCGGACTGGGTCTGCGAAGTGCTGTCGAAATCGACCGAGAAATACGACCGTGGCGAAAAGCAGGAGATCTACGCCGAAGCCGGTGTGCAGCACCTCTGGCTGGTCGATCCCCGCATCGAACTTCTCGAAGTGTTCGAGCTGATCAACGGGCACTGGAGCTTGCGCAACACGTTTACGGCCAGCGCCCCGGTTCGCGCTGCTCCCTTCGATGCGATCGCGTTCCCGTTGAGCCTGCTATGGCCGCTCGGACTGAAGGGCTGACCCCATGAAACGCCCCATCCTGCCTGTGCGATCCGCCCACCGCCCGGTCTCCGTCACACGCCGCACCAGCGGCGATACGGCCGCCATTCTCCTGCGCGCGGGAGACAAGGACCTCGGCGCGATCACGCAATTGGGTTCCGACACCAACGATACGCTCTCTGGCAACTTCGTCAACCGCCCGGCCTTTGCCGATCTCGCAGACGCGTTTCGCGCTCATGCCCAGGCAATCGAACGTGGCGACCCCGCTGGAGTTGCCGCGGCGCAAGCGGCGCTCGAGCCGCACGTGATCCAGGTCTGGCACAGTATCCACGACATGCGCATCGACGAGCCGGGCAGCCTCGTGCTCGCGTCCGGCCGCGTGCGCTTCAAACCAAATGCCGCGTTCCTGATGATGCGGACGGGAGGGCTGTGATGCCCAACCATCTCGACGTCGACCCGACCGTTTGACCGCGCCTGCCGATTTCGCTACCTCGCAATGCAGTAATCCCGCCCCTGAGCCCCAAGGCCCGATCCGATGCCCATCCAGATCCTGATGCCCGCCCTGTCGCCGACGATGGAGGAGGGCAAACTCGCCAAATGGCTGGTCGCCGAGGGCCAGAAGGTGCGCGCCGGCGACATCATCGCCGAGATCGAGACCGACAAGGCGACCATGGAGGTCGAGGCCGTCGACGAAGGCACAGTCGGCCAATTGCTGATCGCCGCCGGCACCGAGAAGGTGAAGGTCAATACACCGATCGCGATCTTGCTGGGCGACGGCGAAACATTGAGCACTGCGGCGCGACCGGCGCCAAAAGCGGTGCAGAATGCGCCCGTACGCCAGCCGTCCGCTGCGCCCCACGTGGCAGCGCCGCCGCGTCCGGCGGCGCGCGCCCCGACCCCGGCATCGCAGCCGGCTACGCCGGTGATGGCGGCTGCCCCTGCGGCCGCTCCTCAACCGCTGTCGGGCGCTCGGCTTGTGGCCTCGCCGCTGGCGCGCCGCGTCGCGAAGGAGGCCGGCGTCGATCTGGCTCATATCAACGGCACCGGCCCGCATGGCCGCATCATCGAGCGTGACGTCGCCGCGTTCCGCCAGAATGGCGCCGCGCGCCCCGGTACCGGGATGCCCGCTGCGCTGCCCCCGCATCGCCCGCAAGCCCCGACCGGCAGCGCCGTTGCAGTCGCACAGACGTCGCCGAGTAACATCGCCGTCGCCGCCATGCCGGACGACCGCATCCTGGCGCTCTACGACAAGGCTTCCTACGAGGTGGTGCCGCACGACGGCATGCGCCGCATCATCGCCCAGCGCCTGACGCAGTCGAAGCAGACGGTGCCGCACTTCTACATGTCGGTCGATTGCCGGCTCGACAGTCTGCTCGAAGCGCGTGAGCGCATCAACGCGGCATCGCCGAAGGACCCGCCGCGCGCCTACAAACTCTCGGTCAACGATTTCGTCATCAAGGCTCTGGCGCTGGCGCTGCAACGCGTGCCGGCTGCCAATGCCACCTGGACCGACGCCGGCATGCTGCGGCATCGCCATTCCGATGTCGGCGTCGCGGTGGCGGTCGAGGGCGGCCTCTTCACACCGATCATCCGCCACGCCGAATTGAAGACGCTCGGCGAGATCTCGAACGAGATGAAGGATCTGGCTGAGCGTGCGCGAAAACGCCGGCTGGCCCCGCATGAATACCAGGGCGGCACCACCTCGATCTCGAACCTCGGCATGTACGGAATCAAAAGCTTCGACGCGGTGATCAATCCGCCGCACGCGACCATCCTGGCGGTTGGCGCTGGCGAAAAGCGGCCACTGGTCGTCAACAATGCCCTACAGGTGGCGACGGTGATGACGGCTACGCTCTCCTGCGATCACCGCGCGGTCGACGGCGCCGTCGGCGCGGAATTGCTGAACGCCTTCAAAGGCTTCATCGAAGATCCCGTGCGCATGCTGGTTTGATGCAGCACACGCCCGGCTTGGTTGTCCCGGGGATCCCGGCTGGCGGCACGGTGCGCGTTTCGTCCGCCCACCCCGTTAGCACGCAAATGAGCCTAAATGTGCCTGCGGTGCAACAGCGCCACACTTTCGTCCGGAATGGCATGGCGCAATGCATTCATCTGGGGCTAAGTACGGGTCAAGCGCTTGTCGCTGGGGGTTGGGTGGGCCTAAGACGCGTTCAGAGTTCGAACTGGGGTTCGAGAAACGCGTAGAAATTCGGGGATTTGAGGGATCATCGCCATGGCCATGAAGAACCTGACTGCGGTCGGCATCGCATTGAGCTTGACCTTGACGCTGGGCGCATGCGCCAACGGCGACATGTTCGGCACTGGTGCCGGCACATCGACGGCGGCATTGCCGGAAAAGCCGAAGTCCGATCCGCAATGCGCATTGCTCGCGGGCAAGATCGCCGAGCTGCGCAAGGATGGCGTCGTCGAGCGGACCGAGCAGGCTGCTGCCGGCAAGGGCACCACCGTCAACATGAAGCGTGAATCACTGGGCAAGCTCGCCGAGCTGAACAAGGCGAACGTGGAATTCCAGGGTAAGTGTTCGACATATAAACCCACTCCGTCGAACGTAGCCGCCACTACGCCGCCGCCGGCCGTTCCGGCTTTAGCAGCGGCAGCAGCCAAGTCGCCGGCAGGGTCGGCGGCCAAAATGGCGGCAGTGTCGGCCGTCAAGGCCAAGGCAAAGGACGCTGGCGCACCGCCGGCCGTCGCAGACGCGGCCGTCAAGGCCGTCGAACAGAAAGCTGCCGAGTAACCGGCGGTTTCCCTGTGGGACGGCGCGAGTTCGTTTGGCGCCGCCAATCTTCAGTTCAGTAGGGTTGAGCGCGCGGCTTGATGGGACCATCCCACGGCAAGCTGAGTGTGTGGTTGGTGCGCATCGCTGCCAACCAGACCACGGCAAGATGCGATCAGGATTGATATGCGGAGTGAGACCAGCATGGCGACGGCGGGCCGGATCGCGGGAGTAGTTATCGGACTCGCGCTTGCGGGCATGCTCGCGGGTTGCGCGGAGAAGGGCGGCGGCGCCAACGGCGATCCAGGCGCGAAGCCATTGCCGCCTGGCCAATCGTGCCAGTCGCTGCGCGGCGAACTGAACAAACTCGATTCGCGCGGTGTGCCGGCCAAGGTTGAGCGGGCAACGGCGGGGCAAAAGCTTTCGCCGGGCGATAAGGCGGATGTCGATCGCTACAACCAGATGCTCAACTACTATCTCGGCGCGCGCTGCCACGTGTAACAAACCACTTGGCGTCCGCTAGCTGACAGTGAATATGAAGGTCCTGGCCAAAAGCCGGGACCTTCGTGCGTTTGCGATCATCAACCGAGCTGCCGGGCACTCCTCATGAGCGACACCACCTTCGACATCATCGTGATCGGTTCGGGCCCCGGCGGCTATGTGACGGCAATCCGTGCCGCCCAATTGGGCTTCAAGACCGCCATCGTCGAGCGCGAACATCTCGGCGGCATCTGCCTCAACTGGGGCTGCATCCCGACCAAGGCGCTACTGCGCTCGGCGGAGGCCTATCACATGGCGACACACGCCAGGGATTACGGCCTGATCCTGCACGGCACGATCACGCCGGACCCGGCCGCTGTCGTCAAGCGCTCGCGCGGCGTCTCGGCGCAACTCAACGGCGGCGTCGGCTTCCTGCTGAAGAAGAACAAGGTCAGCGTCATTTGGGGCGAAGCGCAGATCGACAAGGGGCCGGCCGCCGGCGAACAAAGCATGGGCACCATCACGGTGCGCGTTCCAACGAAGGCGGCGATGCAGCCGCAGACGCCGCCGCCGAAGGGTACGCTCGGCGCGGGCACCTATCAGGCAAAGCACATCATCCTGGCAACCGGCGCCCGTCCGCGCGTCATTCCGGGCCTGGAACCCGACGGCAAGCTGGTGTGGACCTATTTCGAGGCGATGGTACCGCCAGCGATTCCGCGCTCGCTGTTGGTGGTCGGTTCTGGCGCCATCGGCATCGAGTTTGCTTCGTTCTACCGAACGTTTGGAGCCGAGGTGACCGTCGTCGAGTTGCTGCCGCAGATCCTCCCCGTCGAGGATGCCGAGATCGCCGCGCATGCGAGGAAACGCTTCGAGAAGCAGGGCATGAAGATCCTCACTGGTGCCAAGGTAGCGGGCCTCGAGAAGCGCGGTGACAGCGTCGTCGCCACGATCGTCGACGACAAAGGCCAGCAGACACGCGCCGAGTTCAACCGCGTCATCTCGGCCGTCGGTGTCGTCGGCAACGTCGAGAATCTCGGCCTCGAAAGGCTCGGCCTCAAGATCGATCGCGGCACCATCGTCACCGACGGTCTCGGCCGCACGAATGTGCCGGGTATCTACGCCATTGGCGATGTCGCGGGACCGCCGATGCTCGCGCACAAGGCCGAGCACGAGGGCGTGCTGTGCGTCGAGGCGATCAAGGGCTTGGCCGTGCATGGCCTGGACAAGGCGAAGATCCCGGGCTGCACCTATTGCCACCCGCAGATCGCCAGCGTCGGCCTGACCGAGGTGAAGGCGAAAGAGCAAGGTCGCGCCGTCAAGATCGGCCGCTTCCCGTTCCAGGGCAACGGCAAGGCCATAGCATTGGGCGAACCCGAGGGTCTGGTGAAAACGATCTTCGACGCCAAGACCGGGCAATTGCTCGGCGCACACATGATCGGGCACGAGGTCACCGAGCTGATCCAGGGCTTCGTCGTCGCCATGAACCTCGAGACGACAGAAGAAGAGCTGATGCACGCCGTCTTCCCGCACCCGACGCTGTCCGAGATGATGCACGAGAGCGTGCTCGATGCGTACGGGCGCGTGATCCATATGTGAGGCGTGGGACGTGCAGTCATGGATTCAAGTCTCGGAAATATTGCGTAATTTCGGGTTGATCATCGGCGGCGGAATTGGCATCTACCTTGCGTGGCTCCGCGTCACGGCTGCCAACAAGCAGGCTGATGCTCAGCGCCGCCAGGCTACGGCGCGGCAGGCCGAACTTGGTCGACACAAGCTTGTGACTGACCTTTTCCTGCAGGCCGTGGGACAACTTAGTGACGAGAAGCTGGAAGTTCGCCTGTTCGGTATCTATACGTTACGTCAGATCGTCGATGACTACCCCAGACTACAAACGTCCAGTCGTAGAGTTGCTCAGCGCCTATGTCCGCGAGAACCCAGTGAAGTGGGCGGACAGCGAGCCACCATTGGATATCCGCGAGATTTTCAAGATCCTAGGTCGAACTCTGGAGAACGATCCGTGACGACGGGATTTGAAGAAGAGCAGATCGAACTTGACCTCCATGGGGCGTTCATTCGCAGGACCAGCTTGCGTCGCGCGAACTTGACTCGCGCCAATCTGACGCTAGCAGACTGCACGGGTGCCGATTTTGCCGGCGCCGATTTTACAGATGCCGATCTCACGGGAGCCATCCTTGCTCGTGCTGATCTTTCCGGGGCAAATTTACTAAGGACACGCCTGGACGGCACTGACCTGCGGGGGGCAATTCTGACAGGCGCCCGGCATCTGACACGGCAACAGTTGGATCGGGCCATCGTCGATGACAGGACCGCACTTCCGGTTTTCGACTGAGTGCCTCTGACCCCACTTTGCTGCACCCGCTCAGCCCCTGCCTCGACTTCCGCGCCCGACTCAGCCAACCTGCTACGAGGTGACCGGCGTCAAGTCCCGGTTGCACTTGGGCGTCGGTGACCTTTTCGCGCAGCAGAAAAGGACGAACGCTATGGACGCTACAGCACTCCTCGTCATGCTGGTGGTCGGCGCAATCGCCGGCTGGCTCGCAAGTATCGTTGTCGGCGGCCTCAAGTGGGGGCTGCTCGGGTACATCGTGGCCGGTATCATTGGTGGCGTCGTCGGTGGCTGGCTTTTGAACGCTTCCAAGGTCAACTTCAACCTCGGCAATCCCATCCTGAACAGCGTTGTAGTTTCAGCGATCGGCGCAGTCGTGGTGCTCGCTTTGGCGCGATTGCTCGGTTAGCCGGACGCAGGTCGGAATGTCGGGGGGGGGCCCCAGGGGGGCGCCCCCCCACAACACCCCCCCAATGGGCAGCCAAGGGGCCCCGCGACAAAAAACCGCCAGGGGCCCCGCCACGGAAAAACCCCCCCACGGGAAGCCCCGA
>JANLQP010000024.1:0-2258 GCA_031367895.1 Hyphomicrobiales bacterium
GACCTTACGCGCTTCGTCGCGCACCGGCCGAGTATCCTCAACTGGATCGTGACCCCAGCTGCCAGCTTCGGCGAAATCGGCATGGGGCTGCTGCGAGCGGTCGAGCCGTGGACGCAGTGGATTGCCGGCTGGGGCTTCGACATCGCCGCCGGCGAGCCAGACATGAGCGAGGCCGCGTGCCGCCAAAAGATCGTGACGATGATTGGTGATGCTTCGGTCGATATCGAGATCGTCCGCACTTCGCTCTGGTACGTCAACCAAGCCTACGCCACGACCTACTCGAAAGGCCGCGTATTTTGTGCCGGCGACGCCGTCCACCGCCATCCGCCATCGAGCGGGCTCGGTATGAACACCTGTGTCCAGGACGCCTTTAATATCGCTTGGAAGCTCGCGTTTGTTATCAAAGGCCATGCCGGGGCCGGGCTGCTCGACAGCTACACGCGGGAACGTGCGCCGATCGGCAAGCAGGTCGTGATGCGCGCCAACCAGTCGCGTCTCGACTATGCCCCGCTCAACGCCTGCTTCCGCGTCACCGGTGCCGACAATCCGGTCGCTGCCGGTATCGCACGGTTCCGCGATCCGGGACCTGACGGTGTAGCCGCGCGCAAGGCAGTTGAGCATGCGCTCGATCTCAAGCAGACAGAGTTTAACGCGCAGGGCACCGAGATGAATCAGCGCTACGACTCCGCTGCCGTAATCGCCGACACCGGGGCCAAGCCTGAAGAATGGAAGCAGAATCCGCAGCTCCATGTCCAGCCAACCACGCGGCCCGGCGCCAAGATCCCGCACGTCTGGCTAGTCGACCGCAACGGTCTTCGCACTTCGACCCTTGACGTGACCGGGCGCGGCGAGTTCACTCTCGTCACAGGACTTGCCGGTGAGCCGTGGGTGGAGGCGGCCGAGGGGCTTGCGTGGCCCTTCCTGCGTGTGGTCGTCACCGGACGCGGTGATGCGCAGGACCTCTACTGCGACTGGCAACGCACGCGTGAGATCGACGAGGCCGGCGCCCTGTTGATACGGCCCGACGGGTATGTCGCGTGGCGTTCGATCGGCGCCGCTCCCGACGCGGGCACCGCGCGCGCCACGCTCGCCACCGCGCTGGCGGCGCTGCTCGACAATCCGTCGCTGGCTGGTTCCGACAGAGGCGACGTTCCGACAGCTGCCGCCGCCTATGCCACGGGCACCGGCACTGTCCGAATGACCCCGGCCGCCACTCTTCAGACCCACACTAGTCAAGGATCAACGTGATGAGCGACTCTCGCCCCGCTGACTTTTCCAGCGTCTGGGCAGACATGCGTGGGGTTAGCTTCTCGCAAGGGTTTCTCGACGCCGGCGGAATCCGCACGCGCTATATGCAGTCGGGCGACCCGTCCAAACCGCTGGTACTCGCGCTGCACGGTGTCGGCGGCCATGCTGAGGCCTATTCGCGGAATTTCGGGCCGCACGGCGAGCATTTCTGGTTTGTCGCGATCGACATGCTCGGGCATGGTTGGACCCAGCAGCCGGCAATTGATTATCAGGTCGCCGATTACGCCGGGCATGTGCTTGCGGTACTAAAGGCGCTCGGCCGCGACAGCGCAATGATCACCGGCGAATCGCTCGGCGGCTGGGTGGCGACCTATCTCGCCGTCCATCATCCCAAAGCCGTCGAAAAGCTTGTGCTCAATACCGCGGGCGGCTGGACCGCGCACCCCGAGGTCATGGAGCGCCTGAAGCGCCTGTCAAACGAGGCGGCGTCCGACCCGAGCTGGGAGCGCATCCGCACCCGCCTCGAATTCCTGATGTGCGATAAGTCAATGGTCTCCGACGACCTGATCGAGACTCGGCGTGCCATCTATGCGCAGCCGGGTTTCACCAACACGATGCAGCGGATCATGTGCCTGCAGGACATGGATATCCGCCGCCCAAACATGATCACTAAGGAACAGTATCGTTCGATCACTGCGCCGACATTGGTGGTGTGGACGTCGCATGATCCGACCGCGACACCGGCCGAAGGCAAGGAAATCGCCGACATGATTCCCGGCGCGCAATATATTGTGATGAACGAGTGCGGACATTGGCCTCAGTTCGAGGATGCAAACGAATTCAATCGCCTGCACATCGCATTCCTGCGCCGAACCGACGCAGTTTGATGACGAATACCGCACAACTCGCTGAACGCCTTCGCGCGGCCTACGGGTCGGGCGTGATTCCACCGCTTCGTGACGGCCTTGATCCGACCGATGCGGTAGGCGCCTATGCGGTTCAGGCGGCGA
>JANLQP010000053.1:0-6517 GCA_031367895.1 Hyphomicrobiales bacterium
ACCTCGCCAATAGCAACCATGCCCGCCGCCCCCGTTGTCACGATAGTTTCGTGAAGTCGTCGTAGCCATCGGGCTGGCGGCAGGTTCAGCGGGTCCAGTTTCGCCGTGAGCTGGTTGGATTGGTCAACACCCATTGGAACCGACTGCGATGGACATGGCACCCTCACGCATTTCTTTGCCGCGCGTTGTGCTGGTCGAGGACGATGACAGCTTGGCACTTCTGCTGCTCTACAACCTCGAAGCCATCAGATTTAGCGTCGATCGGATGTCGCGTGGCGATGTGGCGCTCATAGCTTTGATCGCACGCCCACCGACGCTTGTGGTGCTCGATTGGATGCTGCCAGGGCTTGCCGGTATCGAACTTTTGCGCCAGTTGCGGCGCAACGCGCAAACGCGGCATGTGCCTGTCTTGATGCTGACTGGTTGCGCCAGCAGCGAGGATCGGCGGCGCGCGTTAGCCTGTGGAGCTAATGCATTCGTCGCCAAACCATTCGCCATGGGCGAGTTGCTCGCGAAGATCAACCGGTTGTACGCGGATACCATGGCAGATCGGCATCCTGGCGCGAGCGAGGCAGCACAGTGAAAAGCGTATCAGGCTGGCCTGGCTTACTGTCGGCGGCATTGTTGGTCCTCATCGTGGGCCTGATCGTGGTAGCTCAAAGTGCAGCCACCAAGTCCCGACCATCCGACACTGTGGCCTGCGTCACGCTCGAAGCCGCAGCCGCGCACGGCTATCTCGATGATGCCGGCTATCGCCGCGTAGTGCGTGCGTTGACTAGTGACGGCAACCCCTATCGCGATGAGTTTCCGGCAAACTATCGCGCATTCATGGCTGCTTGCGCCGCGCTGCGGGCGACGCATGCCCCGAAGTTGGCGGCTGATGGCCGCAGCCGTTTGGCGGACAGAAAATAGCGCGCGCCTGTTCCGATGCCCGTCATCCGCTCTTCACAAACCGGTGCTAATCGAATCAATGTCCGCAGGGATGGCGGCGTTGCTGATGCTCCGTTGGGAGAGGTAGGCATGCCGACCCGGCATGAGTTGGTGCACCGCATTTCAGAACTGCAGTTTACCCCCGCGCATCGCTCGTGCAAAAACTATCTGAAGGCATCGCACGCCCTCTCGCGATGTCCTCGGCAAGGGGCCGGTCTCGTCTCGCGTTCGACGACCCCGCTACTGGACGCCGTTCGAGTCCGGCCCCGCATTTTCTCAATGCAGTGCGTGTCATACCTGTTGCCGGTTGCGCATGCCGACGGTTGTCATCTGCTTGCAATGCGAATCCCATAGATCGCAACGCATGCAATACGCCAACCCGCAATCACCCCGATCGCATCGACGTGACGTCCATTATCGGGCGATCTTCATCTCCGATGTGCATCTGGGCACGCGCACATCGCAGGCCGATGCCCTGATCGACTTTCTGCGCGAGACCGAAGCCGACACCTATTATCTCGTCGGCGATATCGTCGATTTCTGGAGGATCCGCCGCGGCCCGCATTGGCCGCAGGCGCACAATGACGTCGTGCAGAAGCTGCTGCGCAAAGTGCGCAGGGGCGCGCAAATCGTCTTCATTCCGGGCAATCACGACGAATGTCTGCGCGATTTCTGCGGCATGCGCTTCGGCGGCATCGACGTGATGCGGAACTGCATCCATCGCACCGCTAAAGGGCGGCGCTACGTGGTCATGCACGGCGACGAGTTCGATGTCGTCGTGCGCACAGCCAAGTGGCTGGCTTTTCTCGGAGACCGCGGCTACGAGGCCGCGCTCTGGTTCAACAATCCCCTGAACTGGGTGCGTCGGCACCTTGGGCTCGGGTATTGGTCCTTCTCGGCCTATCTCAAAAATCGCGTCAAGCGCGCCGTGAGCTTCATCGGTGCCTACGAGGATGCGGTCGCGGCCGAGGCGCGCCGGCAACAGGCCGACGGCATCATCTGCGGCCACATCCATCATGCAGCGGATCGCCGAATTGGCAGCATCCACTACTTGAACTGCGGCGACTGGGTCGAGAGCTGCACCGCCATCGTCGAGACGATGGATGGAGAGTTGCAGCTGATCCATTGGAGTGCGGACTTGACTACGACCATACAAATGCCGGCGCTTCGTCCGGCTGCTGCGGCAGTCTGAGAGCGCGGACTGACAATGGGGAAGACGGATTCGGCTGTCGCGACCCCGCGAGGATTTGAATTGGTGAAGCAGACCAGCATCGTCCTGTCACGCGGACGTAGCATTCGTCGGCCATGGTTCTGCGCAATCAGACCCCGCAGAGGAGCGAGCCATGAGCACTGAAACTTTCGCCACGCGCGAGGAAGCCTTTGAGGCTACCGAGAACACGCCGACGCACGAAAACCTCGATCGCAGCATGGGCAACGTGCTCGCCCGCCGCTTCAACCGGCGCGACATGCTCAAAGGAACGCTTGCAGCGCCGGTCGCGACACTGCTGTTCGGTCCGGCGGCAATGTTGACGAGCAATGGTCCTGCGCGCGCCGCTGGCGTGGCGACGACCTTTCGTGAACTCGAGGGCGGTGTCGACGAGAACGATCACGTCGCCCAGGGTTTTACCAAGCACGTGCTGCTCCGTTGGGGCGATCCGATCACGACCGGGCTCGATGCGTTCGATCCGGTAACGCTTACCGCCGCCGAGCAGGAGAAGCGGTTCGGCTACAACAACGATTACGTCGCGTTCTTTCCACTCGACGTCCAGGGCACACGCGGCCTCCTCTGCGTGAACCACGAATACACAAGCCCAGAGGTGATGTTCCCCGGCGTCGGCCGGCCGGACAAGGACGATTTCCGTTCGATGGACAGGGCCAAGGTCGACGTCGAGATGGCGGCACACGGCGTTTCGGTCGTCGAGATCGCCCGCGACGGGCCAAAGTGGCGCGTTCTCACGTCCAGCCCGAAGAACCGGCGCATCACGGCCAACTCAGTTATGACCGCTGATGGACCTGCCGCCGGACACCCCCGCCTGCGCACGGCGGACGATCCGACCGGTCTCGACATTCGCGGTACGCTGAACAACTGTGGTGGTGGCCAGACGCCGTGGGGCACATATTTGACCGCCGAAGAAAACGTCAATGGGTATTTCTGGACGGAGCAGCGCGGCGGCGACAGCAAGCGAATGACGAAAGGCCTCGTCGGTGTCGACCAGAAGCGCTTCGAGCGCTATGGCATCCCTGGCAACTGGTACAACTGGGGCCAGTTCCATGATCGCTTCAACGTCGACAAGGCGCCGAACGAGCCGAACCGTTTCGGCTGGGTCGTCGAGATCGATCCGAGTGATCCGAACTCGACGCCGGTCAAGAAGACTGCGCTCGGTCGCTTCCGGCACGAGTGCGCCGAGGTGCACGTCAACAAGGATGGCCGCGTGATCGTCTATTCCGGCGACGACGCGCAATTCGAGTACGTCTATCGCTACGTCTCCGAGGAGCGCTACATTCACGGCGACAGCGCCAACAACGCTGCGTTGCTTTCGAACGGCACTTTGTCGGTCGCGCGATTCAATGACGACGGCACGGTTCTCTGGCTGCCCTTGGTGTTTGGCACCGGACCGTTGACGCCTGAGAGCGGATTCGCGAGTCAAGCCGACGTTTTGATCGATGCGCGGCTCGCAGCTGATCTACTCGAGGCGACGCCGATGGATCGTCCGGAGGACGTGCAAGTGAACCCGCGCACGGGCAAGGTCTACGTGCTGCTCACCAACAACGAGAAGCGCACGTCGAGCCGGTTGGGCAAAGCCAATCCGCGGCCGGAGAACCTGTTCGGCCATATCATCGAGATGACGGCGCCGGACGGCGACCATGCGGCTGACACGTTCAAGTGGGAAATCCTTATCAAGTGCGGCGATCCGCGTGTTGCCGAGGTCGGCGCGCTCTGGAACCCGGCGACAACGGGGAACGGCTGGTTCGCTAGCCCTGACAACGTCACGTTCGACTTGGATGGCCGCATGTGGGTCGCAACCGACCAGGGCCGCAACTGGGCGCGCACCGGTAAGGCCGATGGTCTCTATCACGTCGAGACCGAAGGTGCGGCACGCGGCACATCGCGGATGTTCTACCGCGTTCCGATCGGCGCTGAACTATGCGGCCCGTGTTTCACGCCCGACGGCGAGAGCGTGTTCCTGGCCGTGCAGCATCCGGGCGTCGACGGAGCCAAGGAATGGCAGCCGTTTGGCCGCGAGCCGACCTTTGAAGACCCGCCGACGCGCTGGCCGGATTTCAAGGCCGGCATGCCGCCGCGCCCGGCTGTCGTCGTGATCACCAAGGCCGGCGGCGGCAAGATCGTATAGTCAAACGAAAGCGTCGTTGTTTTTGGTTGCCCGTGCACATCTGACCGTGTGCCGGGCAATCGCCGTTTGCGGCTGGTATCGTTGGTCGACTCCGCGTGCGCGAGCGTCAATTTATTGGTAAGAAGCGTCCGGGAGGTGGCGAGTTCGTCATGATCGAGGATAAATCAGCGGAGCGTGGACGTTTGATCGCGACCGCAGTAGCTGTCGCAGAATCTGTCGCAGGAGGGGGCGGTTCGGTTACGATTTCCGGGCGCGAAGTCGCGATCGCCGCCGCACTCATGCTGGTGGCTTTTGTCGCGTTTGGTGCCTTGTCTTGGCGGTGGGGTGGCGCTGCCATGGTTGGCCTCGGGGTCTGGATCGCATGGCGCGCCTATGCCCAGTCCGATGTGGCCGCTCGCGCTCAAGTGTCATCCGCCGGCGCCGGAGACAGCGCGATCACTTTCGCGACATTCGACGATACGACGTGCCGGACTATTCTCTCCGGTTTACCGGATGCCGCCTTCATCCTGGACGGCAAGAGCGTCGTCATTGCCGGGAATGATGCAACGCGGGTGATCTTTCCAATCGAAACCGGTCGTCATATTGCGCAGGTGACGCGGGCGCCGGAATTGCTTCGCGCCGTCGACATCGCACTTTGGCGCGACGAACCACAGACGTTGGAACTACGGCTGCCGCCCCCGCGTGAGCAAATCTTGCAGGCGCATGTGACGCCGCTTGGCGGTGCTTACACGGCCGGCCGCCCAGCCCTGCTTATTGTCCTGCGCGACATGAAAGAAGCGGATCGGTTGTCGCGGATGCGCGCCGATTTCGTCGCCAACGCCAGTCATGAATTACGCACGCCGCTTGCCTCGCTCAAGGGGTTCATCGAGACGCTGCAGGGCGCTGCAAAGGATGACCCAGTCGCTCGCGAGCGATTCCTCGGCATCATGCAGGAGCAGGCGTCGCGCATGTCGCGTCTGATCGACGATCTGCTGTCGTTGTCACGTGTCGAGATGCGGGAGCATGTCGCTCCCAACGGGACTGTCGATCTGTCGGTGATCGCGGACGACGTGGCAAACGGCCTGCGACATGTGGCAGCGAAGGCCAGCATCGCGATCGATACCTCAGCCGCGGCTGAGCCGGGCCTCGTCATCGGGGATAGCGATGAACTCACGCAGGTCGTGCAAAACCTGATGCAGAACGCCATCAAGTACGGCCGGAAAGGCGGCAAGGTCGAGATTACCATTGCTCCAGAGGGCCAACGCATGGCCATGACTGTCAGGGACGATGGCATCGGCATTGCTTCCCATCACCTGCCGCGTCTGACAGAGCGCTTTTATCGCGTCAACGCTAAGGACAGCCGGGAGCGGGGCGGCACCGGGCTCGGCCTTGCCATCGTCAAGCACATCGTCAGCCGGCATCGGGGTGAGCTACGGATCGGCTCGGAACTCGGAAAGGGCTCGACTTTCTCGGTTCTCCTGCCGGTAGTCGGCAACGGTCGCCGATAGCGCCCGAGGCGTGATTTTCCGGCACTGGCAGTGGGGTTTGGCAGCACATTGCAAACTGTCACACAGACTTCATACAAGCCGTGTCTAACGTCGGCTATCGGAGCTGAGGAGGCCGCATGTCGCGGTACCCGCTTCGAGTGAGATGAGGTGCAAGATGCGCAAGTTGACAACCCTGGCGCGCTCGGTCGCCATCGCCGGCGCCCTGGTGGCAGCCGCGAGCGCGGCTCGGGCCGGTGACATTTCCGGCGCGGGCGCGACGTTCCCCTATCCGATCTATGCCAAGTGGGCCGACGCCTATAAGAAGGAGACTGGGAACGGGTTGAACTACCAGTCGATCGGCTCCGGTGGCGGCATCAAGCAGATCCAGGCGAAAACGGTGACGTTCGGCGCGACCGATATGCCGCTCAAGGGCGAGCAGCTCGAGAAGGACGGCCTCGTCCAGTGGCCGATGGTGATCGGCGGCAACGTGCCGGTCATCAACCTTGACGGCGTGAAGGCTGGTGAACTGGTTCTCGATGGCGCGACACTCGCTGCCATCTATCTCGGCGAGGTCAAGACCTGGAATGATCCCGCGATTGCCAAACTAAACCCGCAGGCCAAGCTGCCGGCCCAGGCGATCGTTGTGGTGCGCCGCTCAGACGGCTCCGGCACGACCTTCATCTGGACCGACTACCTCTCAAAGGAGAGCCCAGCCTGGAAAGCTAAGGTCGGCGCCAACACGGCCGTCGAATGGCCGGTCGGCATCGG
>JANLQP010000057.1:0-38867 GCA_031367895.1 Hyphomicrobiales bacterium
TCGCTGCGTTCAAGCCGTCGACGCGGTCGATGCCGGGCTTCGGCATCGCGCCGCTGGCGCCGTCCTACGATACGGTCGGCTTCTACGGCTACACCGTCGACGACGCGGTGCTGGCGTTCGAGGCGGTGGCGCCGGCGTTTCTGGCCTCCGCCCGTCCCGTGAAGCCGCAGCTGACGATCGTGATCCCCGAGGACCACCATCTCGGCGACGCCTCGGTCGAGGTGCAGACGACCACGGCGCGGATCGCGACTGCGTTCGCCAAGGCCGGCCACAAGATCGAAGGCCACGTCTCACCGATCCCGTTCGCAGACCTCTTCAAGTTGCAACGCCAGACGATGCTGTACGAGGCTGGCCGTGCGCTCGCGTTCCTGCGCGATCTGCCGAAAGGGCAGGCCGGCGCCAAGATCGTCGCTGCCGTCGAGGAAGGCCAACGCATCACGACGCCGGCGTACCTCGAGGCCCGCGCCATGATCGACATGCTGCGTGAACGGCTGCTCGCGCGCTTCCCCGACGCTGACGTGTTCCTATGGCCAGCGACACCCGAACCCGCGCCGCACGGGCTCGCCTGGACTGGCGAGCCACGCTACATCGCGCCCTGGACCGCGATTGGCGGCCCGATGGTAACGCTGCCGGCGGGGAAGACGCGGAGCGGATTGCCACTTGGCGTCATTCTCTGCGGCCGCCCCGGCGCCGATCACGACATGTGCCGCAATGCGCGGTTGCTGGCCGAGGCGGCGAATACCTGAAGGCCTGAGCCTGACCGGCCGCACAGCTCCCCTAAACCTGCGCCTTCGCCTCGGTCAGCGCCCGGTTGAACTCGGCGCCGAGGATCATGATCATGCCGCTGACCTGGAAGAAGATCAGCGCTGAGAGGAGCTGCGTCAGACCGGCATAGAACTTGGTGTAATCGCTGAATGTCAGCCAGCGCGAGTAGAGCGCGGCGGCCAGGATCCAGAGCGCGACCGAGAGCACGGCGCCGGGCCAAATGTCGGCAATGCTCCGCCGCCCGGCCGCCAGCCAGATGTGATAGGCGAGCAATTGCGCCAGCGTCACGCAGAGGACGATCGTGTAGCGAGTCGGCGGCGAGAACAGGCCGTGCTCGACCAGCCAGAGGACGGCCGCCGAATTGCTGCTCGCTGCCAATGCAGGGCCGACGACAACACCCCAGGCAACCACCAGCATGCCCGCCGCCGAGGCGAACACGAACAGCGAGCTTTGCGCCAGGCACCAGAGGTACGAGCGCGGTTCGCGCACGCGGTAGGCAACATTCAGCGCCGCGCGCAAGCTTTCGACGGCGCTGGTCGCAAAGAACAGGGAGATGGCGGCGCCGATCGACAGCAGGCCGTACTGGCTCTGGCCCATGACGCGGCCAACTTCCGGCGCCAGCGCCTTGGCCACCGGCTCCGGCACGGCATCGAACAACTGGCCGACCGCGAACGCCGCCAGATCCTGGCCGCCGATCGTACCAGCAAGCGCACCGAGGAAGATGCAGAACGGGAACAGCGACAACAAAAACGAGAACGCGATTGCGCCGGCCATGGAGAAGCCGCTGTCCTCGAACAGCGTCCATAGCGCTCGCCTCAGGACTTTCAGTTCTGCGGTCATGCGTCGCCTCGTTGCCGACTGACGTCGTCCTCCAAGCATCGACGCGACGTTAACTGGGCCACCCGCCCGCGTCGAGGCCGGGCAAGGCTATCCCTTGGCGCCGCAACCGGCTGAAAAGTGCTTTTGGCATCACGGATGTGGCCTTGGCGCATCATCACGAGGATGCCGGTTAACGGGTTGAGATATAATGTAGATGACGCCAGCGGTGGCTTGGTGCACTCTTGTATCCAGGGGGACGTTTACGTCCCAGCAACATTTGTCGGTTCGGGATGGTTAGGATCAGTTCCCGCAAGAAGCAACAGGGCATCCCCACCCGGCCGTGCCACGCTTCTCGGCCTGGGTCCAGGTTGCTTGCGCTTTGGCGCCCAGCCGTCATGAATGAGACGGGTCCGTCATGGCTGACGTGAAACCCGAAGCCAGATCCGAAACCGCTGCCGAGTTGCCCCTGCTCCGCCGCGCGCACGCTGAGATCGAGGCGCGGCTCGAGGCTGTGGAGGAATGGCGCGCTCTGCGCCAGCTCGACGAGCGCGAGCGCAACGGCAATCCGCTGGAAGGCATCGACGGCGTATTGTTCCGCGGTCGCTTGGTGCAGAAACTCACCGAGACCAGCCGCGACTGGCGCGCCTATGTCCGGATAGAGGAGGCGATTGGCCAATTGCGGGGGCCCGCGCGTCTGGAAGCCGGGATATTGAAGGAAACGGCCCGGTTCGAGGTGGCGAAACCTGTCGCGGCGGCGCCCGTCACAGGTGCCATTCCCAAGGCCTCGCCGCCGCCTGCGACCATAGAATTTCGTCGCGCAAAAGGCACCGAATTGACTGCGGATATGCCGCCGGCAGCAACGGCCGAAACGCCCGACGACACTCCAGAGGCGGCGGACCAGCAGCGCGTCCGGATCAAAGTGCGGGCCGGCAGTTCGGCTGTGTCGCCAGCAAGCGCGACGCCAATGCCCGCCAAAGCGGTCATCGTGGCACCGATTCCGCCCGCCCGATCGACCGAGGTACCCCCGGTTGCCGCACTGACACCCCGGCCGCTGCCAATCGAACCGAGATCAACGGAACTCTGCCCAACAGCCGACCCGCGCTCACCGCGCTCGGTGCTGCAACGCATCCGCGTCGTGTCGAAAGTGCGCCCGCCCGAGGCCAGCGCACGGAGCGGCGAGGGCAATGCCGGCTTGCTCGGTGCGCCATCAGCACCGCTGATCGAACCCGCCATGACACAGCCGCCGCAGGTAACCCCGAAGGTGCCGCCGCTGTTGATTCCCGCTAGTGGTTCGGGTATCGGGCATGGGCCGGCTGCCATGCCGTTTGCCGACACGGCGACCGGTGATGCGAACGGGACCACGGGGCCGGCTGCGTCCATCGCGGAATGCGGCTCCACCACGACGCGGGCGACTGAAGCCGCAACTGAATCGCGCCTCGACGACCTCGAAGCCGAGCTCGAGATCCTGATCGACAGGAGTGCCTCGTGGCCGCATCCGCTCGACGCGCATCGCGACCGGGACAGCGACGACCGCAGCGAACGGGCTCTCGAGCGCAGGCCGCCGGCCATGCTGGAGCCTGATGCGCCTGTGGATCTCGATGTCGATGAGGCCGAGGTGACGATCATCAGGCATAACGAGCCGGTCGAACCGGGGAGCCCTGTCGCCGCGCGCGCGCCTGAACCGGCCGCCAAACGGCTGAAAGCGGCGATGCCCGACCCCGGGGCCGACACCGACGCAAGTCGGGATATCGATGGCAGCGACTACGCCGGCTATCACCTCACGCTCGAGGAAGCGTCCGTGGAGATCGTCGTGTCAGACGAGCCGGAGACGTCCGAGCCGAAGCCCATAGCCGAGAACGATCGCGGCGCGCCGGACAATCGGCCGACGTTCCGCCCGCGCGTTCTGACAGGGGAGTAGGGGCGTTGCGAGTGGCGCCCTCTGCCTCACCGCCCCTTTATGCCGTTGCTTGCTTCCGGCGCGCTGCGCTTCGCGATCTCGGCGAGAAAATCGCGGGCGCGAATGCGGGGCGCTTCGATGAACGGCAGCGGGCGAATGACGTCGATGGCCGCCGCGCCGATACGGGCGGTCAGCGCGGCATTGAAAACGCTTTCGCCCAAGCGCCGTGACAGCCGCCGCAGAATGTCCTGGCCGAGGAACTGACCGAGCAGATCGTCGGTCATTGCGACGCCGCCGGTGGCGACGATGTGCATGAAGACCATACGCGCGAGCTTGGCTGTGCCGATGAAGCCGGGCCGGCCGCCGTAGAGCCCCGCGAGTTGGCGGAGCAAGCGCAGATTCTCGATCAGCACCCAGGTCACAGTCAGCAGCGCGGTCGGGCTGATCGCCGAGACCGTACCGATGCGGCGCGCGGCGGCGGCAACCACGCGACGCGCCTCGCCGTCGATCGGCAGCATCAAGTCGCGGTCGGCGAGCCGCAGCAAGTCGCCGGGATCGCGCACGTCGCGCGTGTGCTCAGCAAGGCGGGCGAGCTGCCATTTGAGTTCGGGGCGGCCAGCGAAAGGGTCGATCACACGCGCAATGACACGGCGTTCGGCGGCCCGGTCCGGCTCGCGCAGCAGGCGCTCGGCCTCGGCACGCGTCTTGCCGAGACGGCGCAGGCGCCAGAATCCCGCAAGCTCGCGCAAGATCAGCATCAGTGCGGCGAAGCCGCCAACCGCGAGCAATCCGAATGCGGTCCAGCCGATCCAGTCGTTGCGCTCGAACGCGATCGAGATGAAGCGCGCGAACGACAACGCCAGCGCGATGGTGCCAAGTGCGCCGGCACAGGCGATCAGCACCGCGCCCCAGCGGAACCCGGCGCGCGCGGCGGCGCGCGGTCGCATCGATTGGGCCGATGACGGCTCACCGGACGTACTGGACGATGCGTCACGTTCGAACGCCTGCGGCGGATCGCTCGCCATGGCGAGGTTCGGATCGTCCGGCGTGAACGCTTCCGGTGCTCGCGGCGGCTTATCTTCGTTCATGCGAGGCGGTCTCCGAGCAGGAAATCCAGCACACGGTCGAGCCGGATGTGCGGCCAGGGCGCCACGTCGCCGGTCGGCCCGTCGGGCGGAATGCGTGGCGGCCGGAAGCGGATCGCGCGCACGGCGTTGCCGTTGCCACCGAGCGATCCGCCGGCCAGCGCTGCCGCGGGATCGACCGGTAAATCGCCCGGGAATACGGCGGCGGAGCGGAGCCCGTCGAACACGTCGCGGCCGATGCGTTCGCCCGGCAGCGGCGTGCCGACGATGCACGGCAGCGTCTCGCGGCCCTTCGCCATCTCGGCCTCCTTCGTCGCCCGCAGTGCCGCGAACGCGAGGGCCTTCACGTCGGCGCCGGCAAACGTTGCCCGATCCGCCGCGCGCTTGGTGATCAGTGACAGGATCGCTTCCAGCCGGTCGTGGCTCAGATGGTGCAGGTGGTCCGCTTTGGTGGCCGCAAACAGGATGCGATCGATGCGGCGGGGCAGGATCAGATTGAGCCAGCTCTGCGCGCCGGGCCGGAACGCAGCCAGCACGTTGCCGAGCGAGGCTTCGAGATCGGCGACGGCCGCGCTGCCACGATCGAGCGCCGCCAACGCGTCGACCAGCACGATCTGACGATCCAGCTTCGCGAAATGATCGCGGAAGAACGGTTTGACCACGCGGCCCTTGTAGGATTCGAAGCGCTGCTCCAGCATCGGCAACACAGCACGGTAAGGCCCGGCATCCGCGGCATCGAGTGGGAAGAACGTCAGGACCGGCGAACCCTGGAGATCGCCGGGCAGGAGGAAGCGCCCGGGGCCGAGTGTCGGATCTGCGCTGCCCGCGCCGCGTGCCGTCTCGAGATACTGCGTGAAGAGGCGTGCGCCTTGGATCGCGTCCTGCTCGTTGGCTTTTTTACCGTCGGGCGCGCCGCCGAGAAACGACAGGAAAGGTTCGGCCGCCACCGCGCGCCGTGCGTCGCGGGCCGCCGCGAGTGCTGCAGCCGACCAGGCGGCATAGGATTGCCCCAACAGTTGAAGATCAATCAGCCATTCGCCGGGATAGTCGACGATGTCGACATGCAGGCGGCTGTTGCCGAGCCGACGCAACAAGGAATTGCGCGTCTGGTACTCGATCGTGACGCGAAGCTCCGAGATGCGCCGCGTGCTGTCCGGCCAATCCGGCGGATCGCGCGCGAGATCGGCCAGATGCTCCTCATAGGCGAAGCGGGGCACGTCGAGGTCCGGTTGCGGCGCGAGATAGGCGCGAAGAATCCGGCCTTCGGAAGCGGGACCAAAGAAGGGCAACCGCGCCTGGGCGATCAGGTTGCGCACCAGCGCCGTGATGAACACCGTCTTGCCGGCCCGCGCCAGTCCGGTGACGCCGAGCCTGAGCGTCGGTGTCGTGAGGTCGCCGAGATAGGCGCCGGCGCTCTTCAGGAGGCTCAGTGGCGATTGCGAGGTATCGGGCAAGGTGTGCGTTCTTGGATGCTTTTGGGGACGGGATCGGGCGTCGGTCGGCAGACTAAGCTGGCGGGGCCAGCCGTTCTATCGCTAAATTCCGGCGGGTTGGCGGACGGCGAGATCCCCAGCAGCACACAAAACCGTTGTCATGGTCGGGCTTGTCCCGACCACCCATTGTCCAGCAGTTACAAGAGGTGGAATTTTGCTTTGAAGACGCAGCGAACGACTGCTTCTCGCGCTCGTTGCACGATGGGTCCTCGGGACAAGCCAGAGGATGACACCTGTGGGTTGGAATCGCAAAGCACGACCAACAGAGGTGTCCAAGCGCTCTTGACGAATTGCCCACCTGCGGGAAACTGACCGCGCGACGTGAACCCCTTCGGAGTGCCTCAATGTCCGGTGACGAGCTTGCCTACCTGCCGGCCTCCGAGCTGGCGCCGTTGATCGCGCAGCGCCGCCTCTCGGCCGTCGAGGTGATGCGGGCGACGCTCGCCCGGGCGGAGCGGCTGCAACCCGTGCTCAACTGCTTCATCACGATTTGCGCAGAGGAGGCGCTGGCTTCAGCGCAGGCAACGGACACCGCGATTGCGCGCGGCGAGAAGCTCGGGCCGCTCGCGGGCGTGCCGTTCCACGTCAAGGATCTCGTCAATACCAAGGGCGTTCGCACCACGTTCGGCTCCTTCATCCACGAGCACAACGTGCCGGACGAGGATCAGGTTTGCGTCGCCCGGCTGAAAGCTGCGGGCGCCATCCTGTTCGCGAAGACGACGACGCCGGAGTTCGGGCACATGCCCTGGACCGAGGCGCCGCTGTTCGGGCGGACGCGCAACGCCTACGATGCGACGCGTACCTCGGGCGGCTCCTCGGGTGGCGCGGCTGTCGCTTGCGCGGCGGGTATCGGGCCATTGGCAATCGCGACCGACGCCGGCGGCTCGACACGCATTCCGGCGGCCTGCAACGGCGTCGTCGGCATCAAGCAGTCACTGGGTCTCATTCCGCACGACAGCGCGCCCGACGCCTTCAGCAACATGAGCTACATCACGCCGACGACGCGCACCGTGCTGGACACGGCGCTCATGCTGGAAGCGATGTCCGGCTGGCACCCGTCCGACCCGCATTCGTATGGCATGGCGACATCAGGCTATGTCGCCGCCGCGCAGCCCGAGGGCGATCTCAAGGGCCTCAGGGTGGCGTGGCGGCCGTATCTGGCGAACACGATCGCTGACCCCGAATACATGGCGCGCTGCGAGGCGTCAGCCGCGATACTTGGCGATTTCGGCGCCATCGTCGAGCCGATGGGCGACGATCTCGAACCGACGGAGCCCTACTGGCTGACACTGTCGACCGCGCTCTGGAACGCGCGCTTCGCCGATCAGCTGCCGAAGTGGCGCGACAAACTCAGCCCGACGCTGCTGCGGCAGATGTCGGGCGGCGAGGGGCAGACGGCGGAGGCGGTCGGCCGCGCATTGATGTCGCGCACCAAGCTCTACCGGCAGGTGCAGGTCTGGTTCGAGCGCTTCGACGTGATCGTGATGCCGACGTTGACGCGCACGGCGCTCGGCATCGACGAGGCGTTGTTCGAGCCCGTGCTGATCGGCAACCAGATGGCCGGCACCGTGCGCCGCGCCTGGTACCCCTACACGCATCCGTTCAATCTCACCGGCAATCCGGCGATCGTGTTGCCGGCGGGCCTGCACAGCGATGGCCTGCCGGTGTCGGTGCAGATCGTCGGTCGCCGCGGCGAGGATGCGCGGTTGCTGCGGATCGCGGCACTGATGGAGGCGGCGCGGCCGTGGGATGCGATGCGGCCGAGCCTTACCGCATAGGGCGGGCCTCACCCGACGATGCGCATCACCGCTTCGATCTCGACCGACATGTTGCCGGGCAACCCGCCCATACCGACCGCGGAGCGCGCGTGGCGGCCCTTGTCGCCGAGCACCGCAACGAACAGATCCGAGCAACCGTTGATCACCTTCGGCTGCTCGCCGAAGCCGTCGACGCCGTTGACCATGCCAAGCACCTTCAAAACCTCGACCTTGGACAAATCACCGGCCGCCATCTTGGCTGCAGCGAGCAGCCCGAGCCCGACCAGCTTGGCGTGCTCGTAGGCCTCGGCGACCGTGTAGTCCTTGCCGACCTTGCCGACATAGACCGAGCCGTCCGGTTTCCGCGGGCCCTGGCCCGAGCAGTAGATCGTCTTGCCGTCGAGCTTGAACGGCACGTAGTTGGCCACCGGCGTCGGCACGTTCGGCAGCATCAGGCCCATCGATTTCAGCTTTTCTTCGGGGGTCATGAACGAACATCCTTTTGCGTGCGGTTGAGCAATCAGTTCTTTTGCATGCGTTGGACACACAACTTCTATCCTCAAAGTTCGCCCATTAGCCAGCGACCACCTTGCGCTCCAGCCCATTCGCGGCGATGATGACCGATCTGCCCGAGCATCAGCCTGGGCAGCATTCGTCTAGGCCAAGTCTGCTGGTAGCGGGCGGCCTGTCATGGTGCACCGGGGCGCTTCAGTCCCTGGACACGCCGCGGGGCATGATTGGGCTTCCTCATCCGGCAACCGGAGGAGACACCCGCATGCATGTTGCAGCTATTCTCAAGGACAAGGGCCGCGCGGTCGAAACCGTCGGCATTGATGCGACCGTCATGGACGTCGCGGCGAGGCTCTCGGCCATGCGCATCGGCGCCGTGGTCGTCACCGAAAAGGACGGCGGCGTCGCCGGCATCATCTCGGAACGCGACATCATCCGCGTTGTCGGCAAGCACGGCGCCGGCGCGCTCGACTGGCCGGTTGGCGAGGTCATGACAAGCACGGTGATGACCTGCCGGGAGGCCGACACCATCGACCAGCTGATGTCGGTGATGACCGAGAGGCGCTTCCGCCATTTACCGGTGATGGAAAAAGGCAAGCTCGCCGGCATCGTGTCGATCGGCGACGTCGTCAAGCACCGCGTCGCCGAGGTGGAGTTGGAGGCCAATCTGATGCGCGATTACATAACGGCAGGCTGAGGCACTCGGACCTGACGCTGGCGCGACCCGAGCGTCCCGATCGGCGTGAACGTGAAGTGCGTCGGCAACCTCAGCAATGCTGGTTGCTGGCGCCGTTCAGGCCCAATCGGCGGGCACCGATCTCGCGCTTCAAATCCTCGACCTCGCGTTGGCCGGCGATCAATCCGCGACTGATCAGCTCGTCCGCGCGATGAAAGTCGAAGAGCCCGATGCCCGACAGCTTCGGGTTGATGATGGCGTCCGGCGGATCGCCGGCGAGGCGCGAGCGGGCGATCCGATCCTGCACGATGTTGAACGCGTCAGCCATCACGGTCGAGATGCCGGGGCCGCCGTCGCCACCGCCGAACAATTGGCGTTGCAGCAGTTTGCGCACCGCTGTCGGCCTGCCCTCCTCGGCACGCAATGGCATCGTATGGCCATTGCTCTGCAACTCCAACGAGAGGGCCGGGTCGGGCAACACCGAGCCACGGCCGCAGAGATCGGAATTGAGATTGACGGCGATCACGTAGCGCGCGCCGAGCGCCCGGCAGACGGACACCGGGATCGGGTTCACGAGCGCGCCGTCGAACAGCCAGCGGCCCTCGATGTTGACCGGCTTGAAGATGCCGGGGATCGCGTAGGAGGCGCGCATCGCCTGCACCAGCGAGCCGCGCGAGAGCCAGATTTCCTGGCCGGTTCCGAGTTCGGTGGCGACCGCGACAAATCGGGGCGCAATCTTTTCGATGTTGACGTCGGCGAGGTGGCTGACCAGGCGGTCAACGACGCGCTGACCGGTGATCAGTCCCGAGCCGGACAAGTTGATGTCGAGATAGCCAAACACCTTGCGCCGGGTCAGATCGCGCGCGAAACCCTCGAGTTCATCGAGCCGGGCGGCCGCAAAGCAGCCGCCAACGACCGCGCCGATCGACGTGCCAACGACGATATCCGGCACAATGCCGGCTTGCGCCAGGCTGCGCAGAACTCCGATATGTGCCCAGCCTCGCGCCGCGCCGCCGCCAAGTGCTAGGCCGATTTTTCCTGTTGCCATGGTCTGACCCCTGTCCTTCCCGGTGATGCAAAAACCGCGCCGCAGGCGGTTTCCCCCGGATGACCTGCCATTCTATCAATGTTGTTGCAGTTTAAGCTTTCCTTATTAAGGAACGTGCGAGGCGGCATCGCGTTCTCACGCCATGGTTAAGAATATTCGGCGCGGAGCGGGTCGTCGATCGCCGCGGAGCCGGTCGCGGTCGTTCAAATCCATTCGCCGGGACTGACCGAAGGCTGACTGACCGAGTGCTGACTGACAAAGATGACACTGCATCGCAGGTCGGCTAACCTAGCCGAGCACTTTCGTTCTGATTATTTCCGTTCCAGGAGGAAACGAACATGCGTACTCGCGCACTTGCAATCGTAACCACGATCGCGACCGTCGCCTGCATCGGCTCCGCGCTCGCCGCGGATTTGACGGGCGCAGAGATCAAAACGCTCATCACCGGCAACTCGGTTTATATCGAGACGTCGGCGGCGTCCGTAACCGGCAAAGCCGGCCAGGGCATCATCTATTACCCGGGCGATGGGACAGCGCTCTACAAGACCCCGACCGGTGCCATGTGGCATGGCAAAACCGAGATCAAGGGCAACACGGTGTGCACCGACTGGCAGGAGCGACCCGGCACCGCGTGCTCTCGCTATGACAAAACGGGCGACACGACTTCGATCATCGATAGCGCATCCGGACAGACCCGCGCCAAGATCGTGAAAACCGCCCCGGGCAACCCGGACAAGCTGGCGCCATGAGCCGGGACGGGATTTGACTGCCAAAAACTCGACGCTGCTCAGCAGCCTCCCTGATCTGACACGCCCGCAGTGGAACAAGCAGTGGAGCGAGCCTGCTTGCGGGCGTGCGCCTCTGCGGCATACGATTGGCGCCGGGGCGCAGCCGGCCGCAATGTATCGGGACATCGGGACAGCAGCATGAATACGGACAGCAATCTGCGCATCAACGGGCCACGCCTCTGGTCGAGCCTGATGGAGATGGCCAAGATCGGCGCCACAGCGAAAGGCGGCGTCAACCGCTTGACCTTGACCGACCTCGACCAGCAAAGCCGCGACCTGTTCGCCAAATGGTGCAAAGATGCCGGCTGCACGATCACCGTCGACCGCATGGGTTCCATGTTCGCGCGCCGCAAGGGCGCCGACGACAGCCTAGCCCCCGTGATGGTCGGCAGCCATCTCGACACCCAGCCGACCGGCGGCAAGTTCGACGGCGCGCTTGGCGTGATGGCGGCGCTTGAAGTGGTGCGCACGTTGAACGACCTCGACGTCAAGACGCGCCACCCGATCGAGATCGCGATGTGGACGAACGAGGAGGGCTCGCGTTTCGCTCCGGCCATGACCGCGTCCGGCGTGTTCGCGGGTGTGCTGAAGCTCGACGACGCCCTGAAGATCAAGGACACGGCTGGGCTCGAGATTGGCGCCGAGTTGCAGCGGATCGGCTACGCGGGCGAAGCCGCGGTCGGTGGCCGGCCGGTGGCCGCGTTCTTCGAGTTGCACATCGAGCAGGGGCCGATCCTGGAGGAAGAGGGGATCGACATCGGCATCGTCACCGCGGCGAACGGGCAGAAATGGTACGAGATCACGCTGACCGGCGTCGAAAGCCACGCCGGGCCGACGCCGATGAACCGGCGCAAGGATGCACTGGTCGGCGCGGCGCGCATCATCGAATTGGTCAACGGCATCGGCCACGCGCATGATCCCCAGGCCTGCGCCACCTGCGGCATGATCCAGGCCTATCCGAACTCGCGCAACGTCATTCCGGGCAGTGTGTTCCTGACCGTCGATTTCCGCCATCCGGAGGCTGCGCGGCTCGTCGCGATGGACAACGCGTTGCGCTCAGGCGTCGCCGAGATCGCCAAGCGCTCGGGCCTCACGGTCGACATGAAGATGGTTGCCGACTACGCGCCGACGCCGTTCGATGCCGGTTGCATCGATGCGGTGCGAAGGGCCGCGAAAACGCTCGGCTACTCCGCGCGCGAGATCACGTCCGGTGCGGGGCATGATGCGGTCTACATGGCGCGCGTGGCGCCAGCCGCGATGGTGTTCACGCCCTGCGTCGGCGGCATCAGCCACAACGAAGCCGAGGACATGAAACCTGCCTGGGCCACGGCCGGCTGCAACGTGCTGGTGCACGCCGTGCTCGAGAAGGCAGGGATCGTGTGAGGGCGGATACGGCGCGGCCTGCGCTAAAAGTCGGGCCGAACGGACCGAAACGGCGCGGTCGCACGTTTCTTCTGCCCTGGACGTCTCAACTTCACCGGCGATGAGTTCCATCCGGAATGGAACTATGCTCTCAGATCACGCCGAGTCGGGAATTGGGCGCCGTTATTGTTCGGAGTGTCCCAAGAGCTTGTTTCTTCTGGCTGAGATGGGTCCCCTCGGTTCCTCCAGCCGCTCCTTTTTAGGGACGCCGCAACGCAGGTGGCGATTGCGCCGGCTGTCAGTGCAGCGTCGAGCCGCCAGCCGCTCCACAGCATTTCTTGAATTTCTTGCCCGAGCCACAGGGACACGGCTCATTTCGGCCGACCTTGTCCGAGCGGGCAGGCTCGCGCCGCATCCCGCTCCGGTCCGGTGATCGCCACCAGGCCGCGATCATCTGCAAGGCCACCGGCAGCTGGTCGAGCGTCGCCTCGCGCATATCTTCAGTCATCTCGTTGCGGATTTCTTCCGGGACCTCGCTTGAAAGCGCGATGATCGGCAGCACCATCTGGTCGGCGCGACGGTCGTCGAAGATCGGCTGCCAGGCTTCGCCACGCATGTCGATGCCGGTCAGAAACCCGTCCGCCCACTCCTCGCCGGGCAGCGCCTCGCCGAACAGCTCGATGTGCGGCAGCTGCGGCGCGTTGGCCGTGCGGCGTGCCGCGATCGCATTCCAATGCCGCGTCAGCAAGGTCATGAAGTGATCGAGCTGCGCGCGGCCATCCCACTCCGGCCCCGCGGCGTTGTCGGTGCCCCAAATGATGGGCAGGTATTCCGACGGCAGTACGAGTTCGGGGCCGATTACGAGGGCCGTGAGAAAGCCGTCGAGCATTTCGAACGGCATCGTCGTTTCCGGCACCTGACGCGAGACCAGAAATCCGGATAGCCACGCTTCCTCGGGCTCGGTCAGTCGGTCAGCTGCGCCAGGGTCGTCGTCGGCCTCGTCGTTGGCTTCGGTGGCACCATCCCCGAGTTGAGCAGTGGCGGTAGGCTCATCACCGGCCGTGGCAAAAGTCTCGATCGCCCACTCGGCCAGCGCTCGCGCGCGAACTTCAACCCAGGCGGCAGCCTCGACGGGGTCGGTGATCGGGCGCACATTGGCGTCATCGAAGCGCGCCGGATTGGCCGGATCGGCGGCGGCCAGCTGCAGATCGGCCAGGGCGTTGTCGTGGTCGGCTTCGTCGTGCTGCTCGTAAATCACCTTCGACCAGACGTGGCGGAGGGCTGGCTCGAAATCGGCGAGGCCAAGACGCACGACGGCATGCTCCCACCCCCACCACGTCATGTCGCCGTCGTCGATCAGGTTGTCACGCTCGATGCGGGCGAGGAACGCGATCGTTTCCAAGCGCTCGATGCGGCCGTCAAAGGTCAGCCGTGAAAGTACATCATAGAGCGCCCACTTGGCTTCGGGCGCGAGGTCCGCATGCTCGATCAACCCGAATAGCTCGGTTGCCGGGCGGTCCCAGACGCTGAGCAGCAGCCGCGTGAGGCACGCGCCTGCATTGGCGAGAAAAAGCCGATCGAGGTCGTTGCCGGGCTGGCGGGCGAGAGCGAGCAACCGTTCGAGCAAGTCCGGGTGGCGGGCGGCTGCCAATGCATGCAGCCCGTAGAACAGCAAGCTCTCGTCGCCCGGCAGCAGATAGACGCCACGGCATTGCTTGCCGGCAAGCGCGTAGATCACCGGCGCCAGCGTTTCGGCCTTGTCGATGGCTGCGGTCAGCGCTGCCGCGGGCACACTCCCGGGCGCCTTCAGAGCGGCAATGATGTCATCGATGTGCATTTCTGAGCATACCATTTCAGATAGATTCGGGAACCGCCGATTTCGCGATAGCGAGGCGTTGATCCGGCCGTTGCGGCGCGAGTGGGGCCGAGGCACGGGCGGCCTCCTTGGTGCGTTTCGGCGCGAGCATCGTCGACGCGACAACGCATGTTGACATCGGCCAGCCCGGCATTCAACGCAAGGTCGGCCACGAGCCGGAACCGCAGCACTTCTTGAACTTCTTGCCCGAGCCGCAAGGGCAGGGCTCATTGCGGCCGACCTTGGCTGCGCGCACTGGCGCCTGACGTGGAAATGCCGAGGCCGGGTCACTCCTTTAGGCTGCAATCCGCCGCAACGTCTCCGGCAAGCGTTCGGCGGTTGAGCCAACTGCCGAGGCGCTCGAAGGCCAGGTAGATTGCAGGTGTCGAGTAGAGCGTCAGGATCTGCGACAGGAACAGGCCGCCGACGACGGTGATACCGAGCGGGCGGCGCAACTCTGAACCCGGGCCCTCGCCAAGCAGGATCGGCAGCGCACCGAGCATGGCGGCCAGCGTTGTCATCAGGATTGGGCGGAACCGATCGGCCGCAGCCTTGATGATGGCCTCGCGCGGTTCGAGACCGAATGTCTTCTGCAGATGCAACGCGTGATCGACCAGCATGATCCCGTTCTTCTTGACGATCCCGATCAGCAGGATGATGCCGATGAACGCGACGAGCGTCAGGTCCGTGCCGGCGAGTTTCAACGTCAGCAGCGCGCCGAGCCCGGCGGACGGCAGGGTCGAGAGAATTGTCAGCGGATGCACGAGGCTCTCGTAGAGCACGCCGAGCAGGATGTAGATCGCGACCAGCGCCGCGATGACAAGCACGGTCTGGTCGTTCGCCGAGCGGCTGAAGGCTGCCGCATCACCGGCGAACTCGGCGCGCACCTGCTCCGGCAGTGCCATGCCGGCGACCGCGGCGCGGATATCAGCCGTCGATTGGCCGATGAAATAGCCGGGCGCCAGGCCGTAGCTGATGGTCACGGCGGCGAACTGGCCCTGATGGTTGACGACCAGTGGTGCAAGCGACTTCGCGGTGCTCGCGACGGACGACAACGGCACCTGCGTTCCCGTCTTCGATGGCACGTAAACGCGGCTCAAGTCATCCGGTGCGCGGCTGAGATCCGCGGTCGCTGCCAGCACCACACGATATTGGTTTCGCTCGCCGTAAATGATCGCGATCTGGCGCTGCGCGAAGGCATTGTTCAGCGCAGCGTCGATGTCTTGGATGCCGACCTGCAACTGCGACGCGTTCTGCCGGTTGATGGTGATGTCCGTCTGCAAGCCGCCAGCTTCCTGGTCCGTCGTAACATCGACAATACCGGGGATTGCGCGCAGCCTGTCTGCGACCTGAGGCGCAACGCGACGCAACGCGCCAAGATCGGCGCTCCACAGGGTGAACTGATATTCCGACGAGCCTTGCCGTGCACCGATGCGCAGGTCCTGCGTCGGCACCAGGAAGACGCTCACGCCGGCAATCGATTGCAGCTTGGCGCGCAGTCGCGCAACGACCCGCTGGGCCGTCAGTTTACGCTCCTCGATGGGCTTCAGAGCCACCAGCAGCCGGCCGTTGTTCATCGACGCAATCCAGCCGGAACTGCCGATGAACGATCCAACGTGCGCTACCGCTGGATCTGCCGATACGATCCTTGTGACGGCGTCTTGCAGCCGGCTCATTTCGGCAAAGGAGATGTCGGGCGCGGCGCGCGTCAGACCGAACAACAGCCCCGTGTCGTCCTGCGGGAAGTATCCCTTTGGCAGGCTACCGAACAGTTGGACCGTCATTGCGACTGTCGCAGCGAGCGTCAACAGCATCAGCCAGACATGGCGCAACGCGACCGCGAGGGATCGTTCGTAGGCCCCCGTGATCGCGGCCATGCCGCGATCGACCAGGGAGGGACGGACGGGCTGCACAGTCCTCCGTTTCAAGTAGTGTCCGCAGATCATGGGTGTCACAGTCAACGCCACGATCGTCGAGACCACGATGGCGAATGTGACGGTGAGCGCGAACTCCATCAGGAACTTGCCGATGGTGCCGCCGAGCAGCATCAGGGGCAGGAAGGCGGCAACGAGCGACAGGCTGATGGTGATGACGGTGAAGGCGATGCCGCCGGCGCCCTCGATTGCAGCCTGCAACGGTGGCGCGCCTTCCTCGAGCTTGTGTACGATGTTCTCGATAACGACGATGGCGTCATCGACGACGAACCCGACCGATATCGCCAGTGCCATCAGCGACAGATTATCAATGCTGAACTTGCACAGCCACATGCCGACGAAGGTGCCGGCAAATGCCAACGGAATGGTGATGCCGGCGGCGATCATCGGCACCGGGCGTCCGAGAAACACAAGGACCACGGCCATCACCAGCAGCACCGAGATCACCAGCGTTCGCTGCATGTCCTCGAGGCTCGCCCGGATCGTCGTCGTGCGGTCCGACATGATGGCGATATCGATGTCGGCCGGGATCCAGCGCTTGATCTCCGGAATGAGCTCGCGTACCCGATCGGCGGTTGCGACGACGTTGGCATCACCGGCCTTCGTGATCGTGACGATCACGGCAGGTCGGCCGTCGTAGGTGCCGGCGGCCCTGACGTTGCGCACCCCGTCGGTCACCTTGGCGATATCGGTCAACCGCAGGATCGTGCCGTTGGGCGCACGCAACACCAGCGAGCCGTATTCAGCCGCCGTCTTGAATTGGCTGTTGACCTTGATGATCTCAGCCTGGCGGGCATTCTCCAGCATCCCGACCGGTGCCATGGCGGCGCCGTTGGCGATTGCTGTCCGCACCTGTTCGAGCGAGATGCCGGAGGCGGCGATAGCCGCGGGATCCACCTCGACGCGAACGGCCGGTTGCTCGGCACCGCTGACGACCACGTCGGCCACGCCTTCCACCTGCGACAGGCGCTGCACCAGAACGGTATCGGCAGCATCGAACAGCGCGCTCGTCGGCAACGTCGGCGACGTCATGGCAAGAACGAGAATCGGCGCTGCGGCCGGATTGGATTTCCGTACGCTCGGAAGCGTCGGCATATCCGACGGCAGGTCGGCGGCAGCCGCGTTGATGGCAGCCTGAACGTCTTGCGCGGCCTTGTCGATCTTGCGCGAAGGGTCGAATTGCAGGGCGATCGTCGTCGAGCCGAGCGCGCTCGTCGACGTAATCTCTGTGACACCGGCGATTGCGCCGAGGCGCCGTTCGAGCGGCGCTGCAACGCTGGACGCCATCGTCTCCGGATCGGCACCCGGTCGGCTCGCCGAGACGCGCAGTGTCGGCAGGTCGACGGTCGGGAGGCTCGCCACCGGCAACACGCGGTAACTGGCGAGCCCGACCAGAACCAGGCCGATCGAGAGCAGCGTCGTTGCAACTGGGCGGCGGACAAATGGTTCCGCGAGATTCATCGCCCTGCCTCCGGCCCGGATGGTGCATTCCCGGCGCCCGGCAAGAGAACGCTGGTCACGCGTTGCCGGATGCTGTCGAGTGTCAGGTAGATGACGGGGGTCGTATAGAGCGTCAGAACTTGGCTCAGCAGCAGGCCACCAATGATGCTGACGCCGAGCGGCATGCGCAACTCCGCGCCAGGACCGGTCGCGAAGGCGAGCGGTATGGCACCGAACAGAGCCGCCAGCGTCGTCATCATGATCGGCCGGAACCGAAGCCGGCAGGCTTCGATGATTGCGGCTTCGGGATCCAGCCCGCGAGTCCGTTCCGCGTCGATCGCGAAATCGATCATCATGATCGCGTTCTTCTTGACGATGCCCATCAACAGGATAATGCCGATGACGCCGATGACAGTCAGGTGTTCGCCGACCGCCAGCAGAGCAAGGAGCGCGCCAATGCCCGCGGACGGCAACGTCGACAGGATCGTCAGGGGATGCACATAGCTCTCGTACAGCACTCCGAGCACGATGTAGATCGCAACGACGGCCGCCAGGATGAGCCAGGCCTGACCCGCCAGTGACGCTTTGAACTCGGCCGCCTCACCGGCAAAAGAGCCGCCGATCGAGCCCGGCATTCCCAGTATTTTCTCGGCAGCGGCAATGGCGTCGACCGCCTGGTCGAGCGATTGCCCCTGGGCAAGGTCGAAGCTGATTGTGAACGAGGGAAACTGTTCCTGATGGCTGATCGCGAGCGGCGCTGTCTCGCGGTCGATGCGCGCGATGGTTTCAAGCGGCACCTGCACGTTGTTCGAACCGGGAGCGGTCAGGACGGCACTCGTGCCGGATGACGTTGCTAGGCTATTGGTCGACGTCAGGATCTGCGAGGCGTTCGAGCCTGGAAAACGCAACGATTTGAGCGAGGACGGATCGGTCTTGTACTTGGGGTCGACCTCGAGAACGACGCGATACTGGTTCGACTGGCCGTAAATGGTGGAAATCTGGCGCTGCGCGAACGCGTCGTTCAGGATATCGGCGATCGACTGCAGCGACACGCCGAATTGGCCGGCGAGGACGCGGTCGACAACGATGCTGGTTGCGAGCCCCTCGTCCTCCTCGATGGAGTTGACGCTGCGGAACCGGCTGTCAGCCCGAAGATGCGCGAGTAGACGCCCGCCCCACTGGCGTACCTCCGCGCTCGAACTGCCCGACAGCGTGTACTGGAACTGGCTGAAACTGTTGCGCGTCGCAATCTGGATGTCCTGCACAGGCTTGGCGAACGGCTGCACACCAGGGATCGCGGCGAGTGCCGTCTCGATTTCCTGCGCGATCACGGCGGCGTTGCGGCGGCGTTGCGCATGCGGCGTGAGAACGACTGTCAATGTCGCGACGTTCGGCGTCTGGTTTGCCGTGCTGGAGCCGGCGACCGAGACGACATCGGCGACTTCCGGGCTCCGCCGCGCAGCTGTCAGGGCGAGGGCCTGCAGCCGCGCCATCTCCGGGAACGAGGCGTCCGGATCGGCCTTGAAGACGACCGAGATCAGACCGGTGTCCTGCTGCGGCAGGAAGCTCTTAGGCATGAACGTGTAGAGCGCGATCGTTGCAGCGAGCGTCGCCAGCGTGACCAGCAATGTCGCCGGACGATGTCGCAGCACGAAACCCAGCGATCGCTCGTAGAATGCCGCCAGCCCATTGCCCATGCGGCCGATGAGACCAGCTCGCGCGCTGGGCCCGGTGTGCGTGTTGCCGCCGGTGATCGAGGCGCACATCATCGGTGTCAGCGTCAGCGAGATGACGGCCGACACGACGACGGCGATCGAGAGCGTCAGCGCAAACTCGCGGAACATGCGCCCGACGAGACCGCTCATGAACAGCAGCGGGATGAACACCGCCAGCAGCGAGCAGGTCAGCGAGACGACCGTGAAGCCGATTTCCTTGGCACCCTCATAGGCCGCCGTCAGCGGGTCCTCGCCATTCTCGCGATGGCGCGCGATGTTCTCGATCATGACGATCGCATCATCGACGACGAAGCCGGTGCCGATCGTCAGTGCCATCAACGACAGATTGTCGAGACTGAAACCGGCAAGCCACATCACCGCGAATGTCGCAATCAGGGACAAGGGCAACGCCGTCGCAGCGATCACGGTGGCCGACCATGTCCGCAGAAACAACAGTACGACCAGAATGACCAGCCCGACGCTGACCGCCAGGGTCAGCTGCACGTCCTCGATCGATGCCCGGATCGTGCCGGTTCGGTCGCTGACGACTGTCAGCTGTGCGTCCGCGGGCAGCGCTCGCTTCAAGCGCGGAAGTTCGGCCGTGATCTTCGAGACGGTATTGACGATGTTGGCGCCTGGCTGGCGACGGATGTCGATGACCACAGCCGGCCGCCCTGCATGCCAGGCGCCGATACGCTCATTCTCGAAGCCGTCCACAATACGCGCGACGTCACGCAGCAGTACCGGTGCGCCACTGCGGAATGCGATCGTGATCTGGCCATAGTCGGCGGCGCTGGTAATCTGATCGTTGGTCGACAAAGTATAGGATTGGGTCGCGCCATCGAGTGAACCTTTTGGCGCCGAGACATTGGCGGCCGCCACTGCCGAGCGCAGATCCTCGAGGCTCATGCCGACTGAGGCAAGCGCTTCGAGATCGGCCTGGACGCGCACTGCAGGTTTCAAGCCGCCCTGCACGTTGACGCTGCCGACGCCCGGCACTTCGCTGACGCGCTGCGCAATCAGGGTATCGGCGAGATCGGACAGCTCGCGGAGCGGCAGTGTCGCCGATGTCAATGCGAGTGTGAGGACGGGCGTGTCGGCTGGATTGATCTTGGCGTAGGTGGGCGGATAGGGCAACGTGCGCGGCAATGTCGACCCGGCAGCGTTGATTGCCTGCTGGACATCCTGCGAGGCGCCATCGATATCCCGATTGAGGTCGAACTGCAGCGTGATCTGACTTAGGCCGTAGGAACTTGTCGAGGTCAACAGGGCGAGGGCCGGGATTTGCCCAAGCTGGCGCTCGAGTGGTCCGGTAACCAGAGCAGCGATGGTTTCAGGACTGGCTCCGGGCAGGCTCGTCGATACCGCGATCGTCGGGAAATCCACCTGCGGCAGCGATGAGACCGGCAGCGCGCGATAGCCGAGGATGCCGACGATGAGCACGGCGACCGCCAGCAGCGATGTTGCAATAGGACGAGCAATGAATGGTGCGGAGATGCTCATTTGGGGATGTCTTTTGCCTCGCCCTTCGCAGCGCCCGGATCCTCTGCCGCCTCGGGGCGATCGCGCTTGCGCTTGCCTTGTCCCCCGCCTTCCTTGCCAGCGCCTTCCTTGCCAGCGCCTTCCTTGCCGCCGCCCGTCTTCCATTCGCCCTTCGGGCGTTGTCCCGGCGCATCGTCGGGCGATGTCGGCGCTGCCACTCCGGTGGCGGACAGCGGCGCATCGGCAGCCTGCGGTGCGACTTCCGTGATGATCACTTTCTTGTTGTTGGAGAGCTGGGCGAAGCCGACGGTGACGACCCGGGTTCCAATCTCGATTTCATTGCCGACGACGGCACGCGTCTCGTCTTGCTGGATGATCGATACCGCACGAACAATCGCCCGATCGTCGTCGCCGACGATGTAGACGAAAGTTCCGGCCGGACCGCGCCGGATCGCGCTTGTGGGCACCACCCGCGCGTCCGCCAGCGTATCGACCAGGACGCGCGAGCTTACGAACTGGCCGGGCCAGAGCTTTTGCTCGGTGTTGGGAAAGATCGCCTTCAATTTGATGGTGCCGGTGGTGACGTCGATCTGATTGTCGAAGGTTTGCAGCGTCCCGCTCGTCAAGGCATTCCGCCGGCTGGCGTCCAGCACCTCGACTGGCACCTTGGCACGCGCCAGGGCGGCAGAGATCACGGTCAACGAGCGCTGCGGCAACGTGAAGACGACGGCGATCGGCGCGATCTGGGCAATCGTCACGATGCCGCTGCCGTCGGAGGCGCGCACGATATTGCCGGGATCGACCAGCCGCAGCCCGGCGCGCCCGTCGATCGGCGAGGCGATGGTCGTGTAGTCGAGGGTAGCCTTGGCATTCGTGATGGCGGCGTCGTCGGCTTTTATTTGCGCCTCGAGCTGAGCTACCGTTGCCGCCTGTTGGTCCGACTGCTGCTGTGGTCCAGCCTTCGCCTGGGCGAGGCGCTTGTAGCGCTGCAGATCGAGCCGCGCATTGGTCAGAGTCGCTTGATCCTGTGCCTTCTTGGCGACCGCCTGATCGTAGAGGGCGCGGTAGAGGACATCATCGATGCGCGCGAGCACGTCGCCCTTGCGCACGGTCTGGCCATCGACGTATTCGATCGTTTTCAGCCGGCCGTCGACCTGAGCCCGTACCGTAATCGTGTTGATGGATACGACATTGCCGATGCCCTCCATGTAGACCGGAACGGTCTCGCTTTTGACGGTCGCCACCGTTATCGGTACCGGGCCGTCCGATGCTGCGAACCGGCGTCCGCCGCCGCCCCCACCACCACCGGTGCCTTTACCAGCGTCGGAGGTTGGCATGCTTGCGACACCTGGCCAGCCCTTAGACCAGATCCAGCCCGCGCCACCAACGCTGGCGAGAAGGACGACAGCGACCAACGGACCATAACGCATGTAAGACCTTGATGCAGTTCACGATTGCCAGCGCGAGAGGCTCATCAGGTATGCCGGAAAGCGCCAAACTCAATTATCATCCGCCACCTCCCAATCGCCACCGAGCGCTTGGAATAAGCTTACCACAGCTTGCAGGCGGGCGAGGCGCACCTGAATCAGCGTGTCTTCGGCCTGAAACAGGGTGTTCTGAATAGTCAGCAGAGTGGACAGGTCGATGACGCCTTCCTTGAGGCGTTCCTCCGACAGTGCGAACGCGCGGCGAGCCGCGGTGACGAGCCTCCGGACGGCCTTTTCGCGCGCTTCGTTCTCGCGGATGGCGATCAACGCGTTCTCGACGTCGGTGAAGGCCGAGACGATGGATTTGCGGTAGGCCTCGAGCAACTGCCTGCGCTGGGCCTCGGTCAACTTCAATTGTCCACGCAACTTGCCGCCGTCGAAAATGACCTGAACCATACTGGACGCGATCGTCCAGATGACGCTTTCCGGTCGGAACAGGGTGGACAGGAGTGCGCTTTGCACACCGTATTGCCCAGTCAGCGTGATGGTGGGTAGAAACGCCTTTCGCGCTGCATCGACGTTGGCGTCGGCCGCCTCGAGCTGCTCTTCAGCCGCATGGATATCGGGCCGCCGCAGCAAAAGCGTCGATGGCACGCCCGGGGCAACCTCGGGCAGGGTTAGCTTGCGAACGCCTTTGGTATTGAGTTCGACCTGCTGCACAGGACGCCCCAACAGTAACGCCAATGCCGTCCGGGACGTTTCAGCAGCCTGGCGCAACGGCGGGATTGCGGCCCGCTGCGTCTCGACCAAAGTGGTTTGGGTTGCCACATCGAGATCGCTGGCCGTGCCAGCGGCTGTGCGTTCCTTGATGACCCGCAATACGCGTTCCGCGTTGACCAGGTTCTGCTTGGCGACAGAAACGCGTTCATAGCTGGCGGCGTAGGTGAGGAAATTGTTGACGACGGCCGCTCGCGTCGTCAGGCGCACGACCTCGATTTGATATTCCGAAG
Organism: Hyphomicrobiales bacterium; assembly: GCA_031367895.1. Classification (GTDB taxonomy): domain Bacteria; phylum Pseudomonadota; class Alphaproteobacteria; order Rhizobiales; family Hyphomicrobiaceae. The sequence continues at coordinate 23,064 of JANLQP010000057.1, forward strand.
CCGAAGCGGTGTTGACCGCTGCCCTGAGCGTGTCGCGGTTCATGCCCCAGACGTCGAGGATATAGCTGGCGTTGAAAACCCGCGTGAAAGAGCTGCGTACAGTCGGCTTGTTGATAATGCCCGGATTATTCGTGCCGGATGTCTGCGAGCGCGAATTGTTGTCGGTGAAATTCAGCGTCGGCCACAAAATCGCTCCGGCAACCTGGACCTGCGCCTCTGCCTGTTCGAGCTGGGCAACCGCGACCGCGATATCGAAGTTATTGGAATTGGCCGCGTCCATCAGCTCGTTCAACTCGGCGGATCCGTATTTGGTCCACCATCTGCTGAGTTCCGTTCGCTTCGAGGTTTTTGCCGAGTTGAAATGCTCGGGAACTGCAAATGGTAGCGAAACCTCGAAATGGTCCCTGGAACAGCCTGATAGGATCGACCCGGCCACGGCGGTCGCTGTGCAAACGATTGCGGTCACCCAACCAGTTTTTGCGCGGGATCGGCGTTTGCAGATCATTAATCCCAACCAGTCAAGCGCGTTGGCGGACGCGTGTTTCAGCGAGTCGCAATCCTCCTTTGATTCTTAGTTGTTAATCGATTTTCAATACATTGTCGCCTCGCGGTTGCCTGCCCATCCAAAGACCTGTCGTTGATAGTGGCTCGTTCGCCACAAAGTTCGCCATTCCGCGGAGGCCGTGCAAGCCACAGGAACCTTTCTCCTCGCAGCACCTGCACGAATTCGCGCTTCGCCGGGTTGCGCACCCACACCTCGAGCAGCCGCCGTAATGTGGCGAATTCGTCCGGAAACGCTCCGTGCGATGTGGGATTTACTGGCCCGCGCACACCCGGCGCCGGAATGCGCAACCGTGAAGGCGACAAGCCGCTATGATCTGCGATCGGCGTCGGCGGCTGTATTGACCATTTGTTTACCCTTGCCGGAGAATTGACCGGCCATTCGGTGACGCAACAACGCCAAATCAATGGGACTCTTGGCAAATGGGCAATGTATGCAGCGACGTGAGCCCTCAGCATGAATCGCCGTTTTTACTTTGGTTTGATCCTGATCAGCGCACTTGCCGGCTACCCATATGCGTCGCTGGTTCTCTATCGCGTCATTGGCACCAGCGCCGTTGTCTTCACCGAGCGCAATGGCACACAGCGTTCGCTGATCTCCGGGCCAGCTGCGCCGCTGCCTGACTGGGTGCCGATTTTGCCCGGTTCGCTCACCATCGGCGCCACCTACTGGCCACCAACCCCCGATCGCCCGATCGCCGGCGGCGTCGAACTGCTTACGCACAAAGGCGTCGATGACATCAAACAATTTTACCTCGACGCACTCAGAGGCGCCAAGTTCGATGCGCGCGACATCGGCTTTGGTCTGCTGAACGCACAGAATGCGGCATTCTTCGGCGTAGAGAACGAATTGCTCGCCTATCGCGCCGACACCGACGTGACATTGAGCGTCAGCACCAGCACACCAAGCGGCCTGCTGCTGCGTCCTCGGCTCGTCAAGTTACATTGGCAGCAATGGGGCGCGCGCGGCGTCGAACTCCGAGAGAAGCTGTTTGCACAATCGGGCGGTGCGGCGACGCCTGACGCCAAATAGCGCAGCCGCCGCGCGACCCAACACTCACGAGCAGTGCAAGCGATGTTGGGTCGCGCAAGCCCGTCCGTGCGCAACATGGCTCCGCCATGACGCTTGACCCAACGTCACATCAATCATTCCGCGGCGTGCTTCTTGTAGCGGCGTGCATACTGCACCAGCGCGTCGTCGGCGCAGGGCATGATCGGCGTGAAGTCCTGATGCGCGATCCACTCCGGCCGCGTCGGCTTGCGGATTTGGTTCGAGACCGAGTTGAGCGTCAGATAGACGATCCGCCGGTTATAGGGCGTGATGTTGCCAGCCGAGCCATGCACCAGGTTGCCATGGAACATCAGCATGCCGCCGGGCTTGCCTGTCGGCGCCACGATGCCACCCTCGTTGACGAGCTTTTCGACGGTCTGGTTGTCGAGTGTCCACAGCGGATAAGCCGTCGTCGCCTTATCGTGCGCGGCGTTCATATTGCCGTGCTTCTGTGACCGCGGCACTAGCATCAGCGCGCCGTTGAACGGATAGACTTCATCGAGGAAGATCGAGATGTTCATGGCGCGCGGCTCGGGCATGCCGTCGTCGCGCATCCAGGTCGCGTAGTCCTGATGCCACTGCCAGACGTCGCCGTCGAACTTGGCCTTCGCGTTGATCTTGTACTGGTGCATGTAGACCTTCTCGCCGAACACCTGCTCGACGGGATTGATCATGCGCGGATGCCGGCCAAGAATGCCGAACGCCTCGTTGTAGGTGTGCGCGGCAAAGGCGGTGCGCGGTGCGCCGCTCTTCTCGCGCCAGATTTCCTGGCGGTTGCTCGAGAGCACATGTGCGCTCTCTTCGCGCAGCACCTCGATCTCCTCGGGCGTGAAGAGATCCGGCAGGAACAGCCAGCCGTCGGTGTGGTACTGTTTGATTTGTTCTTGCGTGAGCTTCATGGGGTGGTCTCCTCTTTGTTTGCGCCTTCGAATGACCACTTCGCATCCGGCGCGTGGATGCGGTGAGCGTCAAAGTGTTTCGCGTCGTTCAATCAAGAGTCCCGGTGTCATCCTCGGGCTTGTCCCGAGGACCCATGGTGCGACGGGCGCAAACAGAGCTTTTTTCGCTGCATCGCCGAAGCGAATCTCAGACGCGGAGTCCGCGGGACAATGGGTGGTCGGGACAAGCCCGACGATGACACGCGTTGTTGTTTGTGTATTGGGCAGGTCACGCGCGGACCCTCGCCGTTTGCACTTCGAGTCGCCGCGCGGTGTCTTCTCCGGCAACAGTGGTGTGACGTCGGGCAAGGCGGCTGGCCTCCGCCGCATCGCCGGCAAGGACAGCATCGAGAATTTCGCTGTGTTCCACCCAGACGCGTTCGCGCATCTCCGGCGTCGCCAGCACGAGACCCATCGAGCGTCGGAAGTGCGGCCATTGCTCAGCCACGGTTTCCGCGATCGCCGGATTGCCGGAGAGATGATGCAGCGCCGAATGAAACGCCACGTCGGCATCGATGAAGCGCGTCATGGAAGCCGTACCGAGCTTGCGTCCATCCGCAACGGTATCGCGGACATGCGCCACCTCAGACGAGGTCGCGGCGCCATCACCGCAGCGGACAGCAGCGAGTTCGGCGGCGAGACCGTCGAGCGCCGCGCGCACCTGATAGAGCCCGCGAATTCGCGCGCCATCAAGCGGCGCCACGGCGATGCCGCGCTTGCCGACCTCGACGAACAGGCCGCGCCGTTTCAGCATCTGCAGAGCGTGGCTGACCGGCTGGCGCGAAACGCCGAGCATCAGCGCCAATTCTTCCTGCGTCAGGCGGCGGCCCGGCTCCAGCGTGCCATCGACGATGGCTGCGAGCAGGCGGTCATGAACCTGATCGATCAGGGCCGGTTGCGTCTGCAGTTGCGCGATCGGAGCAGTCGTTTCGGCGAGCATGTGGAGCCACGCGAAGGATGGAACCAAGCAATCTTGTGCGCTTTTTAGCATTCAGAATTCCGAATTCCAAGAAAATTCGTTACACCCTCTCAAACGCACGGCCTTTCGCCCACATCCGTTCGGCGTTACATAGCGGGCAATCCACACGAAAGCCCGACCCATGGTCCTCGTCCTCGACGCCACACCCGAGCCGGCAACACACGCCGCGCCGCCCGCCCTGCCGACCCTTGCGGGCAAGAGCCGCGATGGCTTGCGCAAAGCATTGATGGAGATCGGCGTCCCCGAGAAACAGCTGCGCATGCGGACCGACCAGCTCTGGAGCTGGATGTACGTCCGCGGCATCACCAGCTTCCACCAGATGTCGGACGTTTCGAAGGGCTTGCGCGCGCAGCTTGCCGACCGGTTCTCGCTGGCCCGTCCCGAAGTCGTCTCGGAGCAGATCTCGGTCGATGGCACCCGCAAATGGCTGCTGAGGCTGCCCAAGCGCGGCCACGACGCGAAGGCGCCCGAGATCGAGACCGTCTATATCCCAGAGTCCGATCGCGGCACGCTCTGCATCTCGAGCCAGGTCGGCTGCACGCTGACCTGCTCGTTCTGCCATACCGGCACGCAGAAGCTGGTGCGCAATCTGGAACCGGAAGAGATCGTCGGCCAGATCCTGCTCGCGCGCGATCGCATCGGCGACTGGCCGGGCGCTCCATCGGTCGATGACGGTGGCCAGCTGCCGCAATCGGATCGCAAGATCAGCAACATCGTGCTGATGGGCATGGGCGAGCCGCTCTACAATTTCGACAATGTGCGCGAGGCGATGGAGGTCGTCTCCGACGGCGACGGTCTCTCGGTTTCGAAGCGGCGCATCACGCTTTCCACATCGGGCGTCGTGCCGGAAATCGGCCGCTGGGGCGAGGAAGCCGGCACCATGCTGGCGATCTCATTGCACGCGACGCGCGACGAACTGCGCGATGAACTTGTGCCGATCAACCGCAAATATCCGATCGCCAAGCTGCTTGACGCCTGCCGCAACTATCCGGGCGTTTCGAATGCGCGCCGCATCACGTTCGAATACGTCATGCTGAAGGGCATCAACGACAGCCTCGCCGACGCCCGCGCACTGGTAAAGCTTCTCGCCGGCATCCCGGCGAAGATCAATCTGATCCCGTTCAATCCCTGGCCCGGCACCGCCTACGAGTGCTCGGAATGGGAGCAGATCGAGCAGTTCGCCGATCTCGTCAATCGCGCCGGTTACGCAAGCCCCGTGCGCACGCCGCGCGGCCGAGATATTCTTGCTGCCTGCGGACAATTGCGCTCGGAAAGCGTGAAATTGCGCGCCAGCGAGCGGCCGCACGCAACCACCGGCGACAGCGCGAGCAAAACTCCATGATGCGCACGCTCGGCCGCCTGATCATGGTGCCGCTCGGCTTCCTGCTCGGGCTCGCGGCGGCATTGACGTTGCTCTTCTGGCTCGGTTTCGAACGCGCGACGCATGCGATGCACGGCGGCGAGCTGGATCTGTCGCGTGTCGGCGATCTCATCGGTGTCTTCCATGGCTTCGTCGGCCTCGTTTCGGTCGCGACGATCGTACCGGCGCTGCTCGTCGTCATCGTCGGCGAGGTAGCGCGCATTCGTTCCGCGACGTATTATGTTCTCGGCGGCGGCATCGCCCTCATGGCGTTACCGCTGCTCGCCCGGGTAGGCTCGCTCGGCAAGGATCTGGCGCAGATCGGTTTGGTCTGGCAGGTTTTTGCCACTGCCGGTTTCACGGGCGGACTGGTTTATTGGCTGGTGGCGGGCCGCCGTGCTTGATGGCGGGCTTGGTTTCTTAAGCAACAGTTAAATTATCCTTGAGCACCAGCCACAAGGACGTGTAACCTCAGGTGATCTAACAACAATCGGTGCGAGGTCGTTATGCTGGGTCGGATAATCAACATTCTCATGAGCTTCCTGGTGGCGTGCTTCGCCGCGGGATTGACGAAGGTACTGTTCGCGACGACGCCGTCGGAACTTGCCAATTTGCATGCCGACGTGGCTGCTGACCGGATCTCGAAAGTGATCGAGTCCGGCCTCTTTGCCGGCGTCGTCAGCGCGTTGTTCTCGGCTCCGTTCGCCCTTGTCGCGGCAGCGGTCAGCGAGTGGCGCAGTCTGCGCAGCTGGACCTACTACGCGCTTGCCGGCCTCGCGATCGCCCTGGTCGGCTTCCTCGCCCAGTACTCGGGGGAAGCCCAGGGCGCGCCGACAATCGTCAACAACTATGCTCTGACGGCGTTCCTGACGGCGGGCTTCGTCGGCGGCCTCACCTACTGGCTGATGCATGGCCGCCATGCTGGCGTTGATACCGTCGTCGTGCATCGCAGCACGGGCGGCACGACCGGCAGCGGGACAGGCTCGAACAATAACAACAAGCCGAAGATGGCATCCGGCTCCACGGTGCCGAACACCGGCCCGCGCAAAGCCTGATTGGGCTTGCGATGACTGCTATTGTGCGGCGCGGCATTGAATTGCTGCGCCGCAAAAACCATGCTATAGTCGCGTCCGTCTGATCTGTGGCAGCTGTCTGTGCCAGATGGTCTGTGCCAGCGGGTCTGAGGAGGGTGCGACTGATGTTTTTCTTCGAAATGCAAGCCGAACTGGCCAGGACCTGGATGCGGATTGCCGAAGACGGAGCACGCGCCGTTTCGGATGCCTGTCTCGCCAACTCCCAGCAGGCCACGCAAACAATCCAGGGTATCGTCGAGGCCGCGGTCCCAAAGCCCGCCGTTCAACGGCCGCTCCCGTTCGCCAGCACCGGCTGGACCAACCCATTTATGCCGGCTGTCCCGGCATTGTCGGCCATTCCGTTCCTGGCTGCGAACCCATTCCTGGCTGCCAATCCGTTCCTTGTCGGAAACCCGCTGCTTGGCCCGTTACTCGGCAACGTCGCGCCAATGTTGACGGCCGGCTGGCCGTTCGCACTCGGCATGATGGGAACCAACAATCCCTGGGCAAGCCTGATGGGGACGACCAACCCATGGGCAAACCTATTCGGCCCCGTCTGGCCCGGCGCTTCCGGCTTGGGGTTGGCTCCACTCGCCAATCTTTCGCTGCCCAACTTCTGGGGCAGAAATCCCTGGGCAGCAATGATGCAGACACTGCAGCCGAGCCCGCCGACGTTGACCGACTACTTCATGTCGAGCTTCCGGACAGCCACCGGCCACGCCACGGCTGCAATCCTGGCGCCGTTGCAGCAGCCGGCGCAGGACCGCACGCAAGCCTGGATCTGGCCGATGGGCAACGCCATTCGCCTGCAGTGATCCGCCGCCTGCATCGAACCAGCGCGGCAGTCACACAAATTTTTGGCCCGGCTGTTGATCAGCCGGGCCATTTTTTGTCCGTAACGTGTGGTCGTCCAACTTCCCCGGTAAATCTTTGATCGTGCGGGCCGAACCGTCAGAGCGGCGAGCCGAGCACCAATGTCCAGAACGTCTTGAATTCCGATTTCGGCTCATGCACGAGGGCGATGCCCATGTGTTCTGCATCGGCGAGCAGCAGATTCTTGTTGTGGCCCGGGCTTTCTTTCCAGCCCTTGAAGACTTCCTCGATCGTCACCTGTCCGGTGCCTACGTTCTCGGCCGCGAGGCGGGCGTTGTAGCCCGAGCGCTTGACGCGGTCCCACGGATTGGAACCGTCCGAACCGAAATGCGAGATGCGGTCCCATTTCGCGAGATCGCGCGAGTGGTTTTTCGCGGCCTCCGACAGGGACGTATTCAGTGTCAACGGCTTCAAGCCGTTCTGCTTGCGATATTGATTGACGATCTCGCGGACGGCTTCCGGGTCCAACTTCGTCGCGGAGTAGTCGCGATCCGCGAGCGCACCCTTCGGCGCCTTGTCGAACGTGCCTTGCGGCGCCTTGTCGGCCGAGGCGACCTTGGTTCCTGTTGCAGGCGCCGTAATTCCCGTCGTCGTGCGCGTGGCCGGATCGCCGCCAAGATCGCCTTGCTTGGCCGAGCGGATCTTCGCCGCCTTGCCCGCATCGGAATCGTTCAAGCTAGCCGTCGGCGTGGTTTGGCCGATGCCGCTGCTGCAACCGGCAATGACGACCGCGAAGGCCGCCGGCAACAAAACGCGATACATGTACACTACTCCCGCCATTCGGCGCGCGCTTCCTTTGCCATCAGCGTATCTCGAGCCGGTTACGGTCAGGTTAACGCCCCCTTAAAGTGATCGGCCCGATTTCAACCAACGAGTTCAACGTTCGACAACGCTTGCTTCCGCGAGCCAAACGTTCACGCGCCGGATGCACCATGGCGAAGGCGTGTCTCCGACACGACGGGCATTTGAAGGCGCAAACAAAAGCTGTCGCATTGTCGGAGCCCGTCGAACTCTATGCCAATAAGGCCAGACGTTCTTGGCACCACCGAGGCTCGATTGTGACGTTCCCGTGATCTGAGTTGCCTATGCGCCCGCCGGGCTCTGCTTATCGTTCAGCGCGGTTGGCGCCGCCACGAATCACTCTTTCTGCGGCAGCTCTGCATCAGCAACCGGACGATCTGCATGGTTTCTTGGGTTCGCCAAACATGGCGCTTGGCCCCGCGACCGCTTTCCGCACAATAACATCCAGCTCCGGTGATTCGCGCGTCCGGTGGAATTTGGCCTTTCTGATCGAACAGCGATCGAAGAGGCGCGCATTCCGTTGCTTCTCGAACGAGCACGGACACGAAGGAGTAAAGCGCGATGAACAGCCCAGTTGCCGTCAAGGAAGCCGCCGTCGGCGCTTCTGAGCAAGCCGCGCGGCTGACTCAAGTCCTCCTCGTCCGCGTCGCCAGTGGTGGCGGTCGTGAGGCGCAGATCAGCCGCGATCTGCAAGCGTTCGTGCCGGCAGCAAACGGTGAACTGTGGAACCAGCAGGCAACGCGCCTCATCGCAACACTTGTCGCAGGGGGCCAGATCGAACGGCATGGCGACGCATTGCAAGCAACTGCTGCTGGCCAAGCTGCTGCATCCGCATTTCTCGGCACCCGAAAGGCGATCGAGCACGATTGGCCAACCGTGTGCGATGGCGCGTTGATCGCGCGCGCACTCGGTCTGCAGGGAACGGCCGCATCGCGCCTCAAGGCGCTGACGAAAGTCGACAGCCTCGCGGCGCTGATCGTCGAGCAGCACTGGAAGCTCAAAATCAAGGGCAAGGCCTCGACGACGCGCATCCGGCAGGCGCTCGCCCTCGTGGCGCTCGAGCGCGCGTTCGGCAATCAGATCAAGAGCGAGCTCGGCGCCAAGTCCGCGCTCTCGGCAAAGGCCAGCCGCCTGCTCGCGGGCCAGCTCTCGACGAAGCCGCGCGATTTCCGCACCGATGCGCGCCTCGTCGCGGGCCTCGCCATGGAAGCCGTCGGCGCCAAGCGCTCCGACATCGGCCAGCTTCGCTCAGGCATTATCGCGCACTTCCTCGAAGGCGCCGTGCCGGCACCAGCGAAGAACCAAGCGCCGGATGCGAAGTGGGCATCCGAAGGCGCAAGCAAAACCGCGCCAGATGCGTCCGCCGCGAAGCGCGGCTCCGCCACGACGTCGGCATCCGAAGACGCAGGCAAAACCGCGGCTGTTTCGCCGCCTGCACCACCGCTGCCGCAAGCAGCGCCCGTTGTTGCGCCGCGTCAGCAACGCCCCGATCCGCAAGGTTTCGCGCGCGCCGTCAAGGCTGCCGCTGCTGCCACTGCCGAAGGTTGGCCGGGCAATCGCCGCGCTTTCATCTCGCTGGTCTGGGGCAAGATTCTCGAACGTCATCCCGAGTGGGGCGTCACCGAGATCGAATTCAAGGCCATGTTGGTCGAAACGCATCGCCTCGGACTAATCGTCCTCGTCAACGCCGACCTCAAAGACAAAGCCAAGCTCGCCACCGTCGAGGCTTCGGCGGTCAGCTACAAGAACACCGTCTGGCATTACGTCCGAGTCGAAGAGTGACTGCCCGTCTGCGTCCAAGGAACATGAAGCCCATGCCGTTGCAGACCGATGTCGATCAGGTGGCCGCCGCCGAGCAACTCGCGCAGGCGTTCGAGCATTCGATCACCTGGGAGGATGACCTCTGGCGTGCCGATCCGTTCGATGTGGATCTGGTGCACAAGTCCGCGCGCGCTAAGTTCAACGCGCTGCTCAACGCCGTAACGACCAGCAAGCAGGCCGGCACGCAAGCGCGCATTCTGCTGTTTCACGGCCAATCGGGCGCCGGCAAGACGCATCTCTTGCGCGCGCTCAGGACCGCATCGCATCGCTCCGGCAAGGCCTACTTCGGCTACGCGCAGATGACGCCTGACGTCGCGAGCTACGCCGACTATTATCTGCGCCGCCTGATCAACTCGTTCGAGAAGCCCTACGATCCCGACGGCAAGGATCAAACGAGCGCGCTGACGCGGCTGACGAACAAGCTCGTCGCGGACTCGGGCGCACTTCCAGCCGACGATCTCGCCCAACTCCGCGAGGCGCAACTCGACGAAGCCGGCCTTGCACGCTTCGTGATGAACCTGGCCGACGACATCGTCGCGAGCCCGAAGTTCGCGGATCAGGAACTCGACGTCAACATCGTGCGCGCACTGCTCTATCTGCAGCGTTCCGATCCGCGAATCGATCAGCGCATCCGCCAGTATCTGCAAGGCCGCGCACTGAACGACCTTTCCGCGCAGGCTGTCGGCGCGCTCGATCCCAATACCGGCGACGGCCGCGCTTTCGAGATCATAGAGAGTCTCGGCAAGCTCGCGTGGTCGGTCGACAAGGCGGCCCTCGTCTTCTGCATCGATCAGGTCGAGGATCTGCGCTTCTTCGACAACGCCGACGAACGCTTCCAGAAGGCCGTGCGCGATCTGATCCAGATCGCCAATCGCGTACCGACCGCGATGATCGTCATTTCCTGCCTCGGCGACTTCTACGACCAGGTGCGCGGCGTCCTCGCGCAGTCCTACATCGACCGCATCGAGAAATCCGGACCTGTCGCGCTGCTCGAAAGCCGCAGCACCCAGGAAGCCCGCCTCATCATCGGCAAGCGCCTGGAGCATCACCGCCAGTTCGGCGGCAACTATCCCGATCCCGCGCAGTATTTCGGCCCGGAGTTTTTCGAAGAATTCGGCGGCCTTTCGACGCGTCGCCTGCTAGAACACGCACAGAACCGCGTCAAATCCAAGGTCGCGGGCGAGCCGGACGATGCGCCGGAACCTGTTGGCGGACCAACGACAGGCAATGCCTTCATTTCGACGCTCGCCGCCGCGTTGGGCTTCGGCATTGCGTCCGATCCTGGCGACGCCACTGACGCCGCAGACACCCACGCGATCGATTTCCGCGAGTTGTGGGAACGATTCCAGTCGGGCTCGGAAGCCGAGATGCCGGCCGACGATCAGGCGCTCATTGGTGTGCTCTTGAACGCGGTCGCCCTCGCCCGGGACGAATGGGGTCCGGGCATGAAGCTGACGCAGAACCGCTTGTCGCTCCCCGACGATGTTGCCGCGATGGACTTCACGGTGACGCACGCCTCGGGCCTGACGCAGGACGCGCGCATCTTCATTTGCAATCGCCCGACGCAAGGCGGCGGCTTGAAGCGTCAGATCGAACGCGTGCTCACCTCCGTTTCCGGCAAGACCGCGTTCATGCTGCGCGCCTCGGATTTCCCGCCGAACCGCAAGAACCAGACCGCGCAAGCCTTCCGCAAGTTCCGCGACGAAGGCGGCCGTTCGATCCTGGTGCCGATCCCGGACTGGGAACGCATGATGACCGTGCGCGAGTTCCATGCGCGGCATCGCAACGATCCGGGCTTTTCCGTCTGGTTCGAGCAGGCGAAGCTGCTCTCCAGCATCGCGTCGCTGATCCAGTTGCTGCGGCTCGATCTGCTCGCGCGGCCAACCTTGCGCATCGACAACACGCAGGCTGCCTCTGCGACCGCGCTTCCCGTACCAGCCGCTGCACGCGCCAGCGCCAATCGCGGCCAGAGCCAGCCTCCCGCCAATCAGCCAGCAGACTGGTCCGGTTGGGGCCAGTTCGACGCACTCGGCGCACCACCACCGGCTCCGTCTGAAGCAAGCGATCCCGATGAGCCGGATCTCCCGCTTTCCGTCATCCTCGACGAGAACGGCAGCGGTAATTCGAGTATCTTCGCCGGCCGCGAGATCGGTGGACGCTCGAAGACGATCACGCTCAACAAGGACGTCTTGAAGCGCCACGCAGCCGTGCTCGGCGGCTCGGGCTCCGGCAAGACGACGCTCGCCTTGTCGCTGATCGAGCAATTGCTGTTGAAAGGCATCCCGGCGGTGCTGATCGACCGCAAGGGGGATCTCTGCTCCTACGCCAACCCGGACGTCTGGCGCGCCAACGACAGCGAGATGAGCGACCGCCGCGGCGAGCGCGAGAAACTCGCCGACTCGATCGATGTCGCCGTCTACACGCCGGGACGCGCGTCCGGCCGCCCCATCTCGATCACGCTGCTGCCGACCGGCATCAACGAGTTGCCCGAACACGAACAACAGCTGCTCGCCAATCTTTCTGCAGCAGCGCTCGGCGACATGCTGCATCTGAAAAATTCGGCGACCCACCAGAAGCAGTCCGGAACACTCTCGGTCGCATTGCGCATTCTTGGCGCCCGCTACAGCCGTGCCGTCATGCTCGGCGACCTCATCCATCTGCTCGAGGAGGAGGACGTCGAACTCACGGATCTGACGCAGCGGATGGATCCGTCGGGCAAGATTCGGCGCGATCTCATCGGCCAGCTCGATTCGCTCCGCCACCGCAACTCGTCGCTGTTCGAAGGCGGCGGCGAAGCGCTGCGCATGGACGCACTGCTCGGGCGCGGACAATTCGCCCGGCACGATGGCCGCACGCGACTCTCGATCATCTACACGGGCTTCCTTGGCGACAACGAGAATATCCTGTTCTGGGTTTCGCAGTTCCTCTCCGAGGCTTTGCGTTTCTGTCAGCGCAACCCGAACGATCAGCTGCAGGCCGTCGTCATGTTCGACGAGGCGGACCTCTACATTCCCGCGAACGCCAAGCCCGCGACCGCCGAGCCGCTGCAGAGCCTCCTGAAACGCGCCCGGTCGGCCGGCCTCGGCATCATGCTGGCCACGCAGTCGCCGGGCGATCTCGACTACAAGAGCCGCGACCAGATCACGAGCTGGTTCATCGGCCGCGTGCGTGAGGATACGGCCCTGAAGAAGCTGAAGGCCGCATTCCAGAGCGAGTCCGGCCTCGACGCGGCTGCCGTGTTGCCGGGCCAGACCGTCGGCGAGTTCCATCTCGTGCAGGAAGGCCTCGTGCGTTCGTTGAAGGCACAGCGCTCGTTGATCCAGGCCGAGCAGGTGCCGTTCGACCGCATCGAGCAGCTCGCCTACGAGACCAAAGGCCAGGACGAGAAACAGCTGAAGCTGTTCGGGTAAAAGTAGCGACAAGTCGTCAGCACGCGAGGAGCGTGCTTGCGCGCCTTACGCCCGCACCATCTCCCGCGCCGCCAGCGCCTTGTAGAGTCCCGCCAACTTTCGCGTCACCGGACCGGCCGCGCCGCCGTCCGCATGTGCCGCCAACGGCCGCGTCGGATGCCCGAGGCGCCGCCCGTCGACCGCGATCACCGGCGTCAGGCCTGCGAACGTACCGGTCACGAACGCCTCGTCGGCGCCATAGACATCGACCAACGAGAAGTCTTTCTCATACGTCGGGATCCCCGCCTCGCGCGCCGCGCGCAGCACGTTGCCGCGCGTGATCCCGCCGAGGCAATACATGCCGCCCGAGGTCCAGACCTCGCCGCGGCGCACAATGAAGAAATGCGTCGAGTTGCAGGTGGCGACGTTGCCTTGCGGGTCCAGCATCAACGCTTCGTCGGCGCCGGCCTGTGCCGCCTGGATGCAGGCGAGGATGCAGTTCAGCTTGGAATGTGAATTCAGCTTCTGGTCTTGCTGATCCGGCCCCGTTCGCCGCACGTGCACCGTGAACAGCTTGAGCCCGCGCATCGCCACTTCGGGCTTCGGCGTCTTGTACTCCGGAATGATCACCACCGTCGGCGGGCCGATCGTGACGCGTGGGTCCTGATAGGGCGTCCGTTTGACGCCGCGTGTCACCATCAGCCGGATGTGCACGCCGTCGTGCATTGTGTTCGCTCTGAGGCAATCGAACAGCCGCTGCTTCATCGCGTCGGGCGAGAGCCCGATATCCATGTAGATCGCGCGGGCACCCTCGTAGAGCCGCTCCATGTGCTGATCGAGGAACGGGATGCCGCCATTCGTCAGACGCAGGCCCTCCCAGACGCCATCGCCCAGGATGAAGCCTGAATCGAACACCGAAACGGTTGCCTCCGGCCGCGGAACCAGCCGGTCATTGATCGAGATCAGGATTGCCGCATTGCGGGGATCATCGATGTATTCGTGCGTGCTGGCGCCGGTGGACCGAGCGCCCGGCGCGGTGATCGATGCAGGCCTTGAAGCTGGGGTCTTCATTTTGCTGTGATCTCACGGTCAGAAAGGCCCACAATACCTGCCTCGTGTGCCGTCTCGCAATCGCCGACGACATTGCAGCGACCGCTCTCGGCAATTGCGAGACATCAGGGACACTCGAGGAACCATTGGCTTAGTGTGGTGCTTGTCGCGCAATTACCGACGAAGAACCCGCCGCAATTTCTGGTCGGTAATTGCACGGCACCACACCAGCTTGACCAGGGGCACCGCAAGCGTCAAACAGAGCCTTGCTTTTGGAAGGCATTTCGAGTCGGCCGTGGCGCCGCCTTGGTGCTCGTTTACGGTCGGCGGACATGGCGGTATCAAAGTGCATCGGCCGGCTTTTGAGCGCCCGACGCTTCGCCGTCGCCGCGTCTGCCGCTGCCGTATGCTTCGCGATCGCCGTCGCCGCTTTTCCCGCCGCTGCTCAGTTCACCGCCCCTTGGAGCACCGAGGTGCAGCCACCCGCGGCCAAAGCCAAGCCTAAGCCCCCCACTGCTGGCGAGCAGCGCCGGCATCTCCTCGACGGCGTCCGCAGCTGGGGCTATCAGCTCCGCCTGCTGCGGTTCCCCGAAATCGCCGCCTCCCCGCTCGATCTCGTCGTGATCGATCACGCGCTGTCGGCCGGCCGCCGCTTCGTGCACCAGTTCTCGCCCGATCTCCTCGACCTCGCCAAGAAGAAGCCGGACGGCGGCCGCCGCCTGGTGCTCGCCTACCTCTCGATCGGGGAGGCGGAGCGCTATCGCTTCTACTGGGACCAGGCTTGGTATGAGCCCGCGACGAAGCCGGCGTGGCTCGGCGCGCTGAACCTCGAGTGGGAGGGCAACTACCTCGTCCGCTTCTGGTTCCCCGAGTGGCAGCGCATCATCATCGATGGTCCCGACAGCTATCTCGGACGCATCAAGGCTGCCGGTTTCGATGGCATCTACATCGATCGTGCCGATGTGCATTCCGAGTGGGCCAAGGAAAAACCCGACGCCGAACCGCTGATGGCCGAGTTCATCCGCCGCCTCGCCACCGCTGCCCGCGCCGACAACCCGCAGTTTCTGGTCATCATGCAGAACGCCGAGGAGTTGGTCGCGCGCAAGTCTGTGCTGGAGGCGATCGACGGCATCGGCAAGGAAGACCTCTACTTCGGCATCGACCACAATGCCGGCCGCAACGACAGCGGCAACGTCGCGTCGTCGCTGCGCTATCTCCGGCAGGCGAAACGGGCCGGCCGCCGCATTCTCGTCGTCGAGTACCTCAATGAGGCGACCAAGATCGCGATTGCGCGGCGGGCAAGCGAAGCCGAAGGCTTCCTCTTTCACGTCACCGGCCGCGATCTCGGCGATCTCTCGGTTGCCTCGCCGACGGAGGCGCCACCGACGCCTCGATAACGCCGCACGCCGCTGATTCATCCACGCCCGGATGCAGCTCATTCCGGTGCCGATCTCTCGACTTATCCCCCTTCCGTCGCCATGTGCCTATTGTCATGGCCCATGAACTTTCGCGAGTGCCCCTGATGAACGACGTACTACCCTGGATCCTCCTGCTCGCGGTCGTTGCCGCTGGTGTCGGCTTCCTTGCCGGCCGCCGCAGTATCGGCACGGCGCCGTCGGCCGGCGCCAAAGGCTTTGGCAACGAGGTTAAGCCTGCACTGGTGACCAACCCGGCCACCCCCGCAACTCCGCGAGGCCCAGCCATGCCGGCAGCGACGCCAGCAAGTCCTACCCGCCCCGCACAACAGGGCGGCACTTCGCTGACCGGCCTTCTCGGGACGGCGCGCAGCTGGGGTTATCAGTTGCAAAAGCTCGACATCGCCCGCGCCGCTGCGTCAGACCACGACTTGCTCGTGATCGACTATTCCAAGGATGGTACCGAGCAGGGCGCGCTGAAACCGGCGGATAT